>CAYYPG010000029.1:0-21173 GCA_964473505.1 uncultured bacterium | reverse complement strand
TTAAATTTGTTTTGTGTAAATCATTAAAAAACAATAAGACTTTTTCAGAATTTTCTTTAGGAAAGGCAATATGCAATGGTTCTAGTTTAAGCGCACCGCAGGTTTTACATTCCAGCCGGTGTAAGTGAACAACCAGCCAGACAGGGTGTTTTCCAATTGAAAGTGTGCGTATCCATCGAACAAACTTGCCTTGCTTGATTACCTTCTCAGAACCGCAATCAGCACAGAAGATGTCTTCTTCTCGCTTCGCAATATGAAATAGAATCTTACCATCTAAGTATTCAGTCTTTAATAGCTTATAGCCGCGGACACCGAAGCCGTGGTATAAAAGACTCGTAGACATAATGATTCCTCCTCACTTTCATAAAATATCGAGAGGAATCTTACCAATATTTATGGGATATGTCAAAAAGCAATGTTTACTTACCTACTCATTTTTCGGAAGAACCATAAAAAAATATTAGACCCTTAACCGAAGCAGGCTCAAAAGGCGTTTTATTTCAATTCCCAGATAAACCAAACAATTAATAAACCACGGATATTCTGTTCGATAATGTTTATCATAAAAAGTTTTCATCGCATCGTAGAAAGAGTTAACCGCATTAATTTTAGTTTGTTTTGATATTATGGCGTTCCCCACACTCTCTTTTTTTATTCCTGATGAACATCCTTTGTAATGAATAATTTTCGCATCAGGATAAAAATAGATTTTACCTCCACTTTTTTTGAGCCGATATGCCCAATCAACATCTTCGCCATACATAAAATACGACTCATCCAATAGTCCAATTTTTTCGATAACTTTGCGACGAATCAGAAAGAAACAACCACTGGGCACATCAATCTCATGCGGTTCATTTAACGGTCGGTAGGTTAAATGGTACTGACCAAACAATTTATTTTTCGGAAATATTTTTTCTAATCCCACATAATAACAGAAAGATGACCAAGGTGTCGGAAATCCTCGATGACAAGCCCAATCCAATTTACCATCACCTAATTCCACACGGCAGGTCACCGCATCAATATCTGTATGGTCTTGGATAAAGTTTAAGGTCTTCTCAATTGCATTATCAATGATTTTCGTGTCGGGATTTAATAACAAAATGTATTCTCCTTGAGATAATTTTATTGCTTGATTATTCGCTTTAGCAAATCCTAAATTTTCTCGGTTTTCAATCAATTTTACCCAAGGCATTTGTGTCTTTATACTCTGAACTGATTCATCAGTTGAGGCGTTGTCAACCACAAAAACTTCATTCTCTTCGTTTTTACCAATATTGGCAATACTGTTTAGACACCGAAGAATTAAATCTTTGGTATTATAATTGACAATAATTATTGATAATTTCTTGGTAGCACTCAATTCTCTATCCCTTCAAATCTAATGAGTCTGTGAATGATAACAATTTTACTTTAATTCTTTTAATCTTACAATCATCCATTTTTGTCTGTTCGATTAATAGTCCTTTTATATATTGATAATTAATTTTTGCGTTATTCAATTGACTGTCCTTTCAAGATTGCTAAAGTAGCCTGAGCGGTCTTTTGCCAAAGGAATTCTTTAGCCCGGGCAATTCCTTTGTCGCGTAATGTCTTTTGTAATTCCGCATCACCGATTAATTTTATCAGCAGATCTGCAAGTTCATAAACCGAATACGGATTAAAATACAACACCGCATCTTTGCCAATTTCTGGTAAAGAAGAAGTATTACTGCATATTACCGGCACACCACAAGCCATTGCCTCCAAGAGCGGTAATCCAAACCCCTCATATAAAGAAGGAAAGACAAATATCTCAGCGCCGTTATAGAAAAAAGGTAAATCTTCATTTTTTATATAGCCCAGAATCTTTACTCTTTCTTTAATTTTCAACTCATCAATTGTACTAAAGACTTCTTGAGATTTCCAGCCTTTTTTACCAATTATCACCAAGTTCCAGTCTACCTTCAAAGCCTTAAAGGCTCTAAGTAGTATGGAATAATTTTTCTTGGGTTCTAAAGTTCCCACACTCAAAATATATGGCCGATTAATTTGATACCGCGCTAAAACCGCATTTGTCTCCTTATCTTCATAAGGACGGAATTTGGGATCAACGCCTTCATAAATTACGGAAATCTTCTCGGCGTTAATTTTATAAATATCCGTTATCATCTGTTTTGTATAATTTGACATCGTGATAATGTGGTCTGCACGAAGAAGTGATGCGCCAAAAAACAATTTATGGATTAACCGATTATAATTTGCCATAGTTTGGGGAAAGAAGATATGGGTTAGGTCATGTACTGAAAGAACCTTATAAATATAAGGCGCAAGCCCTGAAGGCAAAATATCACAAGGTGCCCAAAAACTATTAAGACCATCCAGATTAATTAAATTCCGACCTTCGGTTTGAAACCACCAAGTTCCCGGCAAGGGAATTTTACCTTTACGGATAACAAAATTGGTTTGGGTTGGATTATAGTAAATAGGTTTCGGTGTATAGAGAAAAAACTCAATTGTCTTAGGTTCATTATTAGCAAATTGTTGTAAAATATTTAAAAGATAATGGCCAACTCCTCGAGGCGCTTCTGCTAAATATCGACAATCAATTCCAATCCGCATTGTCTTATTGTTCGCAAAATATTATGAGCTTAATTTCATGTTTCTTATATTCGGGATTAATCTTCGGAATATTATCTTCTGCGCAATTGAAGAACGCTGTAATGTAGTTTTGGGTAATTTTTTCTTTTTTCTTCAAAACTACCACGGAATAAAAAAGCGACGTCCTGCAAAATTTTGTGTTCGGCAACTATTTGTTCCTCCCCAAGGGTGCGACCCTTCTGAAGGGTCGCCCCCTTATCATTGCTCTTTATTGCAACATCGGGTTCTTGGTTGTGAAATGCTCTTTCTTGCCTTAAATCTTTCCACATACTGTTTAGTTAGCTTCAAATAAAAATCACCATATTCTTTGCTCGGTTCTATTTCCGAACCCTCAAACCATTCATTAAAGGTTGATATCAGTATCCAATCAGGATTAACCGATAATGCCGATTTCCAAGTCATCTTATAATATGCTCCTTTTTTACGCTCAATTACAGATCCGGGCGAATTAACCTTCCGATCATCAAAACCTGGCATTACCGGAACCGCCATAAGTTTACCTTTATTATTTGCCACATCCTTGGCTAATTGATATATTCGTTCTAATTTCTCAATATTATTTTCCGGTGGCAGAAACTCATGATAGCCTTCAAAGCCTTCCAAATGACTTACTTTATACCCATAATTTATAATCGAGAATTGAGCATTATATACCCTTAACGAATCAAAGGGAATTGTCTCTAATATACGATTGAATATAAAGATAACGGATTTTTCTCGATATCTTAAAAATGCCGATTGTTTAGTATAAGTTGATTCCAAATAGCATAAGGCATTTTTCAAATCGTTCACACTGTTTACTTTTTCCAAATAGACCGTGAATTTAAAATCATTCTCGGCACAGAGCGAAGCGAGCTTTTTTAGGTTTTGGTCAGATACAGAATTTATTCCCCACCAAGAACAAATAAAACCATCTATTCCGACCGATTTTGCCATTGCGATATGAGTTTTCAAAACATCCTCTTCAGAAGAAGAATATAGGCCCAATATCGGTTGATGCGGAATTGACAATTTACCTGTCCAATACCAGTTTTCTGGATAATACCACAAAAAATAGAAGGCCAAAACCAGTTTTTCTGATTCCTGGCCATTTAAATTTATTTGAAGCGTGTCTCTGGCTTGGAAAAGCTTACGGTCCAATGAGAATCTCTTTAAATTTTGCACATCTTGAGGAATATTCTTATCATTAATAAAAACTCCGACTGTTTCTTGACGAGTATCTATAAAAGTTATTCGGGTAAATCCAATACCGCCTTTTCGCACTGAGAATCTAATCTCCTTCGGTAAATCTTTTGGGAAAAAGAGTTCATATTCAATTGCAGTAAATGTTGAATCATATGCTCTTTTGCTGATTGACAATATACCTAACAACGAAACTGCTGAAGTTGTAAGGACTTTCTCGCCTAAGTAGCGAAAATTAGTATTTTCAAAAATTAAATCAGTCCAATCAGAGGTCGTCTCCAATAGAACTTTCAACTTATCGCCGATTATTTTTTCTGGGCTAACTCCCAATAATAAATTTATAGAAAATAACAAGCCAATTAAACTAATCTTAATCGTTAGGTTCATTGGGCAAAAACTTCTTCAAATACTTCCCTAATACTCTGAGCGGCTTTTTCCCAAGAAAATCTTTGGGCGTTCTCAAGCCCCTTTTCACTCAATTCTTTTTGTAACTGTTCGTTAGTCAACACCATCTTTATCGCCTGAGCAATGTCATTAACCTCATAAGGGTTAACCAAGATGGCAGCTCCACCAGCAACTTCGGGCAATGACGAGGTATTTGATGTAATTACAGGTGTGCCACATGCCATTGCTTCTATCACCGGTAAACCAAATCCTTCGTAGAACGAAGGAAAAACAAAAATTTTGGCTAACTTATAAACTGCTGGCAGGTCATTATGTTCGATAAAATCGGTGAAAATAATATCTTCTTTCAATGATAACTCTGAAACTAAACGAAAAATATCTCGATTTTTCCAACCGTATTTAATTGATCCGGCAATGACCATCTTGGGAATGCAAGAACAAGATTTCTTTAACTCGCTGTAAGCACGAATTAAACCTTTTGTATTTTTTTTGGGCTCTAAAACTCCAAGGGTGAAAATAAATTCATCCGGCAAACAATATTTGGCGCGAATATTTTTAATAACGTCTTCGCTGATTGGTTTTTGAAAAATTTCATCGATGCCACAATAAATTATTTTAATTTTATCTTTCGCAACGTTAAAATAAGTCAGCAAATCCTGTTTAGATGCTTGGGAATCAGTAATAATAAAATCCGCTAATCTTAGCGAAGTACTAATAATCTGTTGGTAATATTTTCTGCGCCAATAAGCATAAGTTTCGGGCATCGTAAACGAGGATAAATCATGAATCGTGACAACATATCGGCAAACCTTTTGGGGTGGTAAAAAATTACTCGGGCCCCAAAACAAATCAACTTGCTCGCTCTTAAGTACAGATGATAAGAACAGTTGTTCCCAGAGAATACGCAAGACTACCGGCAAATCTATTTCTCTGTAACAAATATTATTCTGATGTTGAGAAAATATATGTGGCCTTTTAAAAATGAGAAAAAAATTAGAAGAAGACTCTTCGGCCAAATATCTAATCATGTTAAATACATAGTTGCCCATGCCATGATATAATGATTTAGCCGCTAAGGCATCTATTGCTATCTTCATGGCTGAGTTTAAGCGCGCTTGATATTGGAAATGACTTCAATCAATTCTTCCACCCGATGTTCCCAAGTGTTTTCTTGGGCAAATTTTATTCGTAATGATTTTATTGGAGACATGTTCTCATTAAGTGCTTCGTGAATTGCCTTTATAAAATCATTTTCATCTTTTGCCAGATAAATTAAATTCTCCATTTTTTTTAATTCCGGCAAGTTAATTGCCACTACTGGTTTACCCAAGGCAAGATATTCATACGCTTTAATTGGGTCAACCTTTGCCGAAACTTCTCCGGACATAAAGGGTATCAAGCAGACATCAAAAGCATTAATTATCGCCGGAATTAAAGAGAATGGCTTAGGACCTAAATAGTAAATATTAGGCAATTGCGGAATTTTAACATCTTGGAGCGGTCCGACTAAGACCACCGAACAATCAGCAAAAGTTTCCGCAGTTTTTTTGATGAGCTCTACGTCGATCCAGTTAAAAATTGCTCCCACAAAACCAATAAGCGGCCGCTTGAACGATTTGAATAAATTGGTAATCTCGAGATTATTGCTATTTTCTTGGAAAAAATCAAACTCTACGCCATTGGGAATATATGCGATTAGTTTTTGAGGGTCGATATCGATAATATCTTCTTTAAGTCTTTGTGCTGAAATTATTACAAAATCCGCTCTTTTAATTAACGCCCTTTGGAGACCAAGAAAGTAATTTAGATGTTTCTCTTTACAAAACACTTTGACATCATCAATACAGTCATAAGCAATTAAAGAAAAATTCAGCTCGCTAACAATATTAAACCAATAAGGAGTAACGACAATGGCGATAACTGGTTTTCCCCGTTTTCGAACTAACGGATAATAATATTTTTTTATTCGATGAATAAATCTTTTCGTATTAAACATTCGGATATATCCAGATTCAAATCGGGAGGCAGGAAATATGGCAGGAAAAGGGAATACGGATAAATTAGGTAATTTTTTTATTGGCGGACAAAAAAACTTTATCAGCCCTCGACGATGAAATGTTGGTTCTTTAAAATACTGTAGTACCGAGGCCGGAGGGATTTCAAAATAATAAACATAAAATCCTTTTTTTCTTAAAATATCAACAAATGCACCAGTCCTTCCGCGTAACAAATGGTCATAAGGTACTGCACCGAAAAAAGCAAAATCAAATGGATTATTATTGGGCATATAAGCTTTAATGCAGTTCTCTTAAAGCAATTTTCATAATTAACATCTAAAAATAATCCGTATCTTCATTCCAATATGGTATTTTGAGAACACCTTAGGTTATTTTTCATTTGGCAAAATAGATAACCTTTTTAATTTCATTGCCTAATAAAATTTTTATTAATTGTTTATCGTTGGCATTAAATAGTTTCGTGATAAAATAGTACATATATAACATAAAACACAGAACAACTATTATTTGATAATAGATATAATTAATAGCATATATCTTAATAAAAAATAGTCCGGCTAAAAGAAGGAAACCGAAAATTAAATGTGCTATCAGATAATTCGTTTTTATGCCGATTTTCTTGATAACAAAAACAATACTTACAATACCCAAAATAATGTAAGCGATTATATAACTTAATCCGATTCCATTTAAATGGAAATATTTAACAAAGGTGGCGGCCGGCGCAATTATTGCTATAAACCAGATTAAATTCAATACTGTGGCAAACCATAATTGATTATTGGCGACCAAATAATAACCAAAAACATATCCAAAACTTGATATAAATGAGGCAATGGATAATAATATCAGAATCGATTGCACCGGATAAAAATCTTTGCCATAAAACAGATAAATAATTTCTTTCGAAAAAAAACTAATAAAAAATGCCAATGAAATCACTATTAAATCAACACCATAAATGGTCTTGATGAAAAAATTATTCAATTTTTGGAGGTTTTCAACAGCTAATTTTGAAGCCAAAGGAATGAAGGCAGTACCAACTGCGGTCGGCACAAATAGTATAAATTGAGTTAAAGAATAGGCAATATTAAAAAACCCTACGTCTTGAAATCCCTGTAATCGACTCAAAATTGTTGTCAAGATTGTTAAAACCGGCGTCATCACCAGCCCGGATAAAAATATAGGAAATGCAATCTTGAGCAACCTTTGTAAATATAATCTTTTGTTTTTGTCTTTAACTATTTCTTTTATTGATAAGCAGTTTTGTAAATAGCATAGATTAAATGCTTTTCGCGTCTTCTTAAGTATTAAAACCAGTACTACAAAAGTGATAATGCTATTTATCGCTTGGGCTATTACTGGTCCTTTAATCCCCAAAATCTTAGTGCTGGGAATTAAAATGACAAAACCAAATATAGAGGTAAATATTGTAAGAAATGATAATCGCCTAAATTCGGCCAGTCCTTGAATAACTGCATTACCATATTGATTAAACGAGAAAAACAATAATGCAATAGCACTAAGTTGTATTAATCTAATCAGTTTTGGTTCGCGGTAAATCAAAGTTGCGAGCGGAACTGAAATCGTCAGATAAATTGTCGATAGCACAATAATTATTATAAAGTTACATAGGAATCCAAAAATAATAAACTTATCAGTTTCAGATTCTCCACTCCTAAGTTCTATTTCAGGAATTAATTTGACAACTGCGGTCGGAATACCCAAACCGGTAAAAAAAAGCATCAGTAATAATAAATAGTTAATTATGGCTATTATACCTAAATTGGCTGGACCGAGTGTTCGCGCGAGAAAAATAGATGTCAAGACACCTACCGACTTGTTAACTAATAAGGATAAATACGAGTAACTACTCCCAATTATTAATGTCTTTCCCGGAGAGGATAATGGGGTATTGGAGGCACTCATTGTTTATTATGTAGGCTTTTATCCAGTTCCTGTGCTCTAATCTCTATTACCGCCATTAGTCCTGCCCAGACAAAATTAAAACGATAGCCAACTAAAATACCGCATTGCAGCCCACTAATTGCTAAAGCAATAAATGAAAAGAATATTGAGGAACCAATAATTTTGTCTAAGGGGTTAAAAGCATTTTTTAACACAAACCAAGCGCGTCGCAAAAAATAGTAAATAAAAATTAGAAACAACAGGGTCCCAATTAAACCTGTTTTCCAAATTAATTGCATGTAGGTATTATCTAACCAGTAGACATTAAATCGACCTAAAGTTGGAAAATATTGATAACGCAAAAAATCGGCTAACCCCACGCCCAATAAAGGAGCGGAGCGAACTCTCTCTATTACATATTTTGATAATTCGGCTCTTGCCAGCAAGGATACATCATACTCTAATATTCTTAAACTTGCAAATCTTTCACTTAGTAAACCAGAAACCCCAAATAATCCTTGTAATAGCATAATTCCCAGTATGCCAATCATACTGATGATTAAGAGGGGAAGAAGATAGTTTAAAAGACGCCTTCTACTTAAAACATCTTTCATAAAATAGATGTATTGAAGCAAAAGTGCTAAAGGAACCAATATCCATAAAGCTCGGGTTAAAGTTACATAGACGGCTATTGACATTGGAATAATTAATAAAACCGCTAATAATTTAACGATTCTTTGGGGATGATATAATATACAGGCAAAAAGCAACGGAATTGTAAAATTAAAAATGTGTTGCTGGTCAGTACGAAACCGTGACAAACCACGTATCATTGTAAACTCAAAGATATAATAGATACTAACAAAGAGCGAGCTTAAGACAATTGCAATAAGTATAGATTTTATTTGTTCCTGGGATATTTTACTTTTTAATATTATAAAATATAAACCCCAGGCCCAAAACATCATCGCCTCATCAAAAATCAATATCTTATCGCGTTCTTTTATGACACCAATTATACCTGAAATCAAAACAACGATTAAAAACGCCATTAACCAATATCCAATTTTCCCAATGGGCCGGTTTGATGTTTCCCCTTGTAATAAGGAAATAATAAACAACAATACCGCGAATAGGGGAAATACTTCTTCAACCTTAAAAACCAATCCCCTTCCAGTGGGACGAGGTAAAACAATGGCAATGAAAATAGAAAGAATTATTATCGCATCTTGCAAATTCGGATAGATTAGAATAAAAACAAGCGATATTAAGCCAACCGTGATGGCTAAAGAAATTTTTGCTGGCGATAAGATAAGAACGAACAGCAGAACTACTTGCAGGATCAAAAATATTATAAAGGGAATGCGTTTAACTGGATAACCTTGATTTAGCATTGTTTCGGTTGACATGAAAATTGTCGACTTAGGTAATTCTAACTTTTCGGTATTCGTTTTCTTTTTACGAAGAAACTACTCTTTATTATTTGTGCCAGTAAATTTAATTCTTGGTAAAAAGAACTTTTTTGTTTAACATTCTCCCAATATTCTAAGCCAAACGACAACAACACGCTTGCGGTAAAACTTATAACCAATGCAAAGAAAACAATAACTTTTCTTTTGGGAAAACTTCTTTTTTCTGGAACCCGGGCGTAATCGAGGACGGTAATATTAGGTGTATCACGGGCTTCTAAAATTTTGGCTTGTTCGTACTGTTGAACTAACAACGTATAAATCTCAGATTGGACGCGATAATTTCTGTACCGCCGGGCATATTCCGCCGATATTGCCGGCAATTTTTGAAATGGCACCGCAAAACCGACGCCAAATCCTTTACCGCCTTTTCCAACCTCAATCTCCTTTAAGAGTTTTTGAAACTCGTCGATTTCACGTTTTACGGATAATACATATGGGTTATTAGGAGTTGCAAGGTTTTCTGATACGCCTAATTCAATCTCACGTTTTAATAATTCTGCTTTTAATTTTGCATATGTTTCAATTACCGCCTTAACTTCTTCGTCAACAGAAACAATCTTATGCCGTTCCTGAAAAACCCGTAATGATTCCGCAGTTTGTTTTAGTTCTTCATCGGCAGTGACTAATCTCTTTTCAATAAAGATTCGCATACTTTTACCACGGGTCATATTGGATTCTTTTAAAAACCGGTCGACTTCTTCAATATAAGCATTTGCAATATCCGCTGATAATTGCGCTTTAGGTGCCTCCACAATAATTTTCACAACTCCTTCTTCCGATACTCTGATCTCAGTAGATTTGGCAAGCATTTTAATTGCCGGCTCAACCCCCTTTTTAACTTTGTAGACCTTTTTTAAATCATATCTGTCGACAATTCTTTCTAAGATTGTTCGACTTTGTAAAATTGCGCCAATTAAATCCGAAGGGGTTGAGCTTCTAAACAAACTGCCGGCCCGGGCTAAACGACTGAGCCTCGGTATTGATAGACCGGTAGATGATAATACTCCGAAAACATCCGTATCTTCTGCGGGCGGTAATATTTGGGCAACGGCTTTATACTTTTTCGGTAAAACTAAACTTATGACAGCGGCTGCAATTGTAACAATTAATACATTATAAACAATTAACTTTCGATATTTTACTATAACTTTAAGGTATTTCAGAAATTTTTCCATAATAGTAGTCTATATAAAATCATTTATAATGTCAACAATAAAACTATATTAAATTAATTACCCATACAAAAGACATACGACACGGATTAAAGGACAAAATAAATTTAGGCTATAACCTTCAAAAGAAGGCTCATCTGTTTTCTACTAAAATCACTTTTGAGAATCTAAATTTGTTATTGGTCCTAAACAATGTTATCCCTTAAGTTTGCTACAGACACTATACTGACATTCTGATTTCGGAGGACTTTCTCAATATTTTCTAATTGTATTTTATTTAAAATTTTCTATACCCATTATTATTTCCATAAACCAAAGGCAGCGTCAAGATCTTTGGGTGAATTAGTTTCTCTTCTATAAGCGTGTTTTCTTTTCTAAATACATTATATTAAAATATGTTTAAACAAAAGAACGGATAGACCTTTTTCTTTAACTTATCAATACTGAGTTTACACAAATAATTATATACAACCATAACCTGGGTTACATTGACATCTTTACATAATCTTATATAATAAAACACTTTTTAGGATCATTGTAAATTCGCTATATTTTATTTTAATTTTAAAAATATAGCTCGGCGCTGATAACTAATTAACCTCATGCCAGAATTACCAGAAGTTGAAACAATCAAACGGGAACTAAAACCATTTGTTATCAATAAAAGAATATCCAAGGTCAAAATAATACGTTCTGATGTTATTGGTTATCCGTCAGTTCGGGTTTTTAAAAAAGGCGTTATCGGTAAAAAAATCAGCAAGCTTAGCCGTAAGGCAAAATATTTAATCTTCGATTTAAACAATAATTATCAAATAATTGTCCATTTACGATTATCCGGACAATTATTGGTTTGGAAGCATAAAAAAGATATGCCGAAACACGAACGCATACGATTTTACCTGTCCAATAATACATTTTTAAGTTTTGTTGAGCCCAGAGTTTTAGGAAGGGTGTATTTAGTTTCCAAGGACACTTACCCTGATGTGTTAAAAGGGTTAAAAAATTTGGGGTTAGAACCAGTTGATAAACGATTTACTTATGATTACTTGGCTTCCAGGCTAAAGTATCGCAAGGCAACGATAAAAAGTTTATTATTAAATCAATCGATTACTGCGGGAATTGGAAATATCTATTCGGATGAAGCCCTATTTCTTGCTGGCATTCATCCTTTGCGCCGAGCAAACACTCTAAGTGAACTTGAGATAAAAAAATTATCCCAAGCCTTATGTGATGTGCTTCATGCGGGAATAAAATATAAGGGAACATCAGTCTCAGATTATTTGCGACCTAATGGTAGTGAAGGCAAGTATCAATTTCGTTCATATGTTTTTGGCCGCGAAGGCGAAATGTGTCGGATCTGCAAGACAAAAATTGAATTTGCTAAAATCGGCAACCGTAGAACCCGATTTTGTCCTAAATGTCAACCACAAAAACCATAAGAGAAATTTCCTTAATATGATTTATTTATCACTAAAAGTACAATGCCAAGTCATCGTATTTTTTCGAGAAGTTAATTCTACTGCCACTTTATCTAAAAAATATTATAATTACACCTTATTGGCTTTTATCATCTACAATCTATATCCGTCATTTGCTTTTAAGATACTCAAAAGTGTCTGATGGTTAGACCAGGAATTTTTACCCAAACTATTGTAATAATCTGAACCGGGTTTTCTTAACTCTATAAGATGTATATTATATTTTGCACCTTACCCCATAATTCTTAAATTTAACTCTTGCTAATTGAAAGATCTATTTCTTATAACCATTGAGCCATTATAATAATTTGAACCAATTTCTCTTAACTCTATAATATGTATTATATTTTACACCTTGCCCTATATTTTTAAAATTAAACTCTTGCTAATCGAAAAAATTGTTTCTTAGAACCATTATATTTCATAAATAAATAGTATGTCTTTGGACATATTGCGCTTAAAATATTGACATCCTTATAAGATTTAGTAAATTTACTATAAACGATGGCAACGCTTATAATTAATGGTGGCGCAGGAATGAAATTGAATATTGAAGCCCATCGTCAAGGTATTTATACTGCCCTACATAAGGGTTGGCAAGAATTAAAGAAAAATCGTCATGCAATTGATGTGGTTACTGCGGTTGTGCAGTTAATGGAAGACAATCCGACTTTTAATTGTGGTACGGGATCAGTTTTGACATTAGATGGAAAAATTGAAATGGATGCGGGAATTATGACAGGTGATGGAAGATTTGGTGCAGTTGGAGCTATTACTCGCATTAAAAATCCGATTTTAGTTGCTCGAAAGGTTATGGAAGAAACCGACCATTTACTGTTAGTCGGTAGTGGCGCCAGAAAATTTGCCCGTTTTCATGGTTTTCAGGATCATCAAAAAATTAGTCCGCTTCAGCGTCAACGACTCCAAGACCTAAAAACTCAAGGTAAATCCCTGTACTTTCGTAAAATCAAAAAGTATCTTAAACTTGGCACGGTTGGTGCAATTGCAATTGATAATAATAAACAGATTGCGGTCGCAACCTCTACCGGTGGCATTTTAGGTAACTTGCCCGGCCGAATTGGTGATTCACCTATTATTGGTGCCGGGCTTTATGCAACCCCAATTGGTGCCGCGGCTGCTACCGGCCATGGAGAAGGCATTATGCGCTTGTTTTTGTCCTAATTAGTAGTAGATTTGTTGAAAAAATATTCTGCGGTTAAGGCAGTAGATATTGCTATTCGGCATGCGAAAAATCAGGGTGTCTTATGCGGCGTGATCGCCTTAGATCAAAATGAATGTGTGGGCTATGGGTATACTACAAAATCAATGTCCTGGGGTTATGTTAAAGATGGTAGATATTCTAAGAGAAAATATGGACAATGATTACAAAACAAAAAATTCCTTTAGACTACTTGATTTTTGCACAACGGTAGAAAAATTAAAGAGTTCTCGGATTTGATAGTTATGGCTAAATTTATATTGGTTTTAACTACAACTGCAAAAAAGCGTGATGCCGAAAAGATTGCTTGCTCATTGGTTAAAAAATCGCTTTCCGCTTGTGTCCAAATCTTAGGTCCTATTAAAAGTTACTTTGTGTGGGAAAATAAATTTGAATCGGCTCAAGAATATCTTTGCTTAATCAAAACGAGCAAAAAGCTCTATCCCAAAGTAGAAACCGCCATCCGACAAATACATCCCTATCAATTACCAGAAATCATTGCTATCAATATATCACAAGGTTATGACAAATATCTTAATTGGCTAAACACAACAATATCCAACGACGCCGGACTCAAAAATGGATGAATATTGCCCAAGATATTTCGCATTTTAAGCGTATGAAGCCCTCTTGGTTAAAAGTTCAACTACCACGAAATCCCAATTATGAATTGGTAAAAGAAAGACTAAAAGCAGAAAACTTACATACTATTTGTATTTCCGGGCGTTGTCCGAATCGCATTCATTGTTGGGAAAATCGTCATATGACATTTATGATTTTAGGCAATGTCTGCACCCGAAGATGTCAATTTTGTGCCGTACAAACAGGAAATCCTAACCGTGACCTTGATGAAACCGAACCCGAAAGAATTTCCAAAGTAGTCGAGATGTTAAATCTTACTTATGTTGTCATTACTTCTGTTACCCGTGATGATTTAACTGATGGTGGAGCCGAAGCATTTGCCAAAACTGTCCGCGCAATCAAACGGATAAATCGGAAAATAAAAGTTGAGGTGTTAGTGCCAGACTTTTTCGGTGCACCATCAGCAATTCAAAAAGTTATTGATGCTGATTGCGATATCTTGGCTCATAATTTAGAAACCGTAGCCCGACTAACTCCAATAGTTCGAGACCCCAAAGCCAGTTATCAACGCTCATTACAGGTTCTAAAAATTGCGCGCCAAATCAAACCATCCTTGCTCACAAAAAGTAATCTTATGCTCGGATTAGGCGAAACGGACCAAGAAGTAAAAACTTCCATCAATGATCTGTTCGCAGCCGAGGTTAATATCTTAACTATTGGCCAATACTTACAACCAAACAAGAAATGTCTACCGGTTAAAGAATATCTTAAACCCTCAAAATTTTTAGAATATAAAGAGTATGCATTAAAATTAGGATTTACTGAAGTTATTGCCGGCCCATTAGTAAGGAGTTCTTATATCTAATAAAACTTATCTCGGTTAGGCAAAAAGTTGATAATTACAAAAAATGTTATACTAATGTTAAAAAAGTTCTAAATATTTTCCCTGCATAAAAGTAGGTGATTTCTTAAATTGCAAACCGGATAACTCCGACCATTATTTTTGAATTGCTTTCCCAAAAATGTTAAACATTTTCCCTTTATAATAATAAATGACTTTATAAATTACCAACACCTTAACTCCAACCTTTGTTCTTTACTTGCTTTTCCAGAAGTACCAAACAGTTTTCATTTATAAAAATGATTTTCTAAATTACTGATACCTTAGCCCTAACTACTATCTTCTGAATGATTTTCTCATCTCTATTCATATTAATTCTACTAATTGACCACAAATTGACAATTATATCTCTGCTAAAACCAACACTCAAATCAACTCCAAAATTTCTTATGAACTTATTTTCCAAAACTACTTTCCCGCCTATTTCCCAAGTAACCCAGATGGTCGTGGAAGGAACTGTACCCCTTTTTAAAGGCAAAACGCAATATCCCTATAAAAAACAACAACTTATCTGAAAATCCGCCTTGTCTAAAATTCTATTTATAACTAGTAATTTTTATGTTTGTCTTTACTCAAAAATTTATAGAAGTAGTATTGGAATGATAAAGAATAAGTGCGCTCTATTAGAAAAAGAATTTGGCGTAAGAATGGAAATTAAATGGAAGTGTTAAGACTTTCGTGTAAATTGGTTTTTCTTCCATAAGTATGCTTTTCTTTTTAAATAATTAAACAGGGCAGACGCTACATCTTTTTCTTTAACATTTCACTACTGATTTTACACCAAATATCAGACACACCTCCTAAATAATGTTTTATATGTTTATCTCTACTCTAAAGATGGCAGAAAAATTTAGAAAGATTTAGTGCCCCGCGCGGTCTATTGCAAATAGAAGTTGGCAAAAGAATAGAAATTAAGAAAAGTAGAGCTCAAAGTTTTATTATTCAATTAGGAATCGGGTCTGCTTAAAAGTGAGCTCGATAAAAGTCTATAAGTATAAGTAGTCAAAATGTCATGTTAAACAAGTTGCAGCATCTAATAAAAGATGATTGTGAGCGAATGTATCGAGTTTTGGTTAACGACAACGAACAATGGAGAATCTTTTCCGACTTACTATAAATTCCTTGCTTAAAAGATTATCTCTATTTTCTTTTAATGAGATATTCTAATATCTAATCCCTTGGTGAAAAACAATCATTACCATTTACTCCCGTATGAGTCAAAATACCAAGTATTGTTTTCTTTTATGAAGTATAATTGTAATCCCCGATTTCGTGTAAGCCGTGGTATCTGACGATACAACGGTTTAATATCTACATAACAAGTTGCAATATCGTCTAAAATGCGAATGGTAGCAAATTCCAGAAAAAATAGTGCTCCGGTTTTAAAATAATACCTTTTTATCTCCTCGGGCGTCCACTCCCGAATTACATAATTTGGTAATCGGGGATATAATTTAGGTGTGCCCTTAGCCGTGGCAATGATTATAGTTTCAGGAATCGGATGCTCAACAATAATTCGTTTTATACCCTGGCGAGGAATCAGTTCTTTTAAGGCCAACAATTTTATTTGTTTGATTTCTTCACCATCATCAATACCATAAGCAAAAGTTTGGGGTAGCAATTTTGATAACCATAAAATCTTCCAGCCTGTTTTACTCTTAATCCAAGACTGATACAAGAATTTCTGTTCGCGATTATCAAAAGTCACCCAACTTGTGATATGACCACCACGGCCTAAAACTGACAACTTTTGAATTTTAATCTTTTTTATCTTTCGACCGCCACGCCACTGGGTTAAAACCGAAACAAAAGAATCGTAGTTGTTCTCCTTAATAAATGTAGCATTAAACAGCGCATAAACTAAAGAATCATTATTCTCCTTAAGCCCTTTTATCAATTTCCGGCCTGCTTCCATTAATAAATATTCATCTTGGGCGTGGGCTTTTTTCATCCGGACAATACGATGAGCTGTAATTTTTGTGCCGATATATATTATTACTAAAAGCCCAATAATTATTAAAAATATTATTCGTCTCGTGTTAAAGAATTTTCCTGGCAAAATAGTTTTATTTACTCCAATTTATTTTTTAAGCGGGCCCGACCAGATTTGAACTGGCGATCTTCGCCGTGACAGGGCGACGTGTTAAACCAAGCTACACTACGGGCCCTTTATATAATAGCATAAATATATAAAACGATTTGTCAATACTGAGTATCTAAAAGGTAGCGACGAGATTTTTGTGGAAATTGGTTTTTTCTTCCTTAGGAGTGTTCTCTTTTTAAATATTAAACAAGGCTGATGTGCATCTTTTTCTTTAATATATCAATACTGAACTTACACAAATATTATACACGACCTATCGAAAAATCATATCTAACCACTTAAACTCATAAAAGAAACTTTTGTAAGATGTGTCTTTACTGGTAAGATAAATCTTTAAGGTATGAATGCAGACAGACCTTCAGCGATACATAAAACCTATCAGGGAATAGCGTAGAAGCTAACCCTATGCAAGCTTAATCTTAGCATATGAAAAGTATGGATTTATTCTATACACCCCATAGAGAATCACCCATCTGTTAACCAAAAATGTTCATTAAACTGTCTTAAGGATTATATTCCAATTATATTCAATTTGTAAACAACAGAACCTAATGATAAGTCATCCCTTGCCAATTAATTCGGTATATCATCGTCTTAAGGAGTATATCCCAATTTGTAAACAACAGAACTTAATGATAAGTCGTCCTTTGCCAATTAATCGGTAAATCATCGTCTTAAGGACTATATTCCAATTTGTAAACAACAGAGCCTAATGATAAGTTGTCCCTTGCCAATTAATCGGTATATTATCGTCTTAAGGATTATATTCCAATTTGTAAGCAACAGAACTTAATAATAATGCGTCTTCGTGTCAATCAATCGGTAAATCGTTATCTTAAACTCTATATTTAAACTTGTACGCAACAGACCTGTTAATACTCCTCGGAAAGATAATTCTTTTTGGATTTATCCAATTGTTTTAGCAAAGTTTAGAAGAAAAGTTGATGTCAATCCAGGCTGAAATTTTATTAGACTCTAAGCATCCGTAAGAATTAAAAACTTAGTATTAATTACTCTTGGTGTATGAAATTTTCCTGACCCCAACTAAATCTTTTTTATTAGTTTAGTAAAGCCCGGTGAGTATTTTACCTTTGGGATATTCGACATAGTATTCAAGCCCGATGAGAAATTTCTGTTTGGGACTAAGTTTAGGTCGCCAGGTAAATGTCCCTAAATTTTTATCTTCAACATAACCTTTGGGTTCGATCTTGGTGGTCTTTACTTCAACATCCTTGTGTTGCGAAATTGGAACTTGTTCGATAATTTCAAT
This sequence comes from uncultured bacterium, assembly GCA_964473505.1. Lineage (GTDB taxonomy): Bacteria > Hydrothermota > Tepidihabitantia > Tepidihabitantales > CAIPLT01 > JAOABV01. The sequence continues at coordinate 2,819 of CAYYPG010000029.1, read as the reverse complement.
CTCGATTTCTCGTGGTCGCAAGTTCTCAATCGTTGTTTTATAGACGAATTCTTTGCGTTCTCTTTTACCTAAAAAACCGGTTGAAGAAACAAAAGTCTTTACTAATTCCCGTTTAACTTTAATGCGTTCATCTGTGCCAAAACTGATTTCGGTAGATTCTTCAGGTGCAATTGTTGGTAAATAAGTTTTACCCGTAAATTCACCACCCACATAAGTATTGGCTTCACCGCGTAAAAAGACATAATCGCTTATGTTCTTTACTTTTCCTTTGAGAAAAGCGATCTCCTGGATTTTAGGAAAAGCATAATATTCAAACACCGCAGGAAATTTTGCTTGATAAAGAGAGAACTTTTTGGCCGGTTCGCCACTTTTTAAGGAAATGCGTCCAGGAATCACATATTGCAAGGAAATACCGGTTTCAATTCTTGATACTTCAATCTCAGCTTTGGCTGCATCCTTGGGTGCGGCAAACCGTATTGCTTCTTCGCTCATTACTCCAGTCTGGGTAATAATCAGTTTCGGTTCTTCAATTGAGACAAACCAAGGATAAACTTCCGGAGCAATGCCGGCTAAGGCCGGAGCCGCAGTTGAAATAATTAGTTTTGTGCGTTCCCAATCTTCTGCAGTGCGTTGACTAACTTTCGCAAAATAACCAATCTCGACATTAGCGGTTGAAGGGTCAGCACGTAACTCATAATACGGATTCCAACTTACCGCATACGGAATCACATAACTCAATTCAATTGGATAAGTATCCAGGTTTTTCGCTTCAACCTCAACAATCACTTCTTTGCGATTTTCCATTTGGGCTTGGATATCCGATAATTCCCGTCGTAAGGCATCTAATTTTTTCGTCGTCTCTTCCTTTTCTCGAGTTAACACTATTTGGCGCGACTTTACTTGGGTTAATTCTTCAACCATAAAAGATAATGCCTGCCTCCAGGCATCCGGCGATATTTTTCCTGTAATCAGTTCTTTATTAATAAGTTCCGGCGAGCCTAATTTTATAGAATTGAGAAAATGCTCTTTAGACTCAAGAACTTTCAGATTATTCTCAATATTTCGCACTTTATCCTCAAAAAGTTTAACACTATCTTTTAATATTTTGACCCTACCGATTGGTTTCTCAATATAGCCACGTCTCACTTGGACTTCACCTATTTTTAAGCCCTCAGATTTAACTCGGACTGTATTATCATCAAGCATCCCGGTCAACTCGGAAAATTTAATCGTTTCCGCGCCGTTAAGCGTAATCTGGGCTTTGCGGACAATAACTGCCCGGTCAGAAAAGACTATCACCGAATCTACCTTGGATTCGACATTGATGGTTGATAGAATTAGTAACCATAAAATAAACATTGTTTCCTCCTAACATTTAAAGATATCTCATTATATGATTAATATTCCATAATGTCAATCGGGACGTGTTCTACGAGTATTCTTCTGCGGATAATATTTATATTTAACGATAATGCCCATACAGTATCGTCCCAGATTAATCCGTAATCTGTACTTCGATTATACCGCCACCGATGACAATATCCTTATCATAAAAGACCACCGATTGACCTGGAGTTATTGCCCATTGCGGTTCATCAAATTCAATATAAACTTTATCTTTATCAACTGGACATATCTTTGCATTGGCTGGAATATGGGTATATCTTATTTTTGCTTGGGCTTTGATTGGTTCTTTTAGTTGCTCGAGGCTAATCAAATTTACTTCACCGGCAAAAAGTTTTTTGCCATAGACCTCTTTCTCGGTTCCAACTGTAATCGTATTCTGCTTGGAGTCAATTCTTATTACATATAAGGGTTTAACTTCTTTATGCTTGTTGGCGCTTCGCATAACCTTTCTTGTAACACCAATTCGCTTTCTCTGACCAACCGTGTAATAGATAATTCCTGGATGTTGACCAATCACTTCTCCTTGAGAGTTAAGAATATTACCTGATATCGGTTTAATATTATAAGTATCCATTAAAAATTTAGGATAATCATTGTCCGCAATAAAACAGATTTCCTGACTTTCTTTCATATCTGCCACTGGCAGCTTAAATTGCTTTGCCAGTTCACGTACTTCTGATTTCTTCAAATTTCCCAAAGGGAAAATTACTTGGGATAAATCCTCTTGACTCATTGTGTACAAAACATACGATTGGTCTTTTCTTTCATCAATTCCCTTTTTTAATAACCAACGTTCGTAAGTAGTATCATATTCAATTCGGGCATAATGTCCGGTAGCAATTTTCGTTGCCTTCAGTTCCTGGGCTTTTTCTCTTAAGAGCCGGAATTTTATAAACTGATTACATCGAATACACGGGTTTGGAGTTCTCCCTTTGAGATATTCTTGGCAAAAATCATCAACAACCCACTTCTTAAAAATATCTCGAAAATCGAACGGATAAAAAGGAATCTTTAATTTAGCACAAACTCTTTGAGCGTCAGTAATTGCTTTATATCCACAACAACTGCGAAGACTCTCCCGGTTAGTCCTATCCCAAATACGCAGAGTAATTCCAATTACCTCGTAACCTTGTTCTTTTAATAATGCGGCGGCTACCGAAGAATCAACACCGCCGCTCATCGCAACAATAACTCTTTCTGCCATCTGACAATCATAAATCATTTATCGCACATCGTCAAGTTCAGCTCAAGTTCGAAAAAAAATAGGCCGGTCAGTTGACCTGCCCTAATTAATTATTTATAAGTTTTATGTCTTAGCGCACAATTATTTTTAAGTTGTGGTTGTAGCTTGTCAAGTAAAAAATGTCGTTCCAACTTAGAAACCGCAACTTTAATTCCAACTTTGAAATCGC
>CAYYPG010000028.1:13244-21668 GCA_964473505.1 uncultured bacterium | reverse complement strand
GCACACCCATAGGAATTTTCGAAGTTTCAATTCCTCATAGGTAGGCTAAAAATGATGGTTGTTTTGGAGTAAGCACAAAAACTTGTGAATACAGTTTCAATTCCTCATAGGTAGGCTAAAAATTAGATGATGAAATTAGACGGAAGATGAAATTTTCAAGTTTCAATTCCTCATAGGTAGGCTAAAAATTTATTCCTGGTATTCCATCAGCTTTATTCTCAACTGAGTTTCAATTCCTCATAGGTAGGCTAAAAATGATGAAATCAAAAAGATATATAGCTTGTCAAAATGAAAGGTTTCAATTCCTCATAGGTAGGCTAAAAATTGAAAATATTGAAGAATCTATACAATCAGAATCTACGGTTTCAATTCCTCATAGGTAGGCTAAAAATAGTTGCCACAGCGAAAAAATATATCGACTTTGATAGTTTCAATTCCTCATAGGTAGGCTAAAAATGGAGGAAAAATAAATGAAAATTTTTGATACAGTAGACAGTTTCAATTCCTCATAGGTAGGCTAAAAATTTCCTCCTATACAGTTTTATTTTTTTGCAATTCATAGTTTCAATTCCTCATAGGTAGGCTAAAAATTTATATCAGCATCTACTTTTGATCCAAGAGAAAATAGTTTCAATTCCTCATAGGTAGGCTAAAAATGATTGTAAGGCCGATAAGAGTAATACCTACGCCAGAGTTTCAATTCCTCATAGGTAGGCTAAAAATTTGTTATATTTTTCTTTTTTTCTTCAATTACCTCAAGTTTCAATTCCTCATAGGTAGGCTAAAAATTCCGATAATTTCCAAAACTCTCCTCGTCTTTGTGCAAGTTTCAATTCCTCATAGGTAGGCTAAAAATCGAACTCTTTGACTCCCCTCCTCCTCCTACCCCTCCTAGTTTCAATTCCTCATAGGTAGGCTAAAAATGAATCCTGAAAATATTGAAAATACTGAAAATACTGGTTTCAATTCCTCATAGGTAGGCTAAAAATAGGAAGGGATGCATCGTGGCATTAAACCTTATTCAAGTTTCAATTCCTCATAGGTAGGCTAAAAATGAAACTGACTGAAATTGAAAAAAGAAATCTTGATACTAGTTTCAATTCCTCATAGGTAGGCTAAAAATGATGGTGGAGGAATTGAGATAGTTGGTTGTTTCGGAGGTTTCAATTCCTCATAGGTAGGCTAAAAATCACCCGCATAATTCGCACACCCATAGGGATCTTCGAAGTTTCAATTCCTCATAGGTAGGCTAAAAATGAAACTGACTGAAATTGAAAAAAGAAATCTTGATACTAGTTTCAATTCCTCATAGGTAGGCTAAAAATGATGGTGGAGGAATTGAGATAGTTGGTTGTTTCGGAGGTTTCAATTCCTCATAGGTAGGCTAAAAATTGTTATCAGAAAAATAATTAATTATACCAGATAAAAGTTTCAATTCCTCATAGGTAGGCTAAAAATAATCTTTCTTCTTCATCTTCGCATTCAACACGCATAGTTTCAATTCCTCATAGGTAGGCTAAAAATCAATCACTACAGCCAAAAAATATATTGATTTTGATAGTTTCAATTCCTCATAGGTAGGCTAAAAATGATCCGATGAATTTCAGCTGGGCGTCGTGATATGAAAAGTTTCAATTCCTCATAGGTAGGCTAAAAATAAAAGAAATTTAAGGAGATATTATGAATACAATTAAGTTTCAATTCCTCATAGGTAGGCTAAAAATGTTGTGTATCCTGTAGTAGGAATAGAAAGTGACAATACAGTTTCAATTCCTCATAGGTAGGCTAAAAATAAGCTAAAATTTCACATATACCACTTTTTACGTTATGTTTCAATTCCTCATAGGTAGGCTAAAAATCCATTTTTCTCTTATTTTGCTTTTACTTACAAATAATAAATAAAATATTAAAATCTTTATGTATTTATTTATTTTATCATATCTTATTAAAAAGTCAATACTTATAATTTTTATTAGTTGTTGTCCATCGCCAGCAATTTTTGCGCTATTATACATTGACGACATTATATAATTATCTCATCTGGTTCAGCTTTTATTTTGCCCATAGTATATTTTTGCATATACATCGTCGTTCTTAAACTATAGAAAGTTATGGAATCCTCATTTTCCCTAATAATTTTTCTAAGGGCAACTTTTAATTGCTCAAACTTAGCCTCGTTTATTTCTCCCTCTAATACCGAATTTTGCACCCAGTTTAAATATCTTCGCGCAGTCTTAAGAACTTTAAAAACTCTCTTTTCGTTAATGTCATAGACCATTATCAAAAACATTTACCACCTCGTCACAAATGGTACATACCGTTTTTCTCCTAAAAGATGTTTCTCTAATTTGTAAAGTTCAAGTCGAATTAATCGTCGATAAGAAATTTTCCGGGCAATTGGACGATGCATAATTGTTGTTGCTAAACGGTTATCAAACATTTGAATGAAAATCATTCTGCCTTTTTCATTAAGAAAAACACCAGCTGACCCTTCAACGAAATGATTGGGTTGTATCATATTCTTATTTACCAAGGTAAAAATAATTCGATCAACAATAATTGGTTTAAATATCTCGGCAATATCTAAATTCAAAGTAAACCGCCTAAAATTTGTCGTATGTAAATAACCAATCCGTGGGTCTAAATGTGTTTTGTAAATTTCTGACAGCACCGTCACATACAAAAGACTGTTACCAAAACTAATCAATGTATTTAAGCAATTAGTTGGTGGTTGCCGAGTTCTACCTCCAAACATGAATTCGGGATTATCAATAATCCTATCAAATGCCTTGTAATATTGTTCACGAATATTACCTTCAATTGCCATCAGTTGTTCACACGATTTCTGTTCGGGCAATGAATTTTCTAAATTTTCAATGTGCTCAAGAACATCATTTATTGGCACTTTACGATTGATATAGTAACGAAGAACATGTTTAATATTAGCCACCGCACCTTTCACAAACATACTGGCAAGTTCCAATCGCTTATCTTTGTCATTATAAACGTCTGCCTGTTTTAAAATCAAATGCCCGGAATTATAATGTTCTCTCGGATAAAATGTTCCAATATAAAAGCCATAATGATTAAAGAAATGAAGCATGATCTCGCTCTGCTCGAGAAATTCTAACAGTTTCTTATTGATTGTAACTTCACCAAAGATATAGAGTTCCGCCGTATTTTCAATTGGTATATATTTTCGGACTTTTTCACTTTCAAAATAGAGCGTGTTTTGTTTACGGTGAATTTCGCCATTAGAAAATATATAAATACTTTTCTTCATGCGTAACAAAATTCATTATAGCCACATTCCCTACAGAAATGGATTTTCTTAAATTCTGGAGGTGTTGATGTTTTAATAAGATTATTAATGTCTGCTACTGCCTTTTCCAATTCAGCTTCAATTTCAGCAGTCAGTTCAATTGGAATTTTCTTTTTAGATTTTGGAATTAACAGTTCTCCGGTCGCTTTAACTCCTTTTTGTTTTAATTGATAAAGATAGAATGCCAGTTGCATTGATGCTGATTTTAAAAACCTATCCGATTTTTTCACTTCGCCCACAATTAATTCGTTATCACTTTGCTTTATTATATCAATCTTCATACCAACGGTTTCAAATCCTTTTTCTTCCCGAGGATATGCCTCTTCGTGAATCAAACGTCCAATTTCAATATAAGGATTTTCTTGGTCTGGATTTATTTCATGTGCGATCAACCACACTTCTCGCTTGCAAATATAATAATACCAGATTAATGTGCCCGTAATATTTACCAAATAACCGTCTTTGAAATTGCTTTATAACCAGTTTCTAAATCATAATATTCTTCGAGTTGATTTTTGGAAATAAATCTGATGCCCAAATTTTCCGGCGGCAAATTGTCTTTTGCTTTATCTAATGAAACCGAAATGACATAACGGTAAAAATTATTCTTAATTTTCAAGAACCTCATCTTTCTATCCCAAAGATTTGTAATCGTCATTATATTCTGATATTGGTTCCATATAGAAGTAGCCTCATCATCTAATTCTACAAAGATATCAATTCTCTCACCTTTTTCTTTAATTAAGGCGAATTTGCCAATCTCATCATAATTAAGCATTTTTATTGCGTTAAGGTATTCATTTGATTCGTCATCGGACATACGATGACGAATTTGCTCATAGTATTGGGTTGCAAGACCCAAAAAAGCATCTTCGTTTATTGTTGAATAAGTTTGTAGAATTTTCTCGGTGGATTCAATAAGAATATTGTCGTAGACATATGAGTGAAGTTGTCCGTTATTTTTATCATCTTTTAATTTTACTATTTCCACTGTTCCTTGTTTAATACTGCTATTTCTGTTTGACCTGCCAGCAACCTGGTTAATACTATCAAATGGACCAAGGTCTCTTATTATTTTTTCTAAATCAATGTCAACTCCAGCCTCAACTAATTGGGTTGAAATGACAAGTTTCTTTTCGTGAGAACTTCTTATTTGTTCAATGCGGTGCAATCGTTCTTTAGGAACTATACAAGACGAAAGAAAATATATTTTATATCCAAAGTTTTTTGCCGTTTCTTTAACCCCACGGTAAAAGTCTTCTGCTGACCGAATAGTATTTAATACCACCATTATGCTATTATTCTGGTTATCGGCTAGATGGCGAGTGAATTCATTGACGAATTCAGCAATAGTTTTCGGCCTTTTTATATCTAACTTAATTTGAGTGCGATTAAACGACTTAAAGTAGTCTTCTTTTTTTGTAAGCAGTTCTTTTGTTTTTGGAAAAATAGCGGGTTGAGTTGCAGTGCAAAGGATGAAGTAAGTATTGAAATATTTTGCCATGGTCTCGGCGGTTTGTTGGAATAGTTTCCAATATTTATGAGGTAGCGCCTGAATTTCATCCAAAAGAATAATGCTACCGGCGATTTTGTGAAATTTCCTAAGGACACGATTACGATTCGAAAATAAAGTGTGAAACAATTGAACAAATGTTGTAATGATAACTTCTGAATCCCAGCCTTCAATAAGAATTTCGCTTGCATCAGTTTCGTAATCGCTATCTTCGGTTCGGTAGGTGTAATCAGCGAGATGGTGGTGAATTAAAAATTGCTCAGAGGTTGGACTTTTATTGTCTGTTGTTTCAAATACTTCTTCAATAACTTTAGCATTTTGGTCAATAATACTCAGGAAAGGAAGCGTATAAATAATCCGAGGCAAGTATCTTTTTTCTTCCCTAATCCGTTGTCGTAAATTAAGAGCAAACGCTAAAGAGGTTAATGTTTTACCCGAACCAGTCGGTGCGGTTAATGATAAGATATGGTCAGAATCAAGGTCAATGTTTTTTACTTGTTCAGTAACTACTTGATATATTTCATTTCTGATCTTGTCAATTAATTTTGTTGATTTATTAAATCCCTTATTGCGTCTAAAAACCTCCACCATATCTGCTCGAAGAAGGTTTCTCTCAATATGAGAGCCAACCGTAACTTCATGCTTATCAGCATCTAACAATAGGGAATATAGAATATTCTGGATAAGATATAATAAGGCATTAGGTGTCTCTATACTATTTATTAAATTCAAGAAAAATATTTTTCTTAATGGCCAGCCATTATTTGTATTGATTTTTTTTAATTTATCCCAGACCACATCTATATATGGTAAAGGTATAAACGAAAGATAACGATAGTTAAGCGCTTTAACTTGCGCATTTAAAACGTCTATTTTGCCCAACCTTAAATCTTCAATTGCTGACCGTAGATCGGTGTGATGTCGACGCACAGCAAGGAAAGAGGCAACTGGTAGAAATGGTTTGAATTCATTCTCTAACTTTTTATCTTTCAGTAATTCTTCAACTGCAAAATAAGTAGCAACGGCTGAGATAAGGCTATGATTAGTTTCTTGTCTATTTTTTAATTTAGCCTTTTGGTCAGGATTGCTTTCTTTAAGATATTCTTGGAAAAAAGTGGTTGCTTTACCAATATCGTGATAAAGACCGATGACGTAAGCCATGTCCGATATCATCGCCAAGTCAAGAAAATTCAGAGGAATAGTAAGTGCTGATTCTTTTGCTATTTTAGCAACACTAAATAGATGGTCTCTTAATATTTTACCAGGATGCGAAAAAATTTCGTCACAAGATGATGATGACATCGTTATTATTAAGTCTTAAGGCATTATTTACCTTTGCACTTATTGGTTTTCCCTCATTTTCATAAAGGATTTCACGATATTCAGTTACAATTCTTTTGGGACGCATTTCACAAGGAATTCGTTCTTTGAAATATTTTTTGCCAGGTTGAAGTAAGTTTGATTTTTCCACAACATCTAAAGGAACAACTGAATGAATATCCACTACAGTATCAGATAGAACCTGGTCTACACGAACCTTAGAAACAAAAGCAAAGTCAGCAATGAGTTCACTAATTCCAAGATACGGAGTATAAACTGATTGATGGTTCTCAAGATAATCTTCAAGTTTACTGTAAATCTCTTTATCTTTGTGGTGAAAATAAATTCGATACTTAGGGTTTTTAAGGTATTCAAAGCGGATTTGAGTTCTCGGTTCATGTCCCGATTTCTTAATTGGTATCCAATAACCACCTTTAGTATTTATAAGATTTTGAGTAATCCTGAGTTTTTTAATAGGATTCATAATCCGAATAGCGATGTCTGCGTTATCTTTTGTCATTTTTTCCAGATACTCATCTTTTCCAAAACCAATAATCGCACTAATCAGACCAATAACCGCAGTTCGGGGCGGAATTGAAAAACTCAGCGGTGAAGAGGTAGTATAGTATTTTCTAAAATGGGCAAAGTCACCCCAAATGTCAAAGATTAAGAATTCTTTTGACATATCAGAAATTTAACTGTTCAAATGTGATATCGCTAACTGATTTGTCAATGTCAATCGGTTGCGTATCTTTTATGAGGTTAAGATATTTATCCTTCGCAAAATATATTTTTTCGATTTTCTCTTTATTTTCATTAAGAACCCGGGCAAGCTCAGTAATGTCAATTTCCACATCAGTGATACTCCTGATTTTTTCTTCATCTTGGATGCGAGAAATTAACTTGACCCTATGGTCTAATTCACCAATATGATAATTCTTTTCTTTATAAACGATCCGTAATAGTAGCCGCGGCATCTGACCAACTTTTGAGCGGGTAATAAGATTTTTAGTGCCATTCCAGATACCGTCTAATAATAAATTAATATCACCTTCTTTTAGTTTTGTAGCTTTGGCAGCATTTTCATTAATAATACCGTAGAACGCAATGAGTGAATAGGGCAAAATATATCCTTCCCAAAATGTTCCTTGGCCTTTCTCAGCAGCACTTGGAAAGACTGTTGTACCTTTGATCAAAGTTGGTTCGCCAACACGATGGAGCGAGCGGCCAAATTTAAACTGCACTGGTCCTGTAACCGCAAAAGCTTCACCGTTTTTCAAGGTAAAGGTGCCGCCAAAAAGTCTAATGTCAATACATTTTTCCATCATATCATCCGGCGAGGCATATTCATTGTAGATATCTTCTCTTGTTTTTAATTTACCTTCATTGTCTATATCTCTTCGGACAAAAATTTCTTGCCCTCTGAAGTTTTGAAGATAGTCACGAATCGTTCTTTTTAATCTGACATCGGTCACAATGTTAAAGCCCATATCATCAATGCGCGGTTTATTTTCATCGAACGGATCACCGTTCGGATTGTTATCCGTGACATCATAAATAAAAAGTATTTCCGAGCGGTTTTTAATTATATCTGACATATAATCCTCCTATTGTTTTGTTAATTCTAATTGTTTATCAACTTTTTCGACTAAATTCATACCAAGCACAAAGAAGAAATTAAGTTCATCGGTATTAATTTTCCAATCTCTTCCTGCCTGCAAAGCATAGGCGGAAATTAACTCCTCTAATGAACGATAATAGTTCTTACCATATTCTTCAAGTTTATTTTGTATTTTTGGTAGAAGCGCTTTTAAGTCTTGCTCCTTCATTTTTAAACCCCGAAGATGCTTCTGAAATGGCTTTGCTCCCCGTTCACTGTATTGGATATCCAAAAGTTTTTGGCATAAAACACCTAAAAGAAATACGAATTTATGTACAGATGTTGTGAAGGTATTGGGAAAACTATTAAAAAAAGCTTCGGCTTTTTCAATTAATTCAGTCATTATTTCGCCTCCTTGATAAAAACTTTGTTTTTGAGGCAAAAGCCCCAATTTTTTTAAAAACATAAATGAGATTAACGCTTCTAATACCTCCTTTGATTTGAGAGATGAGTACTTAATAAAATTCTGACGAATCCGCGACATTAGCCAGGAGAAGAAAAGTTCTGGGTCAAGACTAACCCCACAAAATATTTTATCAAGGACATCAAAAAAACTTTGGGTTGATGTAAATTTTTCTAATATCTTAAAGCGAAATTTGATATTTTCAT
>CAYYPG010000028.1:0-13144 GCA_964473505.1 uncultured bacterium | reverse complement strand
CTTTGGGTTGATGTAAATTTTTCTAATATCTTAAAGCGAAATTTGATATTTTCATACTCGTTCTTTTTAATTTTTATATCTTTGAAAACATCGTTATTTTCTACTTCGCTTATAACTTGGGATATTTTATTTACTCGAGATGGCAGAATGTCTTCAATAAGAAGATCGATTTTAAATGCTGATCTTGTCGTACTAAAAAATAGAAAATTATAAGTCAAAACATCATTAAGCTCGCCAAGCCTTTGAAGCATTTCTTTTTCATCTTCCTGAACTGCTTCGAGCGTTTGTTCTAAAAACTCTTTCCGCTGATTATATCTTGTGAAAAAAGCATCCACAACTTCTTCTGTTTCTTGGGTTTCAAAAATAAATTGGGGAATTAGATAAAAGTCATGCCCTGCCATTTTTAGTTTGAGATTCTTCTCTAAATACTTCTTTCCTTCCTCAAGCTTTAAGGCACACTCAAAACAGGTTGGAGCATTTTTCCAGGCATTTTTTTTATTAAAGCCACCAGCAATATAACCAGGTTTATCTAAGGTGTAAAATGCAAATGGGATTGCAGCACCAAAGACCTCATCCTTTTTTTCACTACAGATTGAGCAAGTATGATTTCTCCCAACAATCTTTGCGTATTTAATTTTAACCGAACGGATAAGTATTTCTTTGAAAATATCATAATCACCCAAATAATTATGATATTGCTTATTAGGTTCTTTTATACCCAAAGTTATTATCCCGCCCTCAAAGTTTTGCATTTTTTGTGATAAATCTTGCTCTATTTCTTTTGCTTTATTTTTTATTTCCTTAGATAGTGATTGCACGATTTTTACATCTAGTCCTGAATTCTCTAAATTTTTGACCAGTTCTTGAGTATCTTTGCTATTAAACCATGCGAGAATTTTTTTATTGAAAGTTGTGCTTATATCAGTAATTATAGCCGTAGGAGTGAAGTTAGGCCCGTTAGAAGAACCGCGGCGATAGAGATATTTTTCAATTTTGTCTCTCGCGGTTTCTTCAGACACTATTTCCCCACTATAGATAAGATTATCTTTCTCATTCCTATTAAATACTATTATCAACACTTTAGGGTATCTATTGTCCTGATTAGGATCTTGTACAAAGATGGAAAGTCGGTTAGAAATATCTCTATTTTCCCTTTTTAATTTTTGTTCTCCAAGGTATTTTATTGCTTGAATCATATTTATTATCTCCATTCTTTTTGGATATATTTTTCAATCATACCAAATCCCTGACTACTTTTGGAACCTAAACCACAATCAAAACCAATTTTCATTAGTTCGAGTGGAGCATTAAGTTGATAGATACCAGACCAGGCTTTAACAACCGTGTTTTTATAATTGATAATATGTTCATTTTTCTTTGATACTTTTATTGGAATAAGCGTAACCTCTTTAGTAGCATCATAGTGGTTTTTGTTAAGAATATAATATTTTTTTAAAAGGTTTTGATGAATTAATCGATTAAATTCCGGTTCAAATGGTGAATAATAGTAAGTCTTCTTGCGGCCATCTGAAGTTTTCAGTGTACTGTAGACGGTTATTGGTGATAAGGCTCGGATTGTAATGCTATCAGCCAGTTCTTCAGGAATTGGAACTTCTATACTGACAATTTTACAGTAATAATCACCAATTTTTATTTTACTCTTTTTTACCAAATGCGAAGCGAATGATTCTAAAATTTCGGTCAACGGCGAACTTACCCATAGGGTTATTTCATCTTGATAAATTAACTTATCGTCTTGGCGGAAAAAACTGCCATACAATCGTGAATAGTTAAAGAGTCGGAAACACCGTCTTTCATATGAATATCCTTGGTTATGGATTTTTTGAGCAAGTGTCTGATTTAAATTTCCATAGATAAATGCCTGAATCAGATGATTGTAGTGTTGAGGAATAATTAATGTGTTACCTAAAGGCAAAAATTTTATTCTAATCCGCATACAGTTAAATAATTTACTCCCCAATATGCAAAATGTCAATATTTAAGGAGCAATAGGTCCAATATATATTACAGATACATTCTATTCTGTTGTGCTCTTTTGTAGGTTTCATCAATTACATTATGATATTTCTCAAACACTTTATTTCTTCTCAGTTTTAAGGTCGGTGTCAGTAAACCATTTTCAATTGTGAAACTTTCTGGAATTAAAGCAAATGCTTTGATTTTCTCGTAGGGTGCTAAGTCTTTGCACGCAATATCAATTTCCCATCTAAATAAACTTTTAATTTCATTTCTTCGGAGTAATTCAGTATATTTTTGATAGATAATTGAATTACTTTTCGCGTAATCCTCAACTGCCTGTTGACAAGGCACAATCAAAGCAATAATAAAATTCTTTTTATCGCCATAGAGCACGGCTTGTTCAATATACTTGCTCTTACATAACTTCTCTTCAATTGGAATCGGTGGAATCTTTTTACCATAAGAGGTAACAATCAGTTCTTTAATCCGACCGGTAATAACCAAATTACCATATTCATCAAATTTGCCCTGGTCACCGGTGTGAAACCAACCATCTTTATCAATGGCTTTAGCGGTCTCTTCAGGTTTATTATGATAGCCGAGCATAACATTTGGACCTTTAACTAAAATTTCATCATTGAAACCGATTTTTACCTGTACGTCAGGAAACACTTTTCCCACTGTACCCAGTCGATTATCATCTGGAGTACAAGCACTAACAACTGGCGAGGTCTCTGTCAGACCATAACCTTCGCAAATATTAAAGCCAACAATATGAAAGATATTGGCAATGGACCTGTCCAAGGCAGCACCACCTGAGACCAGCAATCTCAATCTACCGCCCGCAATTTTGCGAAACTTTCTTGCTACCAATTTGTCAAATATAAATCGTTTAATTTTTAACGATAAAGAAATAGGTAACTTTCGATATTTCCGATTAGCATAAATATTAAGGTTTCTAATTGCCGAATAGACTAAAGTTTTTGTAAACTTGGAACTTGCATTGACTCTTTCTGTAACCATCTGATAGGCTTTTTCTAAAACTCGGGGCAAGGTTATCAAAAGTGTCGGTCTAATCTTAGCAATATCCTGAACAATAGTACTGAGATTCTCCGCATATCCAATTGCCGCGCCGGAAAAAATTATCACATAATAACCAGCAGTACGTTCAAACATATGAGAAAGGGGTATATACGACATTATCACATCATGACAGTTAATATCAAATAATTTAATGGCTGAGAATGCATTCGAAACAATATTACGATGAGTAAGCACCGCACCTTTAGGTTCGCCGGTTGTTCCTGAGGTGTATACAATAGTTGCAATATCATCCGGAGAAATGTCGCCTTCTTTTAAATTACTCTTTGATTTAATCATATCTGAGAAACGGATATAACTCTTATCAGTTGTTAAACCTGTATCATCAAATACTACTAACTCTTCAATTGAACTCTTATTATGTAGAACACTACTAACAGTATCGAATAAATTGGCGTTTTCAACAAAAAGTATCTTAATTTTCGCATCATCAATAATATATTTCACATAGAATCCGGATAAGACATGATAGATCGGTACTACGATTGCACCTAATTTAAGAATTGCTAAGTCCGCAATCACCCATTCTGGCCGATTATACGAATAGATGCCTATGGTATCACCCTTTTTGACTCCTAAATTTTGAAGCTGAACGGCGGCCGCACTGACCAATTCATATAATGTTTGGTAAGTTATTTTTTTATACTTACCCTCAACCTTATACATTAAAGCTGTTCGTTTTGGGTAGTTAACTACTGACTGGGCAAAACATTGATATATCGTTGCTGACATTTGTAATATTTTGTTTAAATTTAACACAAAGTCAAGCAATTTAAAGAAGGTTGTGCAACAATCTGTTTGCTCTTGATACCCTAAATGTTGTTGAATTTTCCTATACCTTTCATAACACTTTGATTCCGATCGCATTATTCAAAATGTTAAATAACAACTAGTTTAAAACTCCTTTTTTTTAACACAAGTTATATTTCGATTCCGATATCTATAGAGAACTCCGGCAAAGTCAATATTGATTCAAAAGGCATGAGATGCAGAGGCATAATTGTTGATTTTTTCTTACGGGATGTCTCTTGAGCATTTTTCGGGATTTTCTTAAAATATATCTTGACAATTTTCTAATGATGTTTTATTATTAATATATATTTATTTTATATATTTTTTGTATATTTACTCTCAGTTACTTTGGGGGCGAATGGTTTCGACGAAGTGACTGAGAAGTTTGAGGGCATAGCGAGTTTTCTTCAGTAACTCGTAAAAAACTGAAGAACTTACAGCTGCCAATAACAGCTACGCACTGGCTGCCTAATTAAAGGCGCCACTCTATCCTATCTTTTCACTCGGGATAGGAATAGGGTCGATTAGAGTGATTAAAGTTCTATCTTGGTCTTATGGGTAGAACTGGATAAAAAAATAAGACTGGCTGGTCTTTGCCTGTTATTCGGCGAAAAGACCAGCGAGATTAAAAGAATAACTAACTATGTAGAACTCAAACTTCGAACGCTTCGGACGCGGGTTCGATTCCCGCCGCCTCCATTTTGGGGACGATAAATTTTTTCAATAAAGTTACAACGATTCCATACTTATATCTGACATAATTTACACAAATTGGTAAAAAATACTTTCCGTAGTAGGAATATTTAAAAATTATTTCTGTTTATTAGGGTTAATTCAGGGTTTTATGTTATTTTTTAGACAGTGTCAAAATTTTTGTGTAAATTAGTTTTTCTTCCATAAAAGTGCTTTCCATTCTTATATTTTGCTTAAACGGTGATAGGATACATCTTTTCTTTCAGATATTAATACTGAATTTACCCCAAATATTATACGCTTTCTATTTTTTATAACCAATTTTTCTTAGAATCCTAAAACTTTTTCTTTGGATAACTGTCGATTTTCTTCTATTTTTTATATCCAATTTTTCTTAAAAACTCCTTGCGCTCTTGTTTGTCTTTATCCGTTTCAATTCTTTTTGACTTTTCACCATCAATAACTCCTAATATACCTCTTCCTTGTTCAGTTTCGGCAATAATTACCTCGACTGGATTTGCAGTTGCACAATAAATTGAACAAACTTCGGGTACTGATTTTATTGCATTAAGCACATTAATTGGGTAGGCATTTCTCATGACTATAATAAATGAATGACCACAACTAATATTATATGCATTTTCTTCGGCAAGTTTAATTAAATCAAAGTCGTTACCATCGCTTCGAACTAAACAAGGACCAGAAGATTCACAAAAAGCAATGCCGAATTTCATACCTGGAACAGAAGTCACTAAAGTTTCATAAATATCTTCAACAGTTTTTATAAAATGCGACTGTCCTAAAATAATGTTAGCATCATCGGGTTTTTGAATTTTCACTAATTTCAATTCCATTTCAACCTCCTTCGGTCATTAATATTGATTGATAAATAGAAATAAATGGGTCGTGCAGGATTCGAACCTGCGGCCACCGGATTAAAAATCCGGTGCTCTGCCACCTGAGCTAACGACCCATTAACACACAATGACAGATGCAAGATTTTATTAGTATCTGTTTTTCCCAATTATCTATTATCAAAGTATTATTCCTATTTGTGTTTTCTAATGCCGGGAGCCGGAATCGAACCGGCACAGTCGAAAACGACCGAGGGATTTTAAGTCCCTTGCGTCTACCATGTTCCGCCATCCCGGCCAAAGATATCAATGTACTAAACATCGGCACTTCATCATTCAAATTCTTTTGCAATACTTGTTTCAATAGCACTTAATTTTCAGATAATTGGTTCTATATTTAATAATCTCTCATCATTTGAATTACTAAATATAATTGTTCAACTTAAAAACAATATAATAATGCTCAACTATTAAATTAGCAGGGTATTTATTGCTTCCACTTATAATTTTCTATTCTTGCTAAAGGCGGCAATGGGACTTGCACCCATGATTAGCGGTTTTGCAGACCGCCGCCTTAGCTACTTGGCTATGCCGCCATCTTGGCAGAGGAAAAGTTAATTAAATAGCTGTTCTTGTTCACCCAAATATGTTTATCTTATCTCTGCCTTAAAAAAGCGGGAGACGAGATTTGAACTCGCGACCCTCACCTTGGCAAGGTGATGCTCTACCAGCTGAGCTACTCCCGCATTTACAACTTAGCCTCAATTATATATCTTATTTGTAAATCTTATCAATCAGTTTTTATACGGTCCCAACGGGAGTCGAACCCGTGTCTTCACCTTGAAAGAGTGATGTCCTAAACCACTAGACGATGGGACCATAGGCAATAGATTATCAAAATTTTCTAAATTGTCAAGGTCGTTTTCCATGAACACCGAGAAATTCAATGTCTTATACTGCGAGGTGTGCTAGCAGATTTATCAGTTTCTTTTTTAGATTGTGCCGGCTGGAAAGTAGATTGGGTTTCATTTCATTTAGTATTATCGCTAAATTAGTTCGACTTCAAGAAACACATCAGATAAAACCTATAAAACCAATATAACATAAACGATATCAAATGTTCAGGATGCACTAAAAGAATGTTACATCACGAAAATCAAAAACCTCTGGCATTTTCGTCGCATCTTGAAAAATCTGATTACCGATTTCATTGATACGATTTTCACGATAGTTATCAGCATTAAAATTCATATTATTCTTTTTCTCATCACAACGAATAATAAAAGCACCGGCATCTGTAGCCAAAACACCAAAAATTTCTCCTGGGTTTAAGGCATAAGCAGTCCCGGCAAATTCTGGACCACGTCGATTACGACATTCTCTAAAAGAATTAAATTCTTCGGTTCTAAGGTCAATTAAAGTTTCTGTTCGGACAATCGATTCCAAAGGAATACGAGTTTTAACTTTTTCCATAATCTCGTCAGCATATTTTTTTATCAGTTCTTTTTCTTTTTCTCTTCTTACTGTCCACTCTAAAGAACTTTTAACTTGTTCAAAGGGCTGAATCGATTTCGGTTCTTTGCCGATGTATTGGAAGATATAGAATCCGCCACGGCCTTTTAAGGGTTTACTTATAGCTCCGGGTTTAGATTTTAAGACAAATTCCTTGAATTGATTTTGACTTAATATGCCTGGAAAATTTAGCCGGTCTTTAGTCATTGGTGGTATTTCTCTTACGAAAAGTCCATATTCCTGACATAAGGTATCAAAATTTTCCGCACGCGCCCGTTCCAAAAAGGCATTAATGCTATCAATTAAAGCAATTTCAGTATCCCGAGTAATTTTTATTGATTTAGTTATCTTTTGAATTTTGATACTATCTTTGGTTTTTGCAACTACTTTTATAACTTGCCAGCCAAGTGGGGTAAGTATTGGAGGTGTAATGGAATCATGAGTTAATAGCTTAAAAGCATTTTGAGTTATTGAATCCAAATCCTTGATCTTCACCCATCGTGAAATTGTATCCGTGGGTATTTCCGAAAAATCTCGAATCAAAAGATTAAAGTTTTCGGTTTTAGTAAGTTCATAAGCATCTTCAATTTGCCTTTGGGCATCTAAAGAGTCTCTTGATGTTATCGTTAGCGGAAAGAATATACTTTTTACCCGGTAAGACTCTTTTCTCTCATATTTGCTTTTATTCTGTTCATAATATTTTTTAAGTTCAGCTTCTGTTGGTGTGTATTTTTCTGATAATACCCGGTTAGTAAAATAAAGAAAAGTAACCTTAATACCGGTATTCTCTTTTTCCATTGCCTCATTAATCTCACCGCTTGTAACTCGGTAACTGTTAAGCACATCAATACGGAATTTTTCTTTAGGTAAAGCATCGGCTAATTCTTGTGCGTATAGTGTTAATTGTACCCGATTTTCTGGGGCAAACATATATTGTTGATACTTTTCGTAATCAAATTTGCCATCCTTATAAAATTCAGGATTATTTTGGATATCCGTTGGCGGATTTGATTTTATGATTTCAATAATTTCTGGCTCAGTTATCTTAATTTTCGTTCGCTTCAAAATGTCCTGCCAGGATTTTTCCGTAGTTAAATATTGCCAGGTTTGCTGGCGAATATTTTCAAAATCCTGTTGTGATAAATCGCGAATTTTTTTCTCTATTTGGTACTTGGTTAAGAAATAATTAAAAGCATTTCGGTATTCATTAAGGGTTATCTTCTTTTTACCGACTTTTCCTACAATTCCTTTGGCTAACATTCCTTGTTCTGAGGTGCCACGAAGCATTTGCCACAATTCACTCATTAAAAAACCGCCGATAAATGCTGCGGCTACGATAATAAACAATATTTTGCTCCATCTTCGCATTTTTATAATCATAGTTTTTTATTCTACTTTATTTTTATAAAAAAGTCAAGAGTTAAAGCCAATACTTTATAAACTACAAAGAATTAAGACTGTAAAAAATAAACTCGATAAATAAAAACTGGAAAGTTTTTTTGTATGTTTTCGTCTGTTTTTTTAAGCACATATTTTTTAAAAATGCCATTCGGCACAATAAATGATTAAGTAACGGTGAATCTTATGGTAAAGGCAAACAAAATGGTCAGTGATTTCAGAGTATTCATTAACAAGAAAAGTGTTGCTCCCAATATTAACATATTGACAAACAGCAATTCTTGAGTAAAGTGCTATACGATGATTAAAGTTTATCGCAGTCGACTAATTAATTTTCTTGATGCTGATAATTTTCAAGATTTTTCTGACGGGTTTTTAGCATTTGATAATAATGGCATTATAATAGATTATGGAATATGGAATAAAAAAATTCAGTCATCCTTCCCCAATGCTAAAATTTTTAATTACAGTGAATTTATAATTACACCTGGTTTTATTGATGTTCATCTCCATTTACCCCAACTTCATTTGCGAGGTCGGTATGGTGAAGAACTCTTAAATTGGCTAAACAATTATGTGTTAAAAACTGAAAGCACGGTATCAAATGTCAATGCAACTAAAAGGGATATTAAATCTTTTTATCGCGAGATGCTCAGAAATGGTACAACCACGGGCTTGATTTTTTCCTCAAGTTCTTTTATTTATACCGATTGGGCATTCAAAATTGCATATGATTATGGTATTCGCGCTATTATTGGTAAAGCGATGATGGATAATAAATTCTCTCATTTCCCTGTAGAATCAACCCATAAATCGTTAAATGAGAGTATTAGACTATTTAGAAAATGGAATGGAACTGATAGTCGGCTTTATTATGCATTTAGCCCTCGTTTTGCACCAGCGACAACCGAATCATTATTAAAATCCATTGCGAAATTTTGCCACGCTAATAACGCTTTCATCCATACCCACCTTGCTGAAAATAGATACGAAATCAAATTGACCCACAAAATATTTCCCCAATACCATTCGTATACTGATTTATATTATCAAACGGAAATTTTAGGTCCGAAAACAATCGTTGCTCATGCAATTCATCTCAAAGACAAAGAATATGAATTATTAAGCAAAACCCAGACTAAAGTTGCTCATTGTCCTTCCTCAAATTTCTTTTTACACAGTGGCAAGGCCAATACTGCCAAAATGGAACGATTAAAGATTACGATGGGGTTAGGAAGTGATGTTGGTGCTGGTCCTTCATTTTCGTTGTTTTCCGTAATGCGGGATGCTTATTATGTAAGGCGTATGCCGGCGCACAAAATATTTTACTATGCGACTTTAGGTGGTGCTAAAGTATTAAGTTGGGATAATCACATTGGTAATTTTGCTCAAGGCAAAGAAGCCGATTTCATCATTGTGAGGTATCCGAGACATTGCAATAAAAACACTATAACTGACGAATTATTGTCCCAATTAATTTTTTGTGGTGATGACCGCTTAATTATGGAAACTTATGTTCGCGGCAAGTGCTTATATCGTCAAAAAGCTTAGACTTTTCTGGGATTATATTTTTTAACTGGTTTTTATAGTATTCCTCATCAAAAAAACTACATTATTGCAAAATTGCAAATTTAAGAAGCTATTAATAGTTTTTTTAGATTATTTTTTATTACTGATTGAAAACTTTTGGCTTTGAAATTAACAGTGCTAAACACTGCAGAAACTACAGCGATTCCTTTTACGCCGCTTGAAAAAATATTTTTAGTATTTTGGGGAGTTATTCCACCAATTGCAACAACAGGAATTTTTACTGATTGGACAATTGTCTTTAGGGTTTTTAATCCGATTACTGGTGCCGAAGGTTTGGTAAGTGAAGGAAAGATTGAGCCGGCACTAATATAATTGGCACCATCACGCTCAGCTTGCTTGGCATCTTGAACATTTCTTACAGTTCGCCCAATGATTTTATTAATCGGTAAAATTTGCCGGGCATATTTAACTGGCATATCATCACACCCAAGATGAACTCCGTCAGCATCAATTGCTTGGACAATATCAACCCTATCATTAATAATGACTTTTATTTTTAAATTATCTATATTATTTTTAATTATTTTAGCATCTTTCAACCAGAGATTAGTTGGTGTATTTTTCGGCTCACGTAGTTGAATCATAGTTGCACCACCAGCAATAACTGCTTTACTTATTTGACCAAGGTATCTTCTACCGATTGTTTCTGTATCAATGATTACATAAAGTTTTGGGTCAAATTTGACCAGAAAGTACTTAACTAAATCCTTTTCCAAATCATAAAGGACGAATCTTGTTTTTTTAAAGAATTTTGATATTTTTTGATTTTGAATTTTAAAAATTTCTTCTAATACTCGTGCTGATTCTTGACATCTTTTGATATTGGTAGTAAAGACATCAAAAATTGAGGTTCGTTTAGTCTTATCAAATTTAACTTGGCGACCTAAATCCTTTTGGCTTTCTCTAAACCAAATAACATCCTTACGAACTTTACTTAGATTTTTCCACAATTCAGTCTTTAAATCTCTAATTAAAAATAAACTCTTTTTGTCTTCTAAGGTAAAGCGACAAATTTCTTCAATCACTTTTAATCCTTCTGAAAGTCGATTTAGGTTAACATCTATAATTCTATTCATAAAAAAGTATCATCCAGGTTTTTGGGTAAATTGATTTTTCTTCCCTAAAAGTCTTTTTTTGCTTAAATTCTTACCCATACCATTACTATCTCTTGCTTTTTAGAATTGCTTTGATTAAACGCCAAATGCCCCCAAAAATAATAATCAAGGGCCAATCTCGATGAAAATCAAGAAAACCCATATTACTCAACCAAATCCAAAGCCCAATTAAGAGAAGAATTAAGGGAAATAATTTTGTCTCATTTTTCAAGTCTCCGTTTCTTAGTAATTGTTTCCACCAATATGAGAATTCCGATAATAACCAAAATTAATGGCCAATCTCGTCGGAAAATGACCTGGTAAGAAAATACACCTAATTTTGATAACCAAATCAAAAGTCCAATAACAATAAGAATCAAGCCTTCAATAATCATATATGCTCCTTATCTTTTACAGTTTTATTTATTATAAGATTGTATACATAAATATATGCATAAGGTCAAGCATTTTATTAACTTCCACAAGGTGCTTGACAAATAATGTCTTGAGAATAAAATGAATAGAAAACAAATTAGATTACGAGGAGAAGATATAATAAAACACTTAGAACTATTATTTGTAGTAATTCTTATCAGTTTATCAATCATCACCTGTAAAAAGCAATTAAATCAAATATTCATAAAACTAATAGACCCTAATCCACTTTTTCCAATATCTCTTGAAAGAAAATATGGTTATATTGATAAGAACGGTAAAATTGTCATAAACCCGCAATTTGATTATGCTAAGGATTTTTCTAAGGGGCCGGCAAGGATAAAGATTGGTGGAACAAAAACTTTGTTTGATTTGGTTATAGGCGGGAAATGGGGTTATATTGATAAGAACGGCAAAATTGTATGGAATCCGTCAGAATAGGTTATTTACGAAAAATTATTTGGATTATAACAAAGCATCAGAAATGGTAAAAGAACTTTTGAAATAATTTTAGAGAGTTGGTAGTGCCTAATATTTTGTGTAAATTCAGTATTGATATGTTAAAGAAAAAGGAGTATTCGGCACCTGTTTTAATCATATTAAATATTAATGTAATATAATTTAATATTTAGAAATAATATTTAGAAAGGAGAATATATATTATATATATGGAAGAAAAAAACAATTCCCCAAAAATTTTGACGCTTCTAAAATGGAAGCAGAGTCAGTTACACCAATTTTACCATCAATTGAAACTGAAAAAGAAAGAAAGGCGCAAGAATTTCTTGTTATAGGAAATGTTTTCTATGAGCAAAAAGATTTTGATAGTGCAATTGTCGCATATACTAAGGCAATAGAGTATAATCCAAGTTATTCTGAAGCCTATTACAATCGCGGTCTTGCTTATGCTGATAAAAAAGAGTTTGAGCAAGCAATTTCTGATTACACAAAAGCCATTGAACTAAACCCAAACGATGCCCAAGCAATGGCAAATTTAGGTGATACATTTGCACAAAAAGGTGATAAAGAACAAGCAAAATATTGGTATGAACAGGCATTAAAACATAAAGACAATCTGGATCAAAGGAAAATAGATATAGTCCAAGAGTGGTTAAAAACTTTGGAAAATTGATGAAAGATAAATTATATCCAAAAACAAAAGCGAAAGATAAGATTTTATTGTGACTTTTAGTTGATGACACAACCAGGGATTTAGAATTTTATCTCTCGTTAATTTAAATTATTCGCATAATATTGCCAGCAAGTTAAATCGTTAGAACGATACATTACTATTTGCCTCATTTATTAATCTAACCAGCCCTTTTCTAACTCGCTAATAATTCTTACACTTGTAGTGGTAGTAAGTATAAATCTCATTAATCAGTAATAATTTCACAATATCTCAAACCAATCATACCATACCCTTTTCCTACAAATTCTTTAAACAAACTTGTATAGTTTTATTATTAAACCAACTTCTTTATACCATAGACCACATCTTTCCAAAACTTTCAGCCATCTTTTTGGGTAAAAATAAACACAAAAACATTAGTTATAACTAATATTTTAGATAAGGCGGATTTTTAGATAATTTATTGTCTTTCATAAAGATATTGCAATTTGCCCTGAAAAGAGGGTACAGTTGTGCCTGTGCAAAAATGTGTATTTTAGACTTGACTAATGATTATTTTTGAT
>CAYYPG010000027.1:0-22259 GCA_964473505.1 uncultured bacterium | reverse complement strand
ACCATTATAATTAAATTTCATAAACTGTATAGTATGTGTTGGACATATTGCAAATGTTGACTTGATTATTAATGACGATAAGATTAAATATGGGATTGAATCGACTATTGTGTCCGTAATGAATGATAAAATACAAATTATTCGCGAAGGTGGAATTTCGGTTAACTTAACAAAAGGGTCTTGCGAAAACTCCAAAGTCGATAGTCGGATTTTTATCAATGAATTATCTGTAAAGATAGTTAGTTGATGATGGACTAATGCTTTTACTTATCGAAACCTAAATATAAATTAGAACCGATAGAAAATCCGAATTTGTTCACCTTGTCGATTAATTGCCATATCTATTTGATTAGTAACCGACTCGGCAATACGGGCAAAATCCCTTGCATTTTTCGGTCGCTGGTTATTAAGGGATATTATAATATCACCAGGAGTAATTCCCAGCATTGTTCCAATAGAATTTCTTTTCACCTCAACCACCACGACTCCATCTTCCGTAGTTAAGTTATATTTTTTCATTAAAGTAAAGTTATTATCACTTACCGTTAAACCAATCTTAGTTTCTATCTTTTCTATCTTATCTTCGCTGATAAGTTTTTTAGCATTTTCTTTACTTAGGGCAATAAATTTTTTCACATTATTTATGGGAATAGCGAAACCGATTCCTTCTGAGCCACCACTACGCGAGAAGATAAAAGTATTGATGCCGATTACCTCACCTAAAGCATTAGTTAATGGTCCACCGGAATTACCCGGGTTTATTGCCGCATCAGTTTGAATCATATTTTTAAATTCGCGACCTTCACCTTGACTTGATTTCAAATTGCGATTAAGTGCGGAAATCACGCCCACAGTAACGGACGGCTGTGCATCCTCTAATAAGAACCCAAATGGATTACCAAACGCAATACACCATTCGCCAATCATCAAATCATCCGAATTGCCCAAAGTTGCATACGGTAAATTTTTACCTTTAATTTTAAGTAAAGCCAAATCATTCGTCCGATTAATATCAACTAATTCGCCATCAAATTGTCGACCGTCAGGTAAAGTTACTTTAATTTTAGTTGCTCCTTCAACCACATGCGCATTAGTAATAATATCGCCTTCTTCATTAATAATCACACCAGACCCTAAACTTTGAATTTGTTCTTTATATTGTCGTGGTGGAAAGAAGTCTCGGAAAAAATCATCCCAAAATCGGTCGGCAAATGGACTCATAAACGGACGCGTGGTTACAACGCGCTCCTGAATTACTGTAATTGAAACAACTGCCGGACTAACTTTGCGAGCGGCTAAAACAATCGCAGTAGAGCGTGATGAACTAATCTCATTCTGTACACTAATCGGAACAATCTCTCCTGGGCTTGTAATTATCTGAACAACTTTCGGCTTTTGAAATGCTATAATGGAAATAACTATAATGATAAAAACCAAAACACTGGTAACAATTAATAGATTTCTTTTCATAATATGAATTATAACATTAGATGACATAAAATCAATAGTGGTTTAATAACGTACTTATAGTACTTAATTATACTTGTATTGTTAGAAAATCGAAAACTTATCCCAATATTCGATTATAATTTTTACAATCTTAGTTACTTAGTTATTAAAAGAACATTCGTAAAATCAGATTCGTATAACATAATAGAATTATCAGTAATACCTCTCTCTTAAATGAACCAACTTGATAATATTCATTTCCTCTCGGGCGGTATAAGACCAATAAGATTACACATGGTGCTCAGTTATCAAATGAACCGATTAGCGAACATTCGTAAAATTAGATTCGTATAACACAATAGAATTATCAGTAATACTTCTCTGTTAAATGAACCAACTTAATAAATATCCATGTTTAATCTCTCGGTTGGTATTAAAACCAACAGGTTACTCAGTAATGAACAGTCATTAATCTAACCGATTAATGTATATTCGTATAATTGCACAGAATTATATGAAAGCTTAGTTATTGAATAGAGCAACTTGATAATGTTCATTCCTAACCTTTAGATTGGTAAATGACTAACAAGACAAAAGATTATAATCAAATGTTGTGGGAAAATGAAAACATGCCGTTTTATGAGTAAAATAAAAACGCCGACACCAGATAAAATACTAAGGTGTCGCAGAAAGATTTAATTAACATGAAAGATTATGTAAAAATCAAATTAAGTCAATCAGCTATTCTTCGATTATTAACAAAGAGATATAACCAAATGTTGTGGAAAACTGAAAACATGCCGTTTTATGGTAAAATAAATAAAATAAAAAAGTAATTGTCAAAATTAGCTAGAACTTTTCATCGTTAGGTGTAACTTTTCTCGTTCTGCAAGAGACATATTCAATTATAGATAATTATATGATTTATCTTTATGTAATAAATATAGTTTATATTTATGGGCATTTATTATAGATAGTTACTTTGTTCTTCTATCTGGGATAGATAATGAGAATGATAACGAAAGTCTATCATAAATAGGTATTTCTTTTCGCTTCCCGCAAACACGCATCAATTTGTTTCGGTCCATACATTACATAAAGTCATAGTATTATTTGACCAACGAGGTCACTTTTTAAGTAATCGAATTGACTAACCCCAAAATAACATCCAGGACTACAACATAAGGAACACCTCCCCTAATACCTCTTTGAATAACCGATTAAATTATCTAACCCATTGGCAACCAAACAATTAATTAGATTACCCTAAATTTTTGAGTATATAATTAACTCTACTTTTAAGTAGAGTATCTGCGTGGTTAGCGCCAAAGAAGAAATTTTTTGAGGGGTGATATATTTTATTGATAATGTTGGGATTAGAGAACGGATGGACACGGTTAAGTTATCCGGATTGGTTACATCAATCGTATATCAACAAAACAGCTTGATGGAACCTTACAGAATAATACAGAAAGAAAAAAGATATGCCTATCTATAATAAATTTCCACCAACATTGACAATATCTCTTAGCACACTTGCTGAGCGGTCTGTCTTACCCTGTCGTTAATCCAATGAACAGTCTGAAAGACTATCCTCTAGGTAACCCCCTGGATAACCCCCAGGTATACCCCTAGGATAGCCCTTCGGCTTATCGGTTAGATAATCTAACCAATTATCTTGTATATAATTAACCCAATTATCAATTATATTAGCAATTAGACGCTCGAGTCGTTGACCCAATCAGCAACCTATCTCAGAAAGATATGCTTAATTATAACAAATTTCCACAAACATCGACAACATCTCGCCAACTATCGTTTAATTCTTATATCTTCTATCCAATTTTTCATAAAGTTGATAAAATCACACACTTGGGAATATAATACTTTGGAAACACTCCTGATTGTATTTATTTTACCCTATCTTGCTACCTGGTTTTTCAATAGGAATGTTCATTTTACACAATGGACAGGCTTCTGGCTGATAATTCTCTACTGGAATTTGATAGCAGGCAAATAACTCTAAATCCTGATTGTTCCAAGAAAATGTAATTGGTGCGGTTTTACGGTCAATAAAAACACCAACACCGACAACCGTTGCTGGATAGACATTTAATGCGGTAAGGGTATCATTAATTGACCCGCCCGTAGTTAAAATATCATCGACAACTAAAACCCTATCCTGGGAACTAATTGTAAAGCCTCGACGGATAACCCTGCCTTTTTGCGGTAAAGGAGCAGTTTCGGCAAAAATACATTTGACATTTAATTGTCGAGCAACCTCGTAGGCAATAATTATTCCACCAGTTGTTGGTCCACAAACGATTGTGATCTTATAACCTATAAAATGATCAACTATCGTCTTGCAGAAGTAGGTTACCAAATCTGGATTTTCTAAAATACGAAATTTTTCAAAATAAGTTGCACTATGAAGTCCTGAGGACAGTAAAAAATGTCCAGCACGAACCACACCTTTTTCTTTTAGAATCTGTTCGATTGACATTAAATTCTTTAGTACCATCCTGTTCGGCTCAATATCACGATTACAACTTAACTTTTAATTTACTATTTTTCTCATCAGGCTGAATGGCTTTTTAACTCCTGTAGAATATTTTCGATGAGCCGAATTTTATCTAATGCCCGAAGAATCGGTCGACCAACAACAATGTAATCCGCGCCTAATTTTGCCGCATCCGCTGGGGTTGCGATACGCGATTGGTCATCTTGCGTAATCTTTTGTAATTCATTCTCTCGTTCTTCTTCACTCAACATCGAGGCCGGAATTCTTATTCCTGGCACCACCGTAATAAAATCTTTACCACATTCTTTTTTAATAGCTTCAATTTCCCAGACAGAACAGACTACCCCGTCTAAACCGCATTTTTTTGCCAAGCCGGCTAATCTTACTACCTGACCGAGTATTCCCGATTTTGATTTAGTATGCCAAAGATTTTGGAATTCTCTTTGTGAAATACTTGTAAGAATTGTTACTCCGATGACTAACGGCGGTTGTCTTATCCGTTTTTTGGCACAATATTCTTTAAGACGCTCAATGGTCTGTCTCATCATCCCTTCGCCGCCCATTGTATGCACTGTAAACATTGAAACTCCTAACCGCGCACAGACTTCAGCCGAAGTTGCCACAATAGAAGGAATATCACAAAACTTTAAGTCTAAAAAAACTTTGGCCTCACGCCGCAGAAAATAATCGATCAATCGTGAACCAGCATGCGTATATAAATCAATACCGATTTTATATAGGTCAATCCATCCTTCAGTCGCAGAAAAAATTTTCTTTGCTTTCTGAGTCGTATCAGCTTGAACTGCTAAGATTAATTTGGTCATTATCGTATTTTAAATAATTCAAAAGACCAGACTTTTGTCCGTAAGTATGAATCCCAAACGCTCGTTATTATAGTTTGGTAGGCGTTTAGGTTTTGTAATAGTGATACTTCAAATTGCTCTCCCTGATATTGTATCTTTAGAATTTTTACTATTCTCATTTTAGTCTTAAGGAAATCACATTTATTTTCTATTACCATTTCGTTTCATTGTATCAATTTCTTTTAAGATATCAAGTCCAATAAATGGGTCACGGAGATTGGCCGAACCGATTTCAACTAAAACACTTCCTGCCCACAAGTATTCTAAAACATCTTTACCGCTTGTAATACCACCGCAACCGATTATCGGTACCTTTAACCTTTGACTTACATGCCAAACACAATATACGGCGAACGGTTTAATCGCCGGACCAGAAAGTCCGCCACTAATTCCTCCTAAAACCGGTTTACCCGTTGTGATGTCAAATGCGATACCATATAAGGAATTAATCAGACAAATTGCATCTGTCCCGGCATCTACGGCCGCTTGTGCAGTAATAAGTGGATCAATGAAATTAGCGGTCAATTTTGTAATGATGACTTTGGATGTAACTTTACGAACCGCGTTAATTGCTTTATAAGTCATCTTAGGGTCTTGGCCAATCATTTTTTCGCATCTCTTTTTTGAAATATTAGGACAGGAAAGGTTAATCTCTAATGCAGAAATGTGGTCGTGAGATAATTTTTTCGCTAATATCTCATATTCCTGGGGTGAATTACCTGCAATATTTACGATTAGATTGGTTTTTAAGCATTTCAAACGCGGTAATATTTCTTGACAAAATTTCTCCACTCCGGGATTTTCCAATCCTACCGAATTGAGGATTCCAGCCGTAGTCTCATAAATGCGTGGAGGTGAATTACCACTCCGTGGTTCAATTGTCAACCCCTTAGTAACAATCCCACCCATCTTATTCGCGACTTCAATAAATTTGTCCCCCCAACCAAAAGTACCAGAGGCTAAAATTAATGGATTCTTAAAAGTAAGATTTCCTATCTTGATATTTGTAAATCTCATTTTATTCAAATAATTTTCAGCATGCATTACTTATTAATTTTACCAATAATTCCGAAGACATTAATCTACCATGTATATTTTTCACAACTCAATTGTGGCCAAATCAAAGACCGGGCCATCGGTACAGATATGAAAATATCCATTTTTTTTCTTCTTAAGCACACAAGTAAAACAGAGACCACACCCACAGCCTAAAGCGGTTTCAATAAAACCATAAATTTTGAGTGTCGAATTTTCAGATAAGAACTTTTGAACTTTCTGTAGCATCGGTACTGGTCCACAAGTAAATATCGTTGTCGCTGATAATTGGGTGGGATGTAATAAGTCTGTAACTAATCCTTTTTTGCCTCGAGAACCATCTTCTGTGGCGAGAACAATCTTTTGACATAATAACTTAAACTCGTCCAAAAGAATTAAATCTTTTTTAGAACGTGCTCCATAAAATAAATCGAGTGTATACTTATCTTTCAAGTATTGGGCTACATATAATAAAGGTGCAATGCCAATGCCACCAGCAATTAAAATAATCTTTCGGTGTTGAGGGTTTGATATCGCCTTACCTAATGGTCCCAATACTTGCAAGTATTCACCTACCAATTTTTGTTTAAGCCGATGAGTACCTTTACCTCGTAGACGATAGACAATCCTAAATGTATTTGTTTGCACCGCTGCAATTGAAAATGGTCGGGCTAAAAATGGTTCAAGGGTTTCGGATACTTGTAATTGAATAAATTGTCCCGGTTTACTTTTCTGAGCAATCTCTGGTGCCAAAAGCCATAAAGAATAAATGTCCGGAGTCAATTTTTTATGATATACAATCTTAGCCCTCTCTCGAATCATACTGTTAAACCAAACATTAGATCATCGAATAACTTGAATTGATATGTATACCTTAAAAGGTAAACAAATTAATGGCAAAGAAATTTTTAGCTAACCCTTGAATAAAAATTCCATAACAAAAGTTTATCTATTTTGAAGCGCCTTTAGCATCGTAGTTGCTTTTTTCGCATAATCCGTGTTTGGGTATTTAGTAATAAGCTGATTTAATATCTGTTGATAAGGCACAAAATATTGACTGGTATGAGATTCT
Organism: uncultured bacterium; assembly: GCA_964473505.1. Classification (GTDB taxonomy): domain Bacteria; phylum Hydrothermota; class Tepidihabitantia; order Tepidihabitantales; family CAIPLT01; genus JAOABV01. The sequence continues at coordinate 15,319 of CAYYPG010000027.1, read as the reverse complement.
GCATTTAATCTATTTTTATAAATCCAAGCGACGGCTAACAATGCTTTAGGTGCATACGGACTGTTAGGAGATTTTTGATAGACTTTTTCATATTCGGCAATTGCTTGTTGAAATTGACTAAGATTTAAATGGTAAATCTCTGCCCTTTGATAATATATTTGTGCGGAATCGGCTATCACCGTTGAATCTTGATTTTGGATTGTATCCACAGATTGAACTACTGAGTCCTTGTAAGATTTGGTTTTTAGCGTATCAGATCTGGCTTGCGTCAAAGAATCATTTCTCAGGTTCATATTCGCAAATAATGGGTTTAAGACCGCGAGCCGAATTTCTGCATATTTCGCATACTCAGAACTTAATCTTTTTGTTAAGATACTATCATAATAGATTTTAGCCGAATCAAATTTACCTTCGGATTCAAAACTTGATGCCACAAGAAAATAGGCTTCGGCTAGATCCGCGCCTTTTACTTTTCGTAAGTACTGCCGTGCTTGAGGTAATTGATTGACTTTTATGAAAAATTTTCCCAACGCTAAATAGTTTTTGCTGTCCAGTTCATAATTGAGAATTTCATTTAAGACTTTTTGTCCTTCCTGTTGTTGGTTGGTTTCTATTAAACATTCAGCCAAACCAATAATTCCTAAGGTACGCTCAGTCTTATTGCTTTCGTTAAATAATTTGATATATGAATTATAGGTGGAAATCGCTTGGTCAAATTTTTTCTGTTCTCGATATAAATTGGCCAATAGTAACAAAGCATTTTTCTGATATTTGGATTTCGGATAACGTATTCGTAAACTTTCCAGTTCTTGGCTGGCTAAAAGATGCTCGCCCTTTTGATAATAGAGTTCAGCTAATTTATATGAGATCTGTGCTTGTTCTTCTCGATTCAAAGATTTTTTACCTTTGTTATATTTTAAGGTAGTTAATCTTTCTAAAGCCGCATTATAATCTTTATTTTCTAATAATGCCAATGCCCAATATAAATTTGCTTGATGAACAAACTTAGAATTAGGAAAGACATTTATCAGGTTTTCAAATTTTGTAATTGCCTTAGGATATTCACCCATATGATAATATGACATACCGATAATAAATAAAGCGTGACTAACATACCGCGAGCGAGGATATCGACTGATAACTAAGGCGGACTTTTCAATGGCTTTATCAAAGTTTGTTTTTGCTTGTGGTAAACCTTTTTGTTGGAGAACATATCCTTCTTTGTAAAATTTCTTGGCATTATGAAAAGTATTATAATAAGCACAGGAGAATAGCAGTATCACAAATGTGAGATGTCGTAAAATCCGTTTAAAATAAATCATAAAAAATAATAACAGTAAAATTGATTGGGTTTTTTTTAAGTTCAGCTGATAAACCCTGTAAAATAATAATCTCAACATCGAAAACTGAAAAATATGCTTTGAAAAAACCTTATCCATTAATAATTTTAAAATATCTTAGCATTATAAAAAGTATTATAATAAGCACAGGAAAATAGTAGAATCATACCAGTAACCGGATAACCAAATCACAATCAACGATAGCAGTAATAAAATATTTTTATTAAATTAATCATTTTTCAATAAGTATTATGATGACTACGGTCTAATGATAACAAGCTTAACATCAGAGTCCGTAAAATATATGTTTAGAAAATCTAATCCATTAATACGATCTTCTTGAAATTATGCAAAATATCATAAAACATCCGCAATAAAGGAGAATAACAAATAATCGATATCGCAATATTTAGAAATATTTAGACTCGAAAAATCATTATCAATAATAATAGAATATTTTATATCTTGTCAATAATGAATTTAGAAAACTCAAAAATGCCGAGATTACGCCGAGTCACTGAAGAAAAATTAGGAGATTCATATAAGCACGCCGCGCCACTTGAAGTAATATTGACTTTGTCCGTTCTCATTTAGTATCATCAGCAAAATACTTTTGCTCACGCAAAGATTAGTGTTCTGTGTTGAAATGTTGTATTGGGATCAAAAAAAATTTCGCGACTCGACATTTTTCGTAATTTTCATTATGGTTTTGTTGTTTTCATCGTTATATTATAAGGTTTCATAGTGCTCATTGATTAAAATGTCGTCATTAATTTTTAAAGTTCTGGTTGATATCTCTTAGGGCTACTTTCACAGACATAATACTACTAATTCCAGAATAAAAAATAAAACGGCTAAAAATATCAAAATTCTGCTTAAATCGGTAAACTTTCCCGCAACATCATTAATAATCGATATTCCTTGGTTTCTAAGTAGTTCCTCAGAAATTTTTAACAAGTCTCCTTCTTCGGGTAAAACATTAACACTAAAGAAATGTTCTTGAATTTGATAAAATCCCGGTATTGAAGTCTGGCTAAATTCAATAAAATTTTGAGTTTCGGCTTTTGCTGTTTGCTTTATCGGTTCATATATCTCACTAGTCGGTGTTTTAATCTTGACAGTCATCGTGGGACTTGATTTTGCGAACTGGACTTTTACAATATCGCCAACTTGATATTTTCCCGGCAAATCTGCAAGCGCCAGATAGGTAAAAATTCGATGAAATAATGGTAAAAATGTAGTCTTGAACATAAAATCAGTTGATTGGAGATTAAACGCTGATAACGCAATGATAATTCGTTGCTGAGGATCTTCTAATAAAAATGGCTTTCCCGATGAAAAATAGGCTAAAGTTTGTTTTTGTCTTAGGGCTAAATCCGATTTATTTACTGCATCCATAAGTTCAAAGTAGCTGAAAAACTTTGCCGAACTCAAATCAACTTCACGAAATACCTCCATAATCGGATGCGAATAATTAATTTTTTCTAGGGTTACAAACCCAGAACTCATCGAAGTCAATGGTAGGCCCGAAGTTAAATCCAAACTCAGATTTAATGCCTGATGCCATCTTGGTTCTTTAATTTCTTTATCCAGAACCACAAACAAACCCTTGCCTTGCTGCACAAAATAGCCTAATCGTTCCCAATCCGCATACTTCAAATGACTCGGCGAAAATATACCTATCGCACGATATTTATTAAGATTGTGTTGTCGAAGCGCTTTATATTCTAATGTCGTAATCTCAAAATAGCTTTGGGCTAATGCTTTCTCAATATAATAAATATCTGAACGATTTTCATAGACTAAAAGAATAGGTGTCGTTTGAGGAATTATCGCAGTATAATAGTATTGATTATCAATTGGTAAGGAATCATCTTTGATTATTGCCTGAATTTGATAGCATCCCGGTTTTTTAATTTCCGTGTCAAAAGTGATAATTTTTTCTTCATTTGACTTTAATGCAACCTCTGCTTGTAATTTCTCAGCTTCTCGTACAGCTGCGACAAACTTTTTTCCAGTTTCTTTTATTACCGTTGGTCTTCCATCTAATTCAGTAAATCCAATATTACACTGCAAAATGACACTGTTATTCTTTTCGCTATAATTTTTAAGTTTTACGCAAATTCGAGCTGGTAAATCTGGTGTCGGAAAACTGGGATTCAAAAATATTTCGTTAATGCCAACATTAACCGGATTTTTACTGCCCACACTCACAATCCAATAATTTGCCCGAGTTATCTCAGGAGAAGAATGTTTTGGGGACAGCAAAGACACAATCGGTTCGATTGCCCTTTTTTGTAAATCTGAAACTACAAAGATCTCTTTTTGTGGATAAGTTGCATTAGCTAACTTCTTAATTGCTCGGTATAATGCCTCTTCCAAGGTATTTGCCGAATATGAAACCGCAAGCGTGTCCAACATATTTTCTAACAACCGTTTTTGTCTGATGAAATCAGTTTCGATTTTGCCGGAGGAGGTGATAATTGCGACTTCCGAATTACGGCTTAATTCTTTCAGAAGTTTTCCTATCTGAAGTTTTGCTTGTAGAAAATTTTGCCCATAACCCATACTGTAAGAATCATCAAGAACAATGATTCTGCTTGCGTCGTAACTACCAAAAGGTAAATGCTTTTTAAAATACGGACGGGCCAAAGATAACAATAGAAATAAAATAAAAGCGGTGCGAAAAATCAACAAGAGAATTTCTTTTAACTGTAACCAAGTAAATTTCTCGCGCTTAGTTTCACTTAAAAAAAACAATGAAGAGAACAAAAATCTTTTCAATCGTATACGCTGAATCAGATGAATCACCAGCGGAACCCCGGCCAAAAATAATAGCCAAAGTAACTTAGGTGCTAAAAATCCCATAATAGACTAATATTTTGAATTCAATGATACCCAATTCATTATGACCAATGACATCTATCCCAAACGCCGACGTTTATCTAAATAATTCAGCAGTGCTTTGTCTAATGGGGTATCAGTGGTAATCAAATGATAGTCGATTAAATACTCCCGACATCTTCGCTTAAAATCTAACATAAATTCATTCAGAGTTTTTTGATAATCTTTTCGAATCACTCTCGGGTCTAAAGTAATTTCTTTATTAGTTTCAAGGTCTTTTAAGATTAATGGCTGGGAGAAATTAAAATCCAATTCGTTTTTGTCCAAAATATGAAATACTAAAACTTCATGTTTTTTATGACGAAAATGGTGCAAGGCTGAAAGTACTTTTTCTTTATCATCAAATAAATCCGAGAAAATAATGACCAGACCGCGTCGGTGAATTTTCTCCGCAAGTTGATGAAAAGTATTTGCCAAGTTGGTATCCCCTCCGGATTTTACTTGTTCAATGGTTTTTAGAAGTGTAGAAAGATGTGCGGGAACACTTCGTGGCGGAATATATTTATCTAATTGGGAAGTAAAAATTGCTAAACCTACACTATCACGCTGTTTAATCAGTAGATAACCTAAACTTGCGGCCAGATATTCCGCATATTCTAATTTAGAGATCTTGCCCGAAGCATAACCCATCGAACCCGAAGCATCTAACAAAAGATAGGCTTTAAGGTTAGTTTCTTCCTCATATTCCCGAATAAAAAAGCGGTCAGTTTTAGCATAAATTTTCCAATCAATCCGTTTGAGTTCATCACCAGGCATATAAGCACGATATTCGGCAAATTCGCAGGAAAATCCTTTGTAAGGACTGCGATGTAAACCGGTGAGAAATCCTTCAACTACCAACCGCGCCTTTAAATCAATTCGTTTGAGCTTGGCTAAAATTTCAGGTATTAAATAGCGTTGATAAGATTCCATTGTTATATCTTATTCTTTAATTTGAAGATTAAATCCATTAAATTTGATTTAGGCTTCACATCTTTCAATATTTGACTTTTAGTAATAATAATCCATTAGCCGGTGCACATGTTATCGGAAAGTGCTTGAGACCGTGAAAGCTGTTTTTTATATCATCTTCATCTATTTTTCTTAGACTGAAATCAACTAATGCACCAACAATGCGTCGTACCATTTTATATAAGAAACGGTTAGCTTCAATTTGAATGACAACTTCATCTTGTATCCGCTCTTGGGTAATCGAATTAGAAGCTTTCAAAATTTTCAAGGATTTCAGTTTTACTTCACCAGTTTTGTCTTTAACATGACAAAACGCACTATAATTCGCTTGCTGCAAAAACAACTTAGCGGCATATTTCATTCGGTTTAAGTCTAGTTTATATGATATTACCCAAGCAAATCTTTTCCTTAATGGCGAATCAGTCGTAATAATCCGATATTGATAAATTTTACTTTTTGCTGAATATCGGGCATTAAAATTTTCCGGAACTTCTTTAATCTTTTTGATTACAATATCCTCAGGTAATATTGCATTTAAACTTTTTTGTAATTGATTTAGAAATTTTTTTCTTTTTTTGTTAGAGCCAATATTATCGAGATAAAAATTAGCAATTTGGCCTAAAGCCGAAACTCCAGCATCGGTGCGCCCGGCGCCGATAATCCTAATCTTTTTTTGGAAGATTTGGTTGAGCGCATTTTCAATTTCACCTTGAATTGTTCGTTTCTGTAGTTGATATTGCCAACCCGCATATTCAGTACCATCGTATTCAATTTCGATTAAGACATTCATTATCGACTGTCGACCAGCAGTACAATGCTATTTGTAATATCCTATTTACTGATCTCTTTCTGACATTTAATACAGGTTCGAGTATAAGGTATGGCTTTAAGCCGAGCTTTGGAAATTGGTTTGTTACAACGCTCACAATCGCCATATTGATGTTCTCGGATTTTGCGTAAAGCCAAATCAATTTCCATTAACATCTTGGATTCATAAGATGTCAATTGGGAAACGATTTCCCGCTGATAGGCTTCGGTTCCAATATCCCCAACATGAGTTCGATAACTTGAAGTTTCTCCGGCCGAATCGCCTTGCGGCTTTAATAATATTTGATTCGTAAAATCACGCTGTTTTAAGAGTTTTTCTTTGATTTTGATTAGTCTCTTCTCGAATTCAAGTAGTTCTTTACGATTTTTAATCATTATGGTATCCTCTTTGTAAAAACCACCCCAACTTAAATCCAAGAGGTATTTTTATGTTTTTAATTATAGCATATCCCTGTAGGTTTTTAAAATCAGCTGATAAAAAAAATTCATTTGTTTCGGATAATTTAGTCTCAGATGCTAATAAATCCTCAAACTGTTTGCTCATCACGTTGTTCAATTTAGAAAAAAGTTTGTGCTGTCATGTTATTTAATTGCTCTTCATACTCTAGTTGTTCCATATAGGTTTTAATCATCGCAAGATTTGATAATAAACAATAGTTGCTCGCTGATTTTTTATGAGTTTTTCTCAAATCTCAGGAGTTGTTTGTAATCTTTATAATCACAATGCACTCTTTAACTAATTAAGAATTTTTCTAACTTAATTAGTCTTTTATAATGTCTAATCATCTTGGCACTTTCTTTATAAAGACCGTCGCGGTTTCTTGATTTACTTGTAAGGTCTTATTCGCAATTTCAAAACCTTCATTACCTTTAATGTTTTCTTCAATTGGTTTTATAACGACAGCTAAAATTTCCTGGCTAATGTAATCGGCAAAAGATTTTATTGCGGATAATAACTTTTCGCTTGCCGAGTAATAGAATTCAATTCGGTCAACAATATCAAATCCGGCTGCTTTGCGTAGATTCTGCACTTTATGGACTAATTCTCGGGCTAAACCTTCTTCAATTAACTCCCGTGTTAATTCTTTGTTAACTGCGACTTTATATTTTAACTTCAAAATCTCTTCGGAGTCCGGACTAATGTTGAATGCATATTTTGTCGCATCAACTGCGTTTTCATTGTCAAAAAACTCAATATCTTTGATATTTAATTCGTCTTTGATGATTGATGAATATTGCTCCAGAGTATTTTTTTCCTCCAAATTAAGACCAGTAATTGACACTGATTGCAAGGGTTGTCTCACTTTTAATGAAGCAGATTTTCGGGCAGATAGTCCTAAAGAGATTAATTCACGGACAAAAGCCATTTCTCTTTCTAATTGCGGGTTATAAAAAGCCGGCTTTGCTTCCGGATAAGGATTAAGATGAACGCTTTCCGGTGCCTTGGGGTCGATTGAGCATACTAAATTTTGATATAACGCCTCAGCTAAAAACGGCATAATCGGCGCAATAAGTTTGGTTAAAGTCACAAGACACTCATACAAAGTTTGATATGCCGCTAATTTATCGTCGTCTTTTCCTGGTTTCCAAAACCGACGGCGATTTCTACGCACATACCAGCTTGAAAGGTCATCGATAAATTCACTAATTAATTTAGGAACTGGGGCTGGATCATAATCGTCTAAATGTGTTCGGACTTTCTGCACAATGTTATTAAGTCGAGAAAGTATCCACCGGTCTAATACAGTTAAAGGCAAATCTTGAAAAATATCAGTCACAGAGGATTCTGAAGCGTATAAATCCGACAATAATCGCAGTTTGGGTTGGTCAATACGAGCGTAATTAACAAAGAAACTATAAACATTCCACAAAGTTAATAATTTTCTTTTCGTTTCATGTGCAGCATGATATCCAAAGTGAAGATTCTCTTGGGGATTATGGCTCGTGAAAATCCAACGCATAACATCGGCCCCCATTTTTTCTGCTGCTTCATCAAACCAAATAACGTTGCCTTTACTTTTATGCATCTCTTCACCTTGTTCATCTTTAACTAAAGCATAACCTAAAAGAGTCCTAAATGGTGCTCGATTTTCTAAAACCGTACTCATTGCCAGAATTGAATAGAACCAATTACGGAATTGACCCGGAAAACATTCGGTGATAAAATCTGCAGGAAACCATTGCTCCCAATATTTACGGTCAGTAAGATAATGAAGAGTGGAAAATGGCACGATACCTGCATCTAACCACGGATTACCCACATCAAGAATTCTTGATACTTCTTTGCCACAATAGTTGCATCTAATTTTTACTTCATCAACCCAAGGCCGATGTGGTGAATTACCTTCAAACTTTTCCCATCCTCGTATCGCTCGGGATTTTAATTCTTCTTTGCCACCGATGACTTCAAATTTGCCGCAATCACAATCATAAATCGGTAAGGCTAAGCCCCAGTATCGCTTTTTGGAGATACACCAATCTTGCATATTCCGTAGCCAATCCAATTCACGTTCTAATCCAAATTGCGGGATCCATCGTACTTGTCGTGCAGAATCCATAATCTTATATCGCAATTCATCCATAGATATAAACCATTCATCAACTAAACGAAAGACTACTTCCGAATCACAGCGCCAACAAACCGGATAGCGGTGCGTGTAATCTTCTATCTTATAAACCATTCCTTTTTTCTTTAAATCTTCAAAAATTACTTGAGCACTATCTTTAACATTCAGCCCGGCTAAAAATCCAAAATTCATGAGAAAATAACCGTCTTCGGTTAAAGGAGCGATTGCCGATAAATCAAATTCTTTTCCTAATTCAAAATCTTCTTTACCACAACCCGGTGCAATGTGGACAATACCGGTTCCTTCAGTTTCTGAAACCTCTTTCCAAGGAATTACCATATGCACAACTCCTTTTTGTGCTGGTAACTCATCGTAAGGACCTCGATATTCAAGATTGAGAAGCGCTTTACCGAGAAATTCATTAAGTATTTGATATTTTCCAGTTAAAACTCCTAATCGTGATTTTATCAGATAATAGATATCTTCATTCTCTCTGACTTTAACATAGTTTAAATCTGGATGCACAGCACACGCAACATTCGATGAGAGGGTCCATGGAGTTGTAGTCCAAACCAATAAATATTCCTTATCGCGATTTTTGATCGGCAATTTTAGATAGACTGATGGATGGGTAAGTTCTTTATATCCTTCGGTCACAATTTCGTGTTCGGAAAGTGCTGTGCCACATCTTGGACACCAGGGCATAACATCATGGCCTTTATAAATCCAGTTGTGTTTATGACATTCTTTTAAGAAATACCAGATGGTATAGTTGTTCTCATCCGACATTGTATAATAAGAATTCTCCCAATCCATCCATTGGCCAAGTCGAATTGATTGCTGGGTTTGAATTTTGGAGTATTTTAACACTCGTTCTTTGCACTTATTAACAAAATTAGCAATGCCGTAATTCTCTATATCGCGCTTGGAATTGAATCCTAATTCGCGTTCAACTTCAACTTCTACCCATAGACCTTGACAGTCGAAGCCGTTTTGAAATCTTTGGTCATAGCCGAGCATTGCTTTATACCGTTGGAATAAGTCTTTATAAGTTCGACCCCAGGCATGATGCACACCCATAGGATTATTGGCAGTAATCGGACCATCTAAAAAAGAGAATTTCTTATTGCCTTTATTTTTTTGTCGGAGTTTTTCAAATATTTTTCTATCTTCCCAGAATTTTAATATCTCTCTTTCAATTTGAGGAAAATCAGGAACTGGTTCTGGAATTTTCATAACTACTCAATCCTTCCTGAATTCTTCTTATTTTGTCGGAATAAGGGCCAACTCGTATTAGCAATTAATCCCCGACCGGAAAGCGCATAAACACCGCCATACGGCGTTGCCGGTTCTTCAGGTTCATAGTAACCAGCACCAATATAAATTGTGCCGTCGGCACCAATCATAGGAGAAGAAATAAGTTCAGCGCTTGCATACTGGACCGGTGGTACAACTGCTTTGCCCAATCTTGTGCCATCAGATTTTATGAAGTACAAAGTATCTAATTCATCTTGAAAGATTTTTCGATTTGATGTTTTACCTTTCATTGTCCACGATATTCTAAAACAGATAACATCATCAGCAAACTGAGGATATTTAACTACTGCTGGACTGGAAGCAAATGTACCATTGGTTGCGATATTCCAGACGATATTTCCATTAGCATTAAGTTTATATAAAACGCCCTCTTCGGTTGCAATATAAATTGAGCCGTCGCTTCCGATTACTGGTGATGCGGAAATTGAACCTTCCAAACTAATCTTTTTGAAAACTGTTCCATTAGGATTCAGGATAATAAAATTACTATCAACTGCTGCTTGAGAACCAAAGCAGATTTTACCATTAGCTGTAATCGCTGGAGAAGAGATTATCTCATCACCCGCATCAAAACTCCATAGCATATCGCCAAAAGTATCCAATGCAAATAGAAAACCGTCGGTACTACCGACATAAAGGTTGTGTTCTCGGTCAATTGCGACTGAACTATAACCATAAATATAATTTCTTCGCCATTTCACATTTCCGTTAGCATCAAGCGCAATTAGACCGACATCGTCATCTGTTGTACAGACATAAATTTCACTATTCTGTCCAATTGCCGGACTGGCAACAATTTCACTGTTGAGATTTTTCTGCCATTTTAATGTGCCATGTAAATTTAATGCATAAATCTTTCCTTCTCGGGTACAGACATAAATTGTGGCATTAGGCGCAATTGCAACTGATGAAGTAATCTCGCCATCCACTGGATATCTCCAGCGTTCAGTTCCATTAGGTCGTAAAGAATGAATATGCCCCATAGAACATCCGAGATAAATATTACCTTGCTCATCAATTGCCGGTGTGCAATTAAACTCTGCGTAATCTTCTAATTGAAAGTCATAACAAGTAAAAAACCATTTCAGAATTCCATAACCACAAATAACTTCTGTATTATTTGACCATTTAGAAACTTTTCCTTTTTGGTCTTTTGCTTGACATCTTAAATAATATTTACCGGGTTGGTTTAAGGTAATGACTGTCTTATATTCAGTACCACTTGGAACTAAGTTTCCCCATTCAGTATATAATTCAGCACCGCCTTCAACCTTATAACCAAATTGATATTTGACCTTATCGCCCTCAGGATCCGTGGTAGTAGTGGAAAATGTATCAGGAACACCAGGGATTACGGTCGGAGGACCTGTTGGTGGTTCTGGTTTATTCGGTGCTTTATTGCCACAACCCAAAAAGACTGCTAAAAATATAAGCAAACTAACTATGTAAGCAAACTGTTTCATTTTATACTTCTCCTAAATATAATATTTTAAATGTTACAAATATTTGGATAATTTTCATCACCACAAAGTTAAAAGTTCAATATATAGCATAACTGCTAATAGGAATATTGTCAAGAAAATTTTGCAATCGGTCCAACACATACTATACAGTTTATGAAATTTAATTGTAATGGTTATGGGAAAAGGGCTCTCTATTAGTAAAGGTTAATAACAATATGTGCGAGATGTATTATAACGCTTATTAAATAAATTAAATAAGATATATGAAACAGATTTTTAATGAGCAAAAGTTAATTTTAATAATATAGGCCAAGTTACAAATATATCCCCTGATTATATCAAAAAGTTTAAAAAACCATTTCCAATTATGATAACAATCCAGAACATTTCAAGGTATGTCTATCTAATATCCTCGTAGTTATCTAAAAAGGCAGAAGCCAAAGATTAATGATAAAATCCGTTATGTTGTTCCTATAAGAAAATGTTAAATGTTAGATAATTAGGTCATTAGAGTGAATACAATCTCTTGGCACCGCACCATTTAGCGAGCTATTCTGAATGAAGCCTATTATCATCTTGGCTAAAAACAGCTCCAATAACACGAATCCGCATCAGATGCTGTATGCAGCAAACAATAAAGCAAAGGAAAAATATCATCGGCTTAAAGTTTTAATAAATTAAAATCGTTCGTAAATATATCTAGACACGAGAGATTGTCATCCAAATCGGGAAACAAAAAATCTCAATCGTAGATAAGTATTAGTAAATTTAGTAAATTGAGATTTTTCTTCAATTCAAAAAAATATTGTGTGTATTAACCATTTTCTTGGTACTATGCGTAAGTAGAAATTATTATTGATTGCTCAGATGATTTTTACCCGTGATTGAGTGAATTTTTATTTGTAGCTTCAGTTTGCCAGTTGTCTCTATTATATACGAAAGACTAAAACTCATTATCAGCCCCTAAAATTAAAGACATTTTGTTTTCCAATACCAAGTTTTCTTAAAATCTCTGGTTGCTTTTTTGACTAAGGCTTCGGCTAAAGAACCATATGACCGCTCTGGGTCCTGCGCATCAAACATAAATTTACCACCGATAATGCTAATTGACCCAACCTCCCGCTTATCACGGGCAGAACCAGTCCAAACTGTAACCCCGTTAGAGGTTTCAATCATCTTTACAATTAAAGATGCTTCAACAATGCCCCGTGCCCCCACATAGGAAAACCCTGGAGCAATATTAATTTCTGGTTTAATATCCGAAATCTCAATCTCACCAAGAAGAAGGGTTTTTATATTATACTTTGAACCGATTAACTTATATGCATCAGGACCCATTACAGATTGCTGAATCGCATTAAGCACATCGCTTTCTTCACCCAACTCAATAATTTCAATCGATTTTTGGTCTTTAGTAATCTCTTGAATAACTTTTTGAGTAACAAATGCATCCAGATTACCTGGCTCAGAACATTTGAATTTAATAATGCCGATTGTCTGATGTTGTTTTAGGTTAACAGCTGGTGGCACTATGACTTTGGTACAACTGAATATTACTGGGATAATCAAAATTATGATGAGCGAAATAAATTTCAATCTCATTTTTGCTCCTTTCAGAAGGATGATTCCTTAAAAATATTTCTTGCTTTATATATATATTTTAATATTTTTTATATTTTTTTATCTTTTTTATATAAATTGGTCATTACTTTGTGAATCAAAACTTTTTTTAATTGGTATCCACCATCTTGATCTTTAGAAGTTGTGCAAACATTCTTGAACTTCATTTCTATCTACTGAAAACAGTAAAAGATAATTTTTTGAACAGATACATAATAAAAATAATTCATTTAATTCAATTTATTGTGGAGATAACAATGTTGCTTTTATGTTTTTTAATATGGCGTCTTAGTGATAATCTATTAGACATTTCTGCCCCTACTTTAGGATTAGGATTATGCATTAAAGTGTTTCTTATAGAGTGTCTCGTAATGGTCTTTCGCGCCGCAGAAGGCTAATGATAGGGGCATAACTTTTTGTGCTTGTTTAACCATTTCTGCAGTCAATTCCCGAATGTCCCATTGTGCGGTCTGATCCATTCGCAACCGAGCAATATGATATAATTCTCGGATATTTATCGTGAGCAAAACTCGTTTTCGATGGGCTTGGGTCAATATATACGGCGCTATTTGCGGATAGTCCTTATAGATTTTATCATAAGTCTTCTCAGATAACTCAACGATTTTCTTAAACAGGTCAATTTGTTTGGCAATCTTAATAGTCTCAGGAACTGTTAAGCCTAAATCCGGGTCATAGTTTTGAGATGTTATTGTTGCCAGACGATGACGCTTTAATTGGGCAAAACAAGTTGCGGACACAATTAAATCAAAAGTTAAATTGATGTGTTCAAACTCTCTTAAAGTTGAATCGTAAAAATTTGCATATTTAAAAGCTTCTCTGACAATCTTCCACTTTTGATTAGGGCTTAATTTTCTAACTTTTTTCCGCGCCGAAGAAAAAGATAGATTACCAATCTTATGAATCAGTGTTGCCACTAATTTGTCATCAGCCTCTTGGGTGTAGTCAACCAAGTTACAGAATGATTTGGTTTCTCTTTTGGGGGACGATGTATTTACCAATTGCTTACAAGTTTTTGCCAAATCAGCATAAGTCTTGCTATCATAATCTGTCTTTTCGTAAAAAAGGATGATTGAAGGTGCAACTTGAATTGCCCAGTCAAACAACTTTTTACCTAAGATCCTAATTTCATGAATATCAGAAGAAGCGCAACGTCGGACAACCAATTCTAAATTTCGTGCATTCATTGTCGTACCTAACTGGGTTGTCATTGCTAAGGATGTAACATAACGAGCATCTTCAATTGGCTTTGCTAATTTGCTTTCAAAACTTTTGAGCTTTTCCGCTAAGATATCATAGGCGTCAATTTGTTTTTTGATTGTCTTAAGGAATGATTTTAAGAGTTTGGTCTTTTTTATCTCTTGGGGAATGACAAATTGCGAATGCCAACGAATATATCTTTGTGAAGCTTCTGTATATGACATCAGGCGATGCGACTCTAAATGTTCTACTGCTAAGCGTGAAATATTCATAATATCAAAATTAAATATCGCATGTTCGGCAATTGAGTGATGTCCCATTTCAAAAATAATTCGGCGATTCTGCTCTCGGGCTTTAGCAATTTCTTGACGTGCAATTGCTCTTAATTGTGGAATCGATTTCGGACTCCGACTAATTCGAGCATACGCCGCACTAAAAACTTCCGGCGTTAAATCCGTTGTCTTATCGCCAATTAAATCTTTAAGATGGTCTAAATCGACATTATAACCTGCAAGTATAACTTGCACGAGCATGATTATAACAAATTTTTAACCAAAGTCAACCTCCCCCTGCAATAAATCCAACACATACTATCCAGAATGAAAGAAATTAAATCATAATGGTTATGGGAACCAATTTTTAATTTAGCAAAGGTTAACTTTAAGATTATGAGGCATTGTGTATATAATATTTATGGTATTAAAGAATCAAAAAAACCTGTTCGATTATTATAAACAATCCACGAGAATATTTCGGACATGTCTACGAAACCCTCTTGAAAAAAGTAGATGCTAAAGATTTCGCTATGCGACACTGCTAAATGTTGGATAAAGTAGCGGTTTGAATTGGGTCATTGAAAGAGATACAATGTCTTAACAGCGCATTATACGACAGAAAGTAGCGTCAAGCTTTTTGTGTAGATTGTTTTCTTCTTCCCTTAGGTGTGTTCTCTTTTCTAATTAATATGCTAAAACATGGTTGAGAATACTTCTTTTTCCTCAACATATCAAAACTAAATTTACATTAAAATATTATACACTACATCAAGTTGTGTGCACTGTCGCTCCAACACCAAATCGCAACTGAATCGACAACTATAAAACCGCAACTT
>CAYYPG010000026.1:8224-22657 GCA_964473505.1 uncultured bacterium | reverse complement strand
TTGATTCGATACATTAAGTATTGCAAAAAAGACTAAAAATTCACTTGATTTTTCCAAATTAATTTCATCAATGCGTTCCAGTGGCCTGGTGAAATGCAGGCTGTTTGTTGTAGCTTTTCAAATCCGTTTATTCCTTTTAGGGGAAACCATGTACCTGGGCTAGATCTTTTTTATAGCTCTGATTATTGTATTATAAGAAACATTTCTCCTTTATATACTGAATATTCCGGAATGATTTGGGGTGTCAGGCAACTGAAATATTTGTTTTTAAATAAGTTAAGTTTGATAATTTCTGAAGTTTTTTCTTATCGTTGTTTAGTATTAATATAAGCGGATACGAATATAAGACAATTGTGATATTCGCTATCTAAATAAATAAAATAAGTTGATAATTGTGGTAAACCCTTTTTATCATATAGTTAATATTCACAAAACTTATGCGCAGAATAAGGTAAGAGTAATATTTGATATTAGAATAATATAAATTGTGTATCCTTTCTTATTTTTGCTTATTATTCACAAGAAGACATTTGATTCAAATATGAATGAGACCTTTGATATGTATATAATATAAATGCTTATTATTCACAAGATGATACTTTGACGGGTGAATAATATAAATTCGATAATTGAACAAATTAACTATTCTAAAAAGTAAAGTTAAACAAACTGAGGGCTTTAAGCGGTTTAAATTACTTTTTTCCAAATTGTCAAATAAGTGTAAATGTTTTTTGTGTTGTTATTTTGTCATTCAGGTCATGCTATACATAAACACATTGTAAAAAGGAGTTGCATACGGATCCCAAAACTTCTTAATCACATCATATAATATGGTAGTGTCCAAACACTGTCTGCACTCTAATGAACTAATGCTATGGCTGCTTTATCTAACGTTATCGGAAAACTTATCGGATTTTATCAATAATCTTGGCATCTATTTTTCTTAAGATTTCTAAGATGTGTCTCGTAGTTATGACCGAAAAATTTTCGTGGCTTGTTATGATAATTGGAACTGTTTTTTTTATTCTTTAATATAAAGTTATAAGGCATATATTTTGCCCAATGCTTTATACTCTTAAAATTAACCTTTGCTAATTGAAAAATCTGTTTCACATAATCATTATGATTTAATTTCTTTCATAACTGTATATAGTATGCTTTGGACATATTGCAATCAAACCCTTGATTTAGCCATAATTTTTAGGTAAAATATTTAATATTAATCTTTGTGCATTAAATAATTTTGTTATAAATTTTATAATTAAAAACTATGTCAATAAATAAAGATGATACACCGAAACAAATAACAAAAGGCGAGTGGGAAAATCAAAATACGCCTAAATATGATGCATCCCAGATTCATGTCTTAAAGGGTTTAGAAGCGGTTCGTCGCCGGCCAGCAATGTATATCGGCGACGTTGGAGTCCGCGGATTACACCATCTCATTTATGAAGTTGTGGACAACGGCATTGATGAAGCACTTGCCGGTTATTGTGATAAGATAATCGTCATATTAAGAAAAGACGGCTCAGTTTCAGTAGAAGATAATGGTCGGGGCATTCCCGTGGATATGCATCCAACTGAGAAAAAACCTGCCTTAGAAGTAGTCTTGACTATTCTTCATAGTGGTGCGAAATTCGAAGACAAAGTCTATCAAATCTCTGGTGGATTGCATGGTGTAGGTGTTTCGGTTGTTAATGCATTGTCGGAATATTTAGAAGCTGAAGTCTATCGCGATGGAAAAATCTATTTCCAACGATACGAACGTGGAGAAACTATATCAAAACTTGAGGTTAAGGGTAAAACAACAAAGACTGGCACGAAGATAACTTTTAAACCGGACAAAAAAATTTTCAAGAAGACTGATTTTGACTTTGAAACAGTTGCAACTCGATTACGAGAACTGGCTTATCTCAATAAAAACTTAAAAATTGAACTTATTGATGAAATCCGGGGCAAAAAAGAAAGTTATCATTTTACCGGAGGTATTGTCGATTTTGTTAGTTATCTTGATGAAGGCAGGAATCGATTGCATAAACCTATCTATATTGAAGATAAACGCAATGGCATTGAAGTCGAACTGGCTTTTCAATATAACGATAGTTTTTTAGAGAATATTTTTTCTTTTGTTAATACGATAAACACCCATGAAGGCGGAACCCATTTAGCGGGATTCAAAGCTGCGTTGACCCGTTCAATCACTGAATATGCCAAAAAAACCCAGGTAATAAAAGATAACATCGAAATTACTGGTGAAGATTGTCGAGAAGGACTAACCGCAGTACTTTCAATTAAGATTCCTAATCCTCAATTTGAAGGACAAACCAAGACAAAATTAGGTAATAGTGAAGCCAAAGGCATTGTCGAGTCGATTGTTTCGGAAAAACTAAGTACTTATTTTGAAGAGAATCCTCGGGTAATAAATCTGATTTTAGCCAAAGTAATTGCTGCCGCAAAATCCCGCGAAGCTGCAAAAAAAGCCCGTGAGCTTGCTCGTCGCAGGTCGTTATTAGAATCCGATACGCTTCCCGGTAAACTTGCCGATTGTTCGGAGG
The DNA here is from genome assembly GCA_964473505.1 of uncultured bacterium. Classification (GTDB taxonomy): domain Bacteria; phylum Hydrothermota; class Tepidihabitantia; order Tepidihabitantales; family CAIPLT01; genus JAOABV01. The sequence goes on along the minus strand of CAYYPG010000026.1, from coordinate 20,102 downwards.
AAGACCCGAGTAAATCGGAATTATATATTGTTGAAGGAGATTCTGCTGGCGGTTCAGCAAAGCAAGGTAGAGATCGTAGGTTTCAAGCTATCTTACCTCTCCGGGGAAAAATTCTCAATGTCGAAAAGTCAGCATTAAATAAGATTCTTGCTAATCCAGAAATTCGTAGTATCGTCTCAACGATTGGTGCCGGCATTTCTGAAGACGATTTTGACCCAGAAAAAGCCCGGTATCATAAGATTATCATAATGACTGATGCGGATGTTGATGGCTCCCACATTAGAACATTACTTTTAACTTTCTTCTATCGGTTTATGCGTCCATTGATTGAAGCCGGATATATCTATATTGCTCAACCACCATTGTATCGATTCAAAACTCAAAAACAAGAAAGTTATCTTTACTCGGATGAAGAGTTAGAAAGTATGATAAAGAAATCTAAGGCCGAGAAATATGAAATCCAAAGATACAAGGGTTTGGGCGAAATGAATCCAGAACAACTTTGGCAAACAACGATGAATCCTGAACAACGCATGCTAAAACAAGTGACTTTAGAGGATGCCGCTGAAGCTGACCGGCTCTTCTCAATTCTGATGGGCGAAGTGGTTGAACCCAGACGCCAATTTATTGAAGCCAATGCCAAATATGTGGAAAATTTAGATATCTAAAGGGAATTACTTTGACCTTCAATAGGTTGTTATTATAGCAAATAAACGAAGGTCCAAAATAAAAAACATGGATACTTAGTTAAATACAACAAAAGTTAAAATACATTAAAACTTAATCCATGAAAGATCAAGAACTAAGAAAAGTAACGAAAGAATTTAATTACTATCGCAGTCCAGAATGCAGAGCTCAAATCTTATTTAAAAGAGAAGATATAATAAAAATTAAATTTTCCGGCACTAAAGCCGGTTATGCTTGCTGCTTTGATGAAAATTTCCAGGATTTTAGATATTATCTCAGAGATATTGCTAAAGTTGAGGCTACGATTGAAAAAATTAAAAGAACAAAAAACAATAATTTTATTATTAGCTATAAAATAAATAAGGAAATAGATAAATAATAATAGAATAATAGAATATTAGGTATAGAACAGATAAAGAGACAAGATAAACAAAAAAATTAAGGTAAATAAAGAAATTAAATAAATAAAGAAAACTGAAAAAATGCTCAAGAGACACCGCGGCCCATAAGAAAAAAACATCAATTATGCGTCTGCATTTCATGCCTTTTGAACCAATATTGACTTTGTCAGAATTCTTAATAAAGAAGAATAAACAGTGAAAATCTATTTAGTTTTAGGGAATACAGAGAAAAACATCAACAGAAGAATACCTGTTTTAGTTAGTGATAAATGAAGGACAGAAATTTTATGTTAGTCCTAAAACAAAGAAATGCATTGAGCCTTGAAACTTTTATTTTAATAGAATAATTGATATATATTAAAAAAGTAGTTATCTTATAATGAATGAATTCAAGGAGGTAACTATGCGAAAAATGACAGAAAAAGCATTATCCGAAGCATTTGCTGGTGAATCAATGGCACATATGAAATATTTGATCTTTGCCGAAATTGCGGAAAAAGAAGGATTTTCTAATGTCGGACGATTATTTAAGGCTATTGCTTTTGCTGAATTTGCCCATGCTCGAAACCATGCGCGGAATTTAGGTTATATCAAACAGACTGATGGAAATCTCGAAACTGGAATTCAGGGTGAAAACTTTGAAGTTGATGAGATGTACCCGAGTTATTTAGCCACTGCGGTTTTGCAAAATGAAAAGGGTGCGGAATTGGCAATTAATTATGCGTTAGCCGCAGAAAAAATCCACGCTCAACTTTACCAACAAGCCAAAGAATCCGTACAAAAAGGTCAGGACTTAAAAATTGAAGATATTTATATCTGCCCGATTTGTGGCTACACACATATAGGTATACCTCCAGAAAAATGCCCGGTTTGTAATGTCACTAAAGATAATTTTAGTAAGTTTTAACTTAAATTCAAAAGAATAAAGTTAATAAAATTATACTAAAACATTCTTATATATTTAATAAGGTGTAATATGCTCGAATTTTCAGACGACCGCAGGGCCACGATTCACATCAGAGTGACAAAAGATTCAAACGAAAGAGTAACAATGGTTAGTATTGTCGTAAGGTAAATCGGATTTGCCGATAATAGAGAAAACCGCAAAAAAACTAAAAGCATCGGGAATTGATTTTGAACGAAAAGTTATGTCTGCGCATCGTAAACCCAAGACGGTACAGAAATTTGCTCAATCAGCAAATAAAGGCAAGACCGAAGTTGTTTTTTTCTTGTGGCGCAGCTGCATTGAGAGATATAATTGCAGTTTATCCTAAAAACCGGTTATCGGTGTACCGATTAAATCGGCGTTAAATGGACTTGACTTTTTTACTTTCAATTTCTCAAATGCCTAAAGGCGCTTCGGTTGCAACCTTGGCAAACAGCTTTGCGGGTGCTGGTAATGCCGCAATTTTTGCTGCAGAAATCTTAGTGCTAAAATATCCGGAAATTAAAGAAAAATTATCAAAATTTAAAAGGAGTTTATATGCCAAATAAAAAGTTTTTTGTTTTAGTATTATTGCTTTTACTAAATTTTATCGGCATTTATGCTAAAGGAGAAAAGATGAAATTACCTAAACCTCGCTATACAAGTTCGGTCAGTGTTGAAGAAGCAATGCTTAAACGGCGTTCCATTCGTAGTTATAAAAATGAAGCATTGACCATAGAAGAAGTCTCTCAGTTATTGTGGTCGGCACAAGGGATAACTGCGGGTTGGGGTGGTAAAACTGTGCCTTCAGCGGGAGCAACCTATCCTTTAGAAATCTATCTGGTTGTAGGTAATGTGAAAGGAATTGAACCCGGAGTGTATCATTATCTTGAAAAAACTCACGAAATAGTGAAAATAAATGGTAAAGATATCCGCAATGAGTTAACCCGTGCCGCTTTAGGTCAAGAATATATTAACAATGCACCAATATCGATAGTCATTGCCGCTAAATATGAACGCACCACTGCCCGATATGGCGCGCGCGGTATAAGATATGTTGATAATGAAGTTGGTCATTGTGGACAGAATATCCATCTTCAGTGCGAGGCGTTGGGATTAGGTACAGTAGTAATTGGCGCTTTCCATGATGAGCAAGTTAAGAAAATATTAGGCATAAAAGAAGAACCACGCTATATTATGCCGGTTGGTAAAAAACAATAACTTGGTATCTACTATCATATGAATTTTACGATAACTTCCAAGAACAGGTTCTCAGTAATTTTGAAATACTTATTTCTATAATTTTACCACCGATTCGGATCAGAAATAATTATTCCTATCAGATGAAATTTATAAGCAAGTAAAAATTTTGAATTCATAATTTACTATAAAATTATGTTAAATTTTTATAAGGAGGAATAAAAATATGGTCCTAAAGACAAATTTTCCTGATGTAAAATTATATAAAAAAGGCAAAGTGCGCGATGTCTATGATTTGGATGATAAATTACTAATCATCGCGACCGACCGAATTTCGGCATTTGATGTTGTTTTAAATGACGGTATTCCGAATAAAGGTGCTGTTTTGAATGAACTCTCTTGTTTCTGGTTTAAATTTACCGAAGATATTATTAAAAACCACCTGATAACAAACAATGTTGATTTATATCCTAACGAACTAAAAAAATATAGTGATACCCTAAAAAATCGTTCAATGTTGGTAATAAAGACAAAACCTCTGCCGGTTGAATGTATTGTCCGGGGCTACATTTCTGGCTCGGCTTGGAAAGCATATTTAAAAAATGGCTCAATTAGTGGAATAAAACTACCCCAAGGACTTAAAGAGTCAGAAAAACTTCCGGAACCAATTTTTACACCTTCAACCAAAGCTGAGTCAGGACACGACGAAAACATTTCCGAACTGCAGATGATAGATATTGTTGGTAAAGAGGTAACTAATAAAGTCAAACACATATGTTTAGAAATTTATAAAAAGGCATCTCAATACGCTGAGTCGAAAGGAATTATCATTGCGGATACCAAGATGGAGTTTGGTTGGTTTGATGATGAAATTATTTTAATTGATGAACTATTAACTCCGGATTCCTCCCGATTTTGGGATAAGGCTGAATATGAACCTGGTAGAAGCCAGAATAGTTTTGATAAACAATATATTCGAGATTATTTGGAAAGCATCAATTGGGATAAAAGACCACCAGCACCAACATTACCCGAAAAGGTAATCGCTAAAACTGCGGAAAAATACCAAATTGCTTATCAGAGAATTTTAGGAAAATAGGGATATTCGTTAAAAGCGTTTTTATCTGATATCTGAATTGAATCATGACAAACTGATTTTTTATACCCCGGCTTTTGATGGTATAATATTAACAAAATTATAAAAGAAATTCTTTACGAAAACTCAGATTAACTACTATACTATTGTGATTCCGAAAAGGACAACTACAAAAAACCTCAAGTAATGTAGAAAGTTCTATATAACACCATTTACTTCAAAATGTATACTTAAAAGTTTCCTTCGATTAGAATACTTATATTGACAATATAACTTGAAAACGCATTGATTTTCAATGTAGTTGATTTGATATTCAAAGGATTTAATGCTTAAAATATAAAAATAGGGTATAGTTCCCACCGCGGTTTAAGATTTCTTGTTTTAGGTAAATTATGATGTCATTTTTTTAGTCGTTTAAACCGTTGGAGATGATTCCTATAAAACCACAAAATATTCAATATCTTTTTGCCCTTAGTTAGTCCACAATATTAAAATCTTGCCGTAAGTGACTCAAACAATCATTTATGAGACTACAGCATAAGTCAAAGGTCTTTTAAATCAGTTAATCAAACAGGAAATCATGTTTTTAGGTTGAAATTCTGTAAAACTTAAAAACGATAATCATTTTGCGATGCCCGGTAATATTGCAATATGTCTAAGAAATAGCGATAAGATTTTGGTATAAGGTGGCTTTTTCTTACATAGGTGTGTTATCCTTTTTAAATAATTAACAAGGCCGAAATTACATCATTTTCTCTAACATATCAATACTGAATCTACACAACATAATATACACTACCATCTAAGACATACTATACAGTTTATGAAAGAATTAGATAATGTATGTGAAACAGATTTTTCAATTAGCAAAGATTAATTTCAAGAGTGTAAAGCATTGTGCAAAATATATGCCTTATAACTTTATATTTTTATAATAAAGAATAAAAAAAACAGTTCCAATTATCATAACAATCCACGAAAATTTTTCGGTCATAACTACGAGACACATCTTGGAAATCTTTAGAAAAATAGATGCCAAGTTTATTGATAAAATCCGATAAGTTTTTCCGATATTATTAGATAAAGTAGCCGTAAAATTAGGTCATTTGAGCGAATTCAATCGCACCTTATTGTAGTATTTTTTTAATAAAGACCATACATATAGTGTCTGAAAATTAATTGAAATTTATATTTACAATAAGATATTAAATTAGGAAAGATAAAAAGGTTAATTTTATCTATTGGAGTCAAGAATACCAGGTAATTAGAATATACCCTATATCAATAAAGAGTAAATCAGGACTAAATTATTAAACGCACATTTCTTGAGGAACAAACGCCTGACGATTATTTTAATAGCAAATAGCTAATATCGTCGATAAAATCCGCTTTGTACTAACGATTATTTTAGCTAAATTTGCGTAAACTGAGTGAAGGACTGATTATAATGTTTGGACCTTACATTTTTGTAGATTGATTCAACTTCTTGACTTGCATAGGATATAAAGTATAATAAGCTTTTATACTAAAACTTTTAAATTATCCGAAAATTTATTTTGGTAAATTCGAATCGGATAAAACCAATGTATGAATAAACGGATTCTTATTATGAAAAATTACGAGAGTTTAATTGTAACTGACCTTACATTATGCTGAACATAGCAAAGGAACTCAAATCATTATCCAGATAGAGAGAAATCTACGTTAAATTCAGTAAGAAAAAATATTAAACCGGATAGTCAATTTTGATATTATGGAATATTTAACTAAAATCAGAAATATCGGGATTGCGGCACATATTGATGCTGGTAAAACGACAACCACAGAACGCATTTTGTTTTATACGGGAAAAATCTATCGCATGGGCGAAGTTGACGAAGGTTCGGCTACAATGGATTGGATGGACCAAGAAAAAGAAAGAGGTATCACAATCACAGCGGCTGCAACTACATGTTTTTGGGGTGGCTATCAGATTAATATAATTGATACCCCGGGTCATGTCGATTTTACTATTGAAGTTGAACGGTCACTAAAAGTTTTAGATGGGGTAGTAGTGGTTTTTTGTGGTGTGGGCGGAGTTGAACCTCAATCGGAAACAGTCTGGCGACAAGCGGATAAGTACAGAGTTCCACGAATTGCCTTTGTCAATAAACTTGACCGCATTGGGTCTGACTTTTTCCGGGTTTTGAATATGATGAAAGAAAAATTCTCGTTAATTCCAGTTGCCATTCAATTACCCCTTGGCCGTGAAAGTGATTTTCAGGGTTGTATTGATTTAATTTCGGAAAAAGCATTTGTTTGGTTAGATGAAACACTTGGCGCTGAATTCCGAGAAATACCGATTCCTGAAGATAAGAAAAGTTTGGTTAGCGAATATCGGGAAAAGATTATTGATACTTTAAGCCATTATGATGAAACCATTTTGGAAAAGTATTTATCAGGCAATAAAATTACCCCTGAAGATATAATTAAAAGTATTCGGAAATTAACCATTGACTTAAAAATTGTTCCGGTCTTATGTGGTAGTGCTTTGAAGAACAAAGGGATTCAAAAGCTTTTGGATGCAATTGTCAATTTTTTACCATCACCGTTAGATATTCCACCAATGAAGGGAGTCAATCCTAACACCAAGAATGAAGAAACCCGACCCGCAGATCCCAAAGCACCATTTTCCGCATTGGTCTTCAAAATTGCTAATGACCCACATCGGGGTTATTTATCTTATATCCGAGTATATTCCGGTAAAATTGAAGAGAAGAGTCAAGTTTTAGTTATTCCCACGATGGAAAAGGTGCGAATTTCAAAACTTCTGGTTATGCATGCCAACTATAAACAAGAAGTCGAAAAACTTCAAGCCGGTGAGATTGGTGCGGTTGTGGGTATAAAAGAAATCAAAACTGGTTATACGCTATCTAATCTCTTGCATCCCATTGCCTTTGAGCCTATGGAATTTCCTGAACCAGTGGTTTTTTTAGCAATTGAGCCTAAAACCAAAGCCGATGCGACAAAATTGTCAGAAGCGCTTAATACTTTAACAATTGAAGACCCAACTCTGAAAATCAAAGTGAATCCGGAAACCGATGAGACAATTATCTCCGGAATGGGTGAATTGCATTTAGAGGTTACGCTCGAGCGCTTAAAAAGAGAGTTTGGCGTAGTCTGCCATATTGGTAAACCCCAAGTATCTTATCGTGAAACGATAACTAAGCCTATGTCCGCTGAAGGCAGATTCATTCGACAAACTGGTGGTAAGGGGCAGTATGGGGTAGTGACGCTTAAATTAGAACCAGCAGAAAAAGGTGTTTATATCATAAATGAAATCAAAGAAGCGCTGATTCCCAAAGAATTCATTCTTGCAATAGAATCAGCGCTTCAGGACTGTGTCCATACCGGAGTTTTAGCCGGCTATCCCATTACTAATATTGCAGTGCACATCATTGACGGTGCTTATCATGAAATCGACTCATCAGAGTTGTCGTTCAAAATTGCAACAACCATGGCATTTCGTGACGCCTTTCTTAAAGCCAATCCAACCTTTTTAGAACCGATAATGGATTTAGAAGTGGTTACACCAGACAATTATCTTGGCGGTATTGTTGCTGATTTAAGTGCGCGCCGGGGCAAAGTAGTTTCGGTTGAGTCATTAAAAGGTCATAAAATTATTCACGGACTTGTACCTTTAGCGGAAACTTTTGGATATACTACTTCGTTACGATCGTTAACTCAAGGCAGAGCCACCCATTCCTTACAGTTTTCTCATTATGAGATTTTACCGGAAGAATTAAAAACTAAGATTTTCCCTTATTTGGCTCATATTTTCAACCCTACCTAATTTGAAACCACAAGATTTCAGAAGAAAATCAGTTATAATGAATATAAATTAATTAAATTAATTTAGTCCAAAACAAATTTTCCTGACTTTTATGGTCTATTTATGGTTTAGAAATTTATATATCGCAACCTTCCCTTAACACTTAAAAAATCTTTTGAATATTTAATTGTGGTTCCACAAAATTAAAAATAAATTATATACAACACAGCCTGATAACCAATTTTGTTAATCGGTGTTAAATGTGGTCTTTTGATAAATTATACGGGTGTATTTATCAGGAAAAATTGGGAAAGCACTTGCTTTTAATTTTTGTTATAGTAATAAAAACAATAAAAATTATAATATTAAATTAAATATACTCCAATGTTTGTAGACTCTATCTTAAATGGAAATATAGAGTCTCATCGGTCAGATTCCGTTTTGAAAGTTAAGCATAATATATCTTTATTTTCATAGTAGACAGCTCAGAATCAAGGTTAGTCTTATTGTTTGACACATAGCGCAATAGTAAGAACATTTCTTATCAATCTTTCCCGCTCAGATTCTTTAGCATTTTTTTCTAAGATTCTTTTTATATCTAAGCTATATTTTACCAAATCACCATATTAATACAATATACAAAGTTCTTTTAATAAACTTCTAAAAAGAAACAGCGAAGATATTCACTTTCCGGCATATTCAAGAGGACAGGATGGTCAGGACCTTGAGTAGTGCGGTCAACAATCTTAAAAGTCTTGCCGGTATCTTGCGCTGCTTGGGACAAAACATCTAATAAATCCTGCCAGAAAAGATAATGCGAGCAAGTGCAACTAACTAACATTCCGCCTTCGGCTAAAAGTTTCATCGCTTGCAAATTAATGTCTTTATAACCTTTTATGCCTTGAGGTTTCTCGGAGAGTTTCTTAAAGAAAGGTGGCGGGTCAAGCACAATAATATCAAATTTTCTTTTTTCCCGATTCAGCTCTCTTAAGACAATAAAAGCATCGCCGTTGATAAATTTACAGACATTATGCACTTTATTAAGTTTAGCATTTTCGCGGGCTAATTCCAAGGCGGCTTCAGAAGCATCGATGCCCAGTACTTCTTTGGCGCCGCCTTTTGCGGCATTCAAGGAAAAACCTCCAGTATAACAGAAAACATCTAAGACGGATTTTCCTTTACTCACGGCCTGTACTTTTTGTCGAGTTATTCTTTGGTCATAAAAAAAACCAGTCTTCTGCCCTGCCTGAATGTTAACAATATACTTAACTCCGTTTTCCGAGATTATCACTGGTGCTAAAATATCGCCATAAAGCAAACTTTCCCGGCGTGGTAAATTTTCAGCATCGCGTAGACGAAAATCATTTTTTTCAAAAACTGCAGTCGGATTAAAAATATTTTTCAAAGCTTCAACAATTAAACCTTGTCGCATGTCCATCCCGGCGGAATAAGTTTGGAGGACAAAAGTATTGGCATACTTATCAATTACCACTCCAGGTAAACCATCGCTTTCACCATAAACCAACCTAAAATCATTTTCATTTGGGAGGATTATTTTTCGGTATGCCCAAGCTTTTCTTATCCGATTCTCAAAAAAAATAACGGATAACGGTTCTTTCTGCTCCGAATAGAGCCGTACTCGAATTAATGAATTCTTATTGTAAAGACCGCTACCAATAAAATGATTATGTTCATAGACAAAAACGACATCACCCGTTTGGGGATTACCTTCTACTTTTTTAACTTCATTCGAAAAAATCCAAAAATGGCGCTGACGGGATTTCTTTCGTACAACATGTACTTTTTTCGGCATACCGCAGAGAAAAATTAAAATCTAAAACTAAAAGGTCAATGTAATTTATTATTGAGACTCGATGTTGGTGTATCGAATAAAGAACATTTTGCTAATTTAGCTATTTTTCGGAGTAAAATGTTGCTAAATCTAAAACGGTAATTTCTAAATTGTCATTAAAGGTGTAGAGTACGTCATAAGTATTACCGGAGGGATTTATTGGTAAATGAGCTGCACATTCAATTTGCAGCTCAGGTCTTTGCGGATAGATTATCTTACCATCTTTTTTGGTCAAATTGGTTTTCGGACTAATCAAAATCGGCGTAGAATTGCTTTCACCAAAAGGTGATAGTTTTTTAAATTCATCGGTTAGTTCGTCAAAAGTCAAAATCATCTCGGCTATCCGTTGATTGTCTTTAATAATTTTACTGACAAAGTTTTCCTGTGCGTACTTCTTAACTGAATTGATAAAACTCTTTAATTTTGATTTCGGCATAGTAAATCCACAGGCTTTTTTATGTCCCCCGAAATCGATAAAATAGGAACTATGGGCTTTGAGGAGTTCGATCAAATCAACTCCGTTAATACCACGACATTCACCGACCCAGTCATTATCTCGAATACCCATAACAATTGCTGGTAATTGGTAGGTGTCTTTTAGTCGACCAGCACAATGTCCCAAGGCTTTTAAGGATAACCGTTCATCATAAACCAAAACAATACCTTCAGCAACATCCTTTACTTGTTCCGCAATGAGGCAATTCTGTTTAGCAGCTTCGCGCCATTCTTGGCTTTGTTTATACAACTCATGCGCCCATTGATAACATTTGTCATAGTCTTGGTTTAGAAAATACTCGCAGGCTTGATTACCATTAGCTAAACCGAATAGAGGAATGATTTCCGCAAAGAGTTTTTCCGTGGCTAAATTTTCTTTGTTTATGCCAACAACATCGAAAACCGCCTTGACCGCATTATTTTTAATTTTAGGAAGTTCTCTCAAGCCTAACTTGGCAAGAATCCGATTCTCATCAACTAACGGAACTCGGTCAGCGATTGTGCCTAAAGCGGTGATTGGTAACAGGTCGGGCAAAAGTGTAAAGAATTGATCAGGCTTGACTTTTAAGTGGGTTTCGACTAACGCCAAGGAAACCTTTAATGCAACTCCAACACCGGCTAAATAAGCGAAAGGATATTTTGAGTCTTCTCGTTTGGGATCAATATTCGCCACAGCCTTAGGTAATTGATTTAATATCTCGTGATGGTCAGTAACGATTACATCGACTCCTTCGTTCTGAATGGCGTCAATTGCTTCATTATTGGTAATACCACAATCCACAGTAATCACTAACTTTACGCCGAATTGTTGAAATTCTTTAACTTTTTTTAAAGCCAATCCGTGACGCTCTTTGCCTTTTTGCGGAATATAAAATAACGGTTGTCCTCCAATTGCTTTCAGAGTTTGATAGAGAACGACAATTGCAGAGATCCCATCCAAATCTTCATGTCCCCATATTAGAATTGATTCTTTGTGCGCAATTGCTTTTTGAATCCGAGTTATTGCGGGTTCGATATCAGGTAGTAGTACATTAGAATAAAGATTAGAGATGTCAGGATTCAGAAATTTTATTACCTCAGGAACCGTGCGGATATTTCTCAGATATAACAATTGGCTCAAAGCCGGACTGAGATTAACTTTACCTTGCAGTTCTTCATAAAATCTTTGCCAATCAGATAATGGTAATTGTTTAATTCGCCACATAAAATTTAAAAGATACTAAAAATACAATTTATTTGTCTTAAGTTTAACATAAAATCTTTGCCAATCAGATAATGGTAATTGTTTAATTCGCCACATAAAATTTAAAAGATACTAAAAATACAATTTATTTGTCTTAAGTTTAACATAAAATTTTTGCCAATCAGATAATGGTAATTGTTTAATTCGCTACATAAAATTTAAAAGATA
>CAYYPG010000026.1:0-8124 GCA_964473505.1 uncultured bacterium | reverse complement strand
TTTGCCAATCAGATAATGGTAATTGTTTAATTCGCTACATAAAATTTAAAAGATACTAAAAAATACATTTATTGTCTTAAGTTTAACATAAAATCTTTGCCAATCAGATAATAGTAATTGTTTAATTTGCCACATAAAATTTAAAAGATACTAAAAATACAATTTATTGTCTTAAGTTTAACATAAAATCTTTGCCAATCAGATAATGGTAATTGTTTAATTTGCCGCATAAAATTTAAAAGATACTAAAAAATACATTTATTGTCTTAAGTTTAAAAATCATTATAAAATAGAATAATGCCAAAGTCAACAATCGGTATTAGGGGCTAAGTTCCAATTTACAGATTAATCTTTCAAATTGCCAATGAGATTCCAATACTTATTTAAGTTTTACAAAAGTTTCCAACTAAAGGACAGTAGATATTATGCTCTGTTATTTTTTCCAAAAAGTTTTCACTTTAGTAAAAGGCAGTTTTACTACGTGTTGAGACGTTTGTCCAAAAAGCATAAAGTTTTATACAATTCCCCAAAGTTTTCACTTTATTAAAAGCAATTTTACCATCAAAACTTGACTTATCGGCAATTTTAGATACACACTTAACTAATTTAGTCCACTTTCCATATGTTCAATTTTCTAAAATTAATAATAAAAGTTTATTTATACTGCCTACTAAGTAGTATAGATGATAACCCTGTCCTTAAGATTTATTAGCACTTGCCCAATACTATGCTAACCGACCCTAGCCCTACTCCTAGCCCCCACAGCAAGAAAAGCCCTGTTTATTAAATGTATAATGTGTTGAATATTAAGTGGTTATATTTGTATTGAAATGGATTGGGTGTTGCTATAAAATTTGTTTTTTATTTGATAAGAACTTTTATGGTCTTCACCGAACTACCAATTTCACATTGTAGGTGGTATATGCCTGGATTTATTCTTGAAGTATTAAATGTTACAGTGTGTTGACCGGCTGAATATACTTTATCAAGGAGTAAACTTAATCTTTGACCAAGGCTATTATAAAGGCTAATTCTTACTCTGTTCGGTTGCGATAAGTTAAGTTTGATTTTTGAATTTTTAGTAAATGGATTCGGTGAAATGTGAAAACTATTTTCTGTATTAACAAGGGTTGTTTTTGTTTGTGATGTCGAAATGACATATGATTCGGTAAATCTATCTTCGGTTAGTGATTTTGCTTGACCTGGGATATATGTCCAAAATTCTTGGGTATTATTTCCTTTGAGTGCAAAAACCTTATTTTCCGCATAAGTTAAACAAGCGCCGCTACCGATTTTCTTACCACTAGGACCTCGAGGAATTGTCTCCAATTCGGTCCAACGGTTACGATTAATATTATATTGCCAGAACTCTTGACAATTGCCACCTTTGAAAGCATAGATAAGACTATCACCATTATAACAGAGCGCAGCTCCATCTTTTATTTTGGAACTTTTCTTGGTTAACTGACTATATAAAGGTAAACTTTCTAACTCTGGCCAAGCATCGGCGTGTGCATCATAAAAGTAGAACTCATTATATTTTGCTCCGCCTTTAAGAACATATAGTCTATCATTTGGGCCTGCGGTCATACAAGTACCATCTTTGTAAAATTTATAGTCTCGTCCAACTGGTGCAGGTCTTAAAGTCGTTATCCAAGTGTCAGCATTACAATGATAAGCATAGAATTCGTTAGTGTTATTACCTTTTAAGAGATAGACGTAATGGTTTAGACCGCGTTTGAGAAAAGCCATGCAGGCACCACCTCTTACTTTTTTATTGATACCTGATTTTAATGGCACAGGAGTTTTAAAACTCCAGGAATTAGTTGAAACATCATAAGCCAGAAATTCTAAGGTATTATTACCTTTGGTAGCATAAATTATATTTGGTGACGAATGTTTATTATAAATTAATGCTGCACCTTTATTAACTTTTTTATGGTTAATTGGGTCAACAGGTATAGATTCTCTTATTGACCAAGAGTCGCGATTAATAAAATAGACATAAAATTCCCGCGTATTATTACCTTTGAGTGCATAAATCTTTCCACCAGGTCCTGCGGTTAAGGCACCACCTCCTTTTACTCCTTTAGTGCTTGTGCCGAATGAATTGCTATTTTTAATAAACCAACCTGACACCTGAACAGTGAATAAAGCACTAAGGGTATCATTCAATCGGTTTTGGTCGCCAAAAAGATAGAGCGAACATCTGCTTTGAAAAGTTCCTAAGGATGGTATCCAAGATGTAAAATTGACTGTATCTGTCTGCCCGGGTAACAAGGTTTTCGAACGCGAACTAATATACGAGGTACCGATAATTCTGAATGTTATCTGGAAAGTTTCGGTCTCGGTGCCGTTGTTTTTTACTCGGACTATGGGAATAAGATTGGCAGTAGAATCAACCGTGCCTATAGGATAGACAATTTGAGTAATCCCGACATCTTTAATATTGGTTATTTGAGTAGCAGAGTAAGTATGGGTGAGATTATTGGCCGAACTCGTCCAATGAGTCACAACTGGTATTAAGGCAATATGACTATTTCCTGACCAAGATATACTAGTTGAACCAGACCAATTAGCGTCAAGAATGATTTCCTGTTCAATTGATTGTGATGGCACGCGATAGCCGACAACAACTGCAGACCAGTTATATCCATCTTGACCATCAAAAGTTATATTTAATAAATTTTCACCAGGATTGAATCGAATAAAGTTTGTACCACCTGGACCGTTAGGATTTTGCGTTAATTGATTGCCCGATGCCGGATAAGCATTGTGAGTTTGAAGTAGTTGTGAAGTTGGCCAAAGATGGGATTCAGAAAAATGGTAAGTTGGGTCTGCGCGCTCACCAGTAAAATATCGCCAAACCGCGTATTGCTTCAAGGCAGTTGATAAATTAGAACTGAATTTTGATACCAGAACATCATTGATACCGGAAAGCGTATTATTACCCGAAACATTGCCCATTCTTTCCCAGCAAAATCTTGGACAACTGTCATTATAATATTCTTGTAAAAACATTGGCCAAATTGCACCTGCATACCAATATAGGTCTGACCTACTACTAATTGCAAGATGTGGGCTATTAAGAGGATTAGATGGGGAATAAAGGAGATAATTTATATAATTGTTAATATCATCATAGCAAATATCTTCTATCCAGGTAGCAGTATTTTCATACCACCAAGTGCTTTCTGCAAGGCTATAGCGCATCTGGGATGCGTGATTAAATTCATGACAAACGGTTGTCTTCAAATGTTCCCATGATGCCCAAACAGGTATATCATTGTCAATGAAAATATAACTGGTGTAGCCATCAGGATAAGGTGTTGCATAAGGCGATTCAGCATAGGTTGTTCCTAAGATACCATATGCTAAATTTTTAATATAGATATCATAACGATTATCGGGTCCTGCATTATCCGGAGGTGGCGCAACCCATTTTAAGGTATCTACTAGTTTAGACCAACAATATTCAGCATATTTAGAGACGGATTCTGCATAAGCCCGAGTTGTCATATGGGTACCGGTTGTGTCAAAATGAACGATAAATCGTGCGGAGTAGATATATTGGGGACCAGAACTTGGTCGGACGAATTTAACACCTTGCCGAAATGATTCTAAGGCTTCAGGCGTTCCACATTTGTGTGTGGGTACGCGCTTCCATTGGAGCGACGATTCTGCAGTCAGGATAACTATCGTAATAAATAATAAGATTAAAGTAAAACCAATTTTGCTCATTTGCTACCTCACAACTTTATGTTTTATTATGTTTAACCTATGCGAAAAATCTCTATATAACAATATTAAACCAATAAGATTCTTCGTCACTTTGTTTTTCAAAACAACATCTTTCCTTTTTGTCATTCTGAGTTCGAAATGCGAAGAATCCATTCAACTGATAAATTTAGCAATTGAGATTTTTCGTGCTGTCAGGTTGATAGAAGGAAGAAATCACCTTGACAATGTTTAACGAACAATTAATTTTATTCCTTTTCTAATTATTAAATTATCAGCCGGACTGATATCGCATTTCAAGAAATAGACTCCGGAACTTAAGCCACTTTTGTTGAAAGGTATTTCAGCCTTGCCAATAGGAAATTCTTTATCCACAATCACGGATAACAGTTGACCAAAGCTATTATATAGACTTAACTTTAGCCTGCTGGGTTGTACCAGATGGAATCTAATCACCGACTGATCAAATAAGAGATTGGGCAGAATTTCAATCTGGGAAACAGAACTGCTGGGATTGGTTTCTATGGTTTGTTGATGAGTGATATCTGTTTGCGGTTTGCGAAGCGTATCGAGGTCAGAGATTCCAGGGGTATAACACCAAAATTCTCTGGTCTTATTTCCTTTGAGCGCAAAGACTTTATCATCAGCAAATGCTAAACCTGCACCACTGCCAATTTTTTTGCCACCGGTTCCTTTGGGTACGGTATCTAATTCCAGCCAACGGTCTTGATTTATATTATATACCCAGAATTCTTGTCGATTTCCACCCTTAAAAGCATAAATTAGACTATCGCCATCATAACATAACGACGCGCCATCTTTAACTTTTGTATTTTTTCTGGTAAGAGTGCTATAAATTGGTAATGGAGAAAGGACTTCCCAAATATTAGTACCTGGGTCATAGCGATAGAACTCATTAATATAAGCACCGCCTTTAAGTGCGTATATCTTATTATATTTGCCAACAGTCATACAACTACCATCGCGGAAGGCTTTAAGATTAGGACCTGGAGGTGGTAGAGTTAAAGTCTTAATCCAAGTATCCGCATCACAATGATAAGCATAAAACTCCAGAGTATTATTACCTTTAAGTAAATAGATATATTGGTATTGTCCCCGTTTTAAGTAGACCATTGAAGCACCGCCTTTAACTTTTCTTTCAGGATAAGTCATTGGAACATTTGGCTTTTGAATCCAGGTATCTAAATTAACATTATACATCCAGAACTCTAAACTATTATTGCCTTTAGTCGCATAGATGGTATTGGGATTGGAATGTTTATTATATGCCAAACAGGCACCTTTATTTACTTTCTTTCTTGAAAGGGTATCAAAAGGAATTGATTCTAAGAGTGCCCAAGAATCTCTGTCAACAAAATAGACATAAAATTCCCTGGTATTATTACCTTTGAGTGCATAAATTTTATCCTGAGTACCGGTAACTATGGCACCGCCTGCTTTCACTGCTTTATTACTTGGACCCCAGGGAATGCTTTCTTTCAAGATCCAAGGCGGTAGATATTTAACAACAATAATTTTAGATTTAACATCATTTAACGGATTAGCATCATTATTCAGTGCGGTTGAACATCGAACTTCATAATTACCAGTGCGAAAGTAGAATTTTTTAAATGTTCGGGTGCTGGAAGCGTTGGTATTAAGATTACTCACATAGGAGGAATCCAGATAAACTTGGGTTCTTAGGCTATCAAATATTTTACAATAGACATAAAAAGTTTCTGGTTTGGTGCCATAATTCCTTACACTGGCTTTGGGTGAAATGTAATCTCGAAAGATAGTATCAGCTGGTGCAGTAATAGAAACAACACCAACATTACGCACCTGCACAATGCATTGAGCAGATAAAGTGTCATTACTATTTTTCATATCACCGGCTAAATAGATACTACAACGAGTAGTATAAGTTCCGCGAGCAGGGATCCATTGAGCAAAATTGATAGTATCTTCTATACCTGAAGCCAATGATTTTGTGCGTGTATTATTATAAATCGTTCCGATTTTGAAAGTCGCATTGAATACTTCTGTTTCTGAACCGTTATTTCTAACTCTTATTCTGGGTACAATGGGCGTACTGGTAGAATCAACTGTGCCAACTGGATGTTCAATTGCTACGACTTCAATATCTTTAGTTTGAACTTTGACCCAGCCCGATAAAGTATCATTACTTTTAATCGCATCACTCGCAAGATAAGTTGAGCAACGAGTTGTGTAAGTTCCTCGTATTGGTGTCCACGATGGAAAGTTCACTGTATCTTCAACCCCAGCACTTAATGTTTTTGTCCGAGTTTGATTATAAGAAGTACCAATAATTCGGAATGTCACATTAAATGTCTCATTGGTAGTGCCATTATTTTTTACTCTTACTCTGGGAATAATTGGACCAGATGAATCAATTATACCAGTTGGATATTCAATTGCTGTCACAGCAACATCTTTAAAAATCGTGTTACCGGTCACAATCACAGAAACTACTTGTGAACCACCACTTAATGTTCCTTTATGATTTATCCTAACTGTGTAAAACCCGGCACTTGGTGAAGCGATATGAACTTGCTCAACATTATCACGAATATTATCACCAGTTGTGGCTGGCACTGAAGGATTACTCGGATTCAAAACCCACGGTGAATATATTGTTGACCCTGGACCAATAATTCTTAAATCAAGGTCATTTACGAGCATTATTGTTGTTGGGTCTAATGAAGGTGGTGGTGGCGTTCCTGCAGGGTCGGTCCAACAAATCGTTGCACGGAGTGGTTGTGAACCAGTACTATAAACCTGAAATTCTATCTGTCCGCCTTGATTAAGCGTATATTCTCTGATATGAAAATTACCACCGGCTAAAGAATCGGCTCTCATTACTTGTGCGGCTTTTAATGTATTCATCAAACCCCAGCCAAACATATAATCAGGTCCCGGATGCGGACCAGCTTCATCCGCAGTGTGAATGATAAGTCCTTTTATTGTTGATGAGCGCAATGGGTTGTTGCCATATAAATTTCTTCTTAAATGTAGAAGTAGTCCTGTTGAACCAGCTGCATTTGGCGACGACATTGAAGTTCCACTATATGTTGTATAAGCAGTATTATTTGTTGCGATACAGGAGTAAAGTTCAATACCATTGGCAACAATATCAGGTTTAATTCGTCCGTCATCAGTCGGGCCCCAACAACTAAATGGTGACATCACCACATCATTGGGTTGAGAATAACCATTAACAATATCATCTACGGCACCAACTGTCAAAATGTTTTTAGCAACGCCTGGAGCGCCGATACAATCATATCCATTTGGTCCACCGTCTAAACCATGAATGCAGTTATAACTTCCGCTACCAGAATGGGTATGAGTAACTGGTTGTGATGATGGTCCTTCTAATCTGTCGTTCCCAGCTGATTTAACAATAAGATAATACGGCGCGTTTCGAGCGATGTTATCCCAAGCCTGAGCATATGAAGAATAAAAACCAAACTTATAATCTTTTGTTGAACTTATAGAAGGGTCGCCATACCAATGCCATGAAGCTCCGTCCGTAGTATACCATCCAGTAATGTATCCATACGAATGATTCGAAACTTTTAAACCACCTGCTGCCGCGGTTGCCATTTCACTATTATCATTATTCCAATCATATGCTCGTAATCGAGCTTGATACGACATTCCCTTGGCACTTGCAGCAGTACCACTAGCAATCATCGTACCCGCAACATGCGTGGCGTGATCACTATTTGTTGAAGCGCCATCCACCTGCGTTGCTCGACCAGTAGCGAATTCTTGATGTTCAATTCGCGTTCTACCACCATCCCAAATTCCCAGTGTTTCAGAACTACCAGTTAAAGAAAATCCACCAGTTCCACCAGGCCAGACTTTATCAGTTGATAATGTTTTTGCTGCATTAAGATTATGAGTAATATAATACATCGGCAAACCATTTTCAAATCTCTGTAATTCAATTATCTTACCATCCGGAAACTCCTGACGAATCGGCATATTTTGCGCTTGGGCAATTGATTCGGCAATTGCTCGTTCAGTCCGCCACTTCATCACCTGTTCTTCACTAAACCGCAATAGCCATTGAAGTTGTTCCTCAGTTTGGGCAAATGTAATTTGGGGTATTAAGGCAATAACACCTATACTAATAATAATCGCTAACAATACTACATAGATTCTATGCATAATTTCCCCCTCTTAACATATTATTAAATAATAATTTTCATTTTATAATCTATCGGCTTGATACAGTGTTTATATAGATAAACATGATAATATAATATTATAGCGATATATTAAGTTTAAGTCAAGATATGAAAAATGCAATCGGTCCAACACATACTATACAGTTTATGAAATTTAATTATAATGGTT
>CAYYPG010000025.1:0-22758 GCA_964473505.1 uncultured bacterium | reverse complement strand
TAGGTCCTTGGAAAGAGATACAATGTCTTGGCACAGCACCTTAATTTTTTAGTTGATTTAACCAGAAATGTAATAGAAATTGTAAGGAAAGAGGTATAGCTAGTAGATTTCTGGGAAAGCTATTCAAAACAGAAAAGACTAAAGTCCTACTTAATAACCCATCTCTTATTGAAGTTTGAAAAAAGAAATGAGATAGCCCAAAAATTGATGGAGCTGTCTTATCATATTTACGGGAAATGATTTTATGGACATCAAGATTGAAAAAATAATACGGACAAAAAGAAAGACTATAGCTCTTCAGATTACAGACGACGCTACACTTATTGTAAGAGCACCTTTTAAGGCGAGTGATGAGTCAATAATGCGTGTTGTTTCTAAACATAAAAATTGGATCCAACAGAAGAAAAGAGAGATAGAATCAAGGAATCCAAAGTATGCTCCTAAGGAGTTTGTGAGCGGTGAGGGTTTTCTTTTTCTTGGTAAATATTACAAATTAGAGATTGGGGAAGACCAGAAAGAGCCATTAATATTTGATAATAAATTTCATCTTTCAAAAAGAGCATTGCTACAGGTAAAAGATTTATTTGTTACTTGGTATAAAAATATGGCTTACGAGAAGATTTCAGAAAGAGTAAAAGGTTATGCTCAAAAGAGTGGTTTGAAATACAAAAAAGTGAATATAACTGATGCACAAAAAAGATGGAGGTCATGTGGACATAATGGAAACTTAAATTTTTCTTGGCGGCTTATAATGGCTCCCCTGCCTGTGATAGATTATGCTGTTGTCCATGAACTTGCTCATCTTGAAGAGAAAAATCATACAAGGGTATTTTGGAACAAGGTTAAAATCTTGATGCCCGACTATGAAAAACATAAGGATTGGTTAAAGAAGAACGGTTATCTCTTGAGATTATAGCATAAAAATTTAATTCAGAACGGCTGAGTTTAGATTACACTCGGAAGTTTGCCTTTCACTTAGGCTGACTTTTGTTCAGTGCGACTTTCGGATTTATTTAAGTTTGTGCCAATATCAGGTGATACAAGTTGATGAGTTAATAAAGATGGTCTTTCTATCCGCAACTTACGATGAAATTTCCTGTTTGTTTTGCTGAAGGTGTGAGGTTGCTCTTAATTCCCAGTTGATTGGCTTTTGGAAAGTGGCAAAGACATTTTTGATGCGGATTGATATAATAATGAATTATTTTCGGTATCGAGATACGAATAGTTATACTGAAGAGATGAATGGTAAGACTAAACTGGATAAGCGGATGCCATATAGTTATCGAAATTTTTCTAACCAACGGTTGCGGATTTTAGTTCAAAGCGCCTGAAGAGATTGTAAAAAACAGCTGGCTTTTATCTAATATTAAATTATACGATAATGGTAGTATAAGATTGTTCTTTGAAAGAATTGTAGCAATGTGCCTGTTCCGAAACACGACAGGAAGTGAAATGTTCTAAGTAGTTGGTGGGTCTGAAATAAATTAATGTTAAGGTTGATTGGGAGCACGCCTATAAAAAAACAAAGTGAAAGGCAGACTCCATGACTCTGCCTTCATTACACCTAAAATGATTATGAACCAAAAATATTGCAATTCAAGTATTGAGATATTATTGAATTTGTTAGCTACTAATATTTAGATAGGAGATATATATGGCTGATTTTAAAGATAGAGTTGTTTGTAATCCTGAGATTATGGTCGGTAAGCCAATTATTAAGGGTACTCGGATTCCAGTATATTTAATTCTTGATCTTTTAGTTGCGGGCAAGACTTTTACCCAAATAATTGATGATTACCCAGAACTGATCATCGATGACATAAAAGCAGCGATTGATATGCATCTTATATGACAAAATACGATGAGGTGTTGATTGCCAAAGACTAGGATTTTCAGCCAATGAAAATATAAGTCCGAAAACAGTTCAGTTTCTAAAATCATTAGGTTTTGACGCAAAGCGGTATCGGGTCACAAAATAGTTGTTCTGAAGGGTCTGATAATAAAATAAAGCAGGATGTGCGGATTGCCTGCTGCTACCAGAATTTTACTAATTAACCTATTAAAATTTATTCAATCAGATAGTGTCAAAAAGTTTATATAAATGAATCCTTTCTTCCATAGCAGTATTCTCTTTTCTAACTATTAAAAAATGAAGCGGATATACTTTTTCCATTAACATCTCAATACTAAAGTAACACAATATACCACAGACTACCCCAATTATTCCTAATCGGTTGCAGGGGCTATGAGAATGGTTCGTCTTGTTCTTGACTTTATATGGTTTTAATTGTATGATACTGAAAGTGAAATCCTTAGGTAAAGATTCTATTTGAATTTAGAAAGGAGCCATTTATGTCGAATGAAATTAAACCGCCGATTAATGTTGAAATTGGCGAAAAAGAATCTGAAGGTATTTATTCTAATTTTGTGCTTATTGCCCATTCAGCATCGGAGTTTATTATTGATTTTGCCCGCATGCTTCCTGGTTTACCTAAAGCCAAAGTCTTTTCCCGCATTGTGATGACACCTCAACATGCCAAATTATTACTAAGTGCTTTAGAAGAAAACATCAAAAAATATGAGGACCGTTTTGGTAAAATAAAATTACTGGGCAAGGAAGAAGAGATTAAAGGTTTTGGTTTCTCGCCCACTATTGAAAAATCATAAAATTATTTAACACTACCGGTGAATATGAATGATCTCAGACTTAATGGATTATGTCTTCGAGTGTAAGATAGCAGTACCTGTTTTCTTTTTTAAATAGTGAACGCAATAAAAAAAATTCCCCAGCCATTACAATCTTTGGTGCCATTGATTGTGAGTATTAGTCAACGCTACAATGCAGAAGCATTTTTAGTCGGCGGACCACTACGAGATTTACTGATGGCAAAAACAAAATTATTAACCAGAGCAATTGATTTTGATATTGCCGTGACGAATTCATATCAAGAGATAGGTCGAGATTTAGCCGCAAAATTAAAAGCCCAGGTAATCCATTATTCTCAGTTTATGACGATGACTCTGCAATGTCCACAACTAAGGATTGATATTGCTCAAACCCGCAAGGAATATTATGCTCAGCCAGCAGTTTTACCCCAAGTTAGTCCCGCTTCAATTGAAGAAGATTTAAAACGACGCGATTTTACGATTAATGCAATGGCACTAAAACTTATGCCTCAACCACCATATCCGATAATTGACTTATTTGATGGCCAAAATGACATCAAACAAAAACAGATTCGAGTGTTACATCCTAACAGTTTTATTGATGACCCGACTCGAATCTTTCGAGCAATTAGATTCGGAGTTCGTTTCGGTTTTAAACTTGAACCGACAACAAAGTTATTAATGAAAAAATCTATTGAGGACAATCTAATTAATTTACTTTCCGGCGAACGAATTTTATACGAACTTAAAATGATTTTAGGAGAAAAGAAAGCGACCGAGATGTTAAAAATATTACAACAATATAAAATGATTGAAAGGGTCTGGGGGATTCAATTGCCGAAAAGATTTTTTCAAGAGAGTCGACTTTTAGATGATTTTAGTGATATTGATGCTAAGTTAGGTCATCTTTTTGCCTATTTCCCCGAATCAACCTGGTCGCAGTTTCCGTTGACAAATGAAGTAAAAGATTGTGCGCAGGCAATAAAAAAATTCCCAAGCCTAAGAAAAAGTTTAATCCGAGCCAAACTTCCTAGTAGAATTTATCAAATTCTATCACCGCTCCCTAAATCCGCTTTAAATATTTTATCTTTAATTGAGAAAGATACCATAAGCGCAAAGATTAAATTATATCGAGAAAAATATTCCGTACTCAAGATTCATACTACCGGCGCAACCTTAAAATCAATGAAGATACCTCCCGGTCCAATTTATACTAAGATTTTGAATAGTCTAAAATATTCGGTTTTAGACGGTAAAATCAGGACAAAAAATGAAGAAATTAAATATATCAAATCATTAATCAGAAGACTTGGAAATGGAAAAACAAATTAAACAAATTTATTAAATTACGCTCATGGAATATTATAAAGAAGCGTCAAAATTTTTGCGTAAATCGGCTTTTTCTTCCTTAGGTGTGCTTTCCTTTTTAAACTCTAAACAAAGACGAGGTTATATCTTTTCCTTTAACATACCTATACTGAATTTACCCATGATAACAGATACAAACTATTATAACATAATAAAATGTCAAATTTAATATCTATTCCATCAACGTCTTGCAAGTTATAAATGTATTATTGTCCCAATCGTCTTTAGATGGATAATCATCCCGAAAATATTGAGTACATTAAATTGTTAATAAAGGAAATAAACAATGTCTAACTTATCATCAATTATCCTCTCCGCACCAGCAATCCTTTTTGGCCTTACGGTTCATGAATACGCTCATGCATTAATTGCCTTAAAGTTAGGTGACCCGACCGCTAAATTAATGGGCCGTTTGACCTTAAATCCGTTAAAACATTTAGACCCAATTGGCACAATTAGTCTTTTTATATTCCGGTTAGGCTGGGCAAAACCAGTACCGATAAACCCCAACTTTTTTAGAAATTATAAACAAGGGGTATTGTTAACATCTCTAGCTGGACCCGGAGCAAATTTTATCGTGGCAATTATTTTTGGATTGTTGTTAAGAATAATTTATGCCGTGCCATCGCTATCCCTGAGTAGTTTTATCGTTATTATTTTAGAAATGTTCGTATTTTTCAATCTCGTTTTAGGAATTTTTAATTTGATTCCAATTCCACCCCTTGACGGTTCGAAAATTCTCTATTATCTTTTACCATCAACAATCGCGGAAGAATATGCTAAATTAGAACAATATGGATTTTTTATTCTGCTGGGCATGATTGTCTTAAGTCAATTGTTCGGTTTTTCTATTTTAGGTATGATAATGTTGCCGCTGATAAGAATATTTTCTGCATTGATTGTTGGTCATAGTGTTATCTAAAACCTAAGCAGTTGATATATAGTGAGGATAAATTGATAAAATTATGAGAGCAAGTTCAAAAACCCAAAAAGATAATACAAAAATTAAAATCGTCATAAGTATCTTAGTCTTTTTATTGATTGTCTTTGTCCTTATTAGTTTAATATCATATCACTTGGGCAAAAAAACACCTACAGATAATTGGGGCGGTTTTATTGGAAGCCATCTGAGTTTGGGTTTGATTTATATTTTAGGTTATTGTGTTTATCTAATTCCGTTGATTGTCTTGCTCTTTACCATCAATGAGTTAATTAAAGATCGATTTCGACAATTTGTTTTACCAAGTATCATCTGGTTCTTGGGTATCTTTTTATTTAGCAGCACGATTTCCTTTTCAATCGGTCGTATCAGTTATGTAAATAATTATGGCGGTTTAATTGGTAGTTGGTTGGCAAGATTTCTTCTAACCCAATTAGGTGTTTTCTTAACTTATTTTATTCCTCTGTTTTTACTTTATAGTTTGGTTCCGCTTATCCGTAATCCGAAAAAACGACGAACCTACCTTCGTGAAGGGTTTTTCATCTTTTTATTAATTGTGCTCGTTCAAATGCTTATTGCCCGAATAAAACCCAACGCTTATTGGCTGCCAGGGAAAATTACCGTAATTTTGGTCGCAGGAAATATAACTACTACTTTTACAAACTGGTTTCGCTACTTAACCGGTGATTTAGGAAGCTTGATTGTTATCATATGTGCATTAATAACTGTATTTTTGTTTTTTGCTCATTTCCCATTATTTCAATTAATTAAGTCAATTTTCCATCTTTTAGCCGACGGTATTAAAAAATTGCGACCGAAAAAAAGAACTGCTGTTGTCAAAGAACCGTTTACAGAAAAATTACCGATATCAAAATCCGAACCAGTGGTCGAAGAAAAAACATTGCCCGAGACAACTGAAAAAGAAACTAAAATTGAAATGCGTCCAGGAACCATTCCCATTAGCGAAAGAAAGAAATCAGAAACGGACCTTGTTGATGAGCAACAATTTCAAAATGAGTTTTTGACATCTTTAGATATTCCTCCATCTGAAGAAGCACCGATTGACCAAAAGACCTTAGAAGAAGGAGCTAAAGTTTTACTGGAGAAGTTAAAAGAATTTGGTATTGAAGGCAGGGTTACGGATATTTTAACCGGACCAATGATAACCCGTTATGAGTTTGAACCGGCGCCAGGCATTAAGATTCAACGGATTGAAAGTTTAGCGGACGATTTAGCCCTTTCCCTTAAAGCGGAAAGGATTCGCATTTTAGCACCTATTCCGGGTAAGGCAGTGGTAGGCATTGAAGTACCTAATAAATACCGAAGAATTGTCTATTTGCGCAATATCTTAACGAGCGAAGAATTTACTTCTAAAACTTCACCTTTAACTTTTGCCCTGGGTGAATCAATTACTGGTGAACCCTATTGTGCGGATTTACGCGAGATGCCTCATGTACTGATTGCCGGCACTACTGGTTCGGGTAAGAGTGTGTGTATCAATACAATGATTACTTCGATAATATTCCGTTCATCTTACCGTGATGTTAGATTTTTAGCCATTGACCCCAAACAACTGGAACTACCGGTTTATAATTCTATTCCCCATCTACTTAGTCCGACAACAATTGACCCCAAGATGGCAATATCAGAACTTGATAGGGTAATCAGTATCATGGAAAGTCGTTATGGAATATTTGCCAACTTAGGTGTTCGAGATATTGCCGGCTATAATTTAGTCGCCCAAAAGGAAGGCTTAGAAAAGAAGCCCTATATTGTCGTGGTTATTGATGAATTGGCAGATTTAATGATTCGGGCGCCAACAGAAATTGAAGAGAAAATCACCCGTTTGGCACAAATGTCGCGAGCCGTAGGTATTCATCTGGTTTTGGCAACGCAGAGACCATCAGTGGATGTTATAACTGGTTTAATTAAAGCAAATTTTCCTTGTCGGATTGCTTTTCAGGTTGCTTCTAAAACAGACTCGCGCACAATTCTGGATATGAATGGTGCTGAAGCATTATTAGGTAGAGGCGATATGCTCTTTTTACCGCCAGGTAAAGGCGAACCCCAAAGATTACATTGCGCCTATGTTTCTGCCCAAGCAACCAAAAAGATTGTTGACTTATGGACAAAAAGGTATCTTGTTGAGTTGTTATCCGAATATGTACCCAATGCACGAGAAATGGCCGAACAAATCATCGCCAAACAGGTCGTAGATGTCTTGATTGATCGAGAAAAGGCATCAATTAAACGAAAACAACAAGATTTTTACTCGGTTGTTCCAGAAGATATCGCGGAAAAACTTTGGGCCCGTGAGTATCATCAAAAACTTTCTGAAGAGATTGATATGCCACGGAGTAAAAAATCAGAAAAGTTTGGTTCTGAACGGGAAGTTGATGAACTTTTAGCCGAAGCCGCAAAAATTGTCTTTCGACATCGTGAAGCATCAGTTTCCATGCTGCAAAGAAGACTTGATATAGGCTGGGCAAGAGCAGGCCGAATCATTGACCAATTAGAACAATTGGGCGTTGTCGGACCGTATGTCGGTTCTAAATCCCGTAAGGTTTTAATTGATACCGAAGAAGATTTACAAAGATTGCTTGGTACCCTGACACAAAAATCTTTTACGGAAAAATAAATCCGAACTCGCAAAATGGCATATATTTTTGGTATAACTACGAGAAATATCAACTTTGACCACAAAATGCAAGATTTTTAATTGACTTACTTTTCAGCCATAACTGAAAGGAGAAAATAATGGCCGAGGAAAAAATACCTATCCATTATGTTTGTACGCATACTGAAGCAAAAGAATTGATCGAAAAACATAATCAATTCTGGATTACTAATTGCGGTTGTCGAGAAAGTAACGAAAAAGGATGTCAGCGTTCTCGAATCGATGTCTGCTTGTCTTGGGATCCCCATGACCCAGGTAGCGGATCAAATAAGAAAGTAGTTGACCAGCTTTTTGTTGATGGCATTATGGAAGAAGCCCAGAAGAAACACTTGGTAACTCGCCCCTTTCGTAATGAAGCCCGCACGGATACTGCTGGCATCTGTTTTTGCTGTGATGACTGTTGTGCCTATTTTGTCTCACCTGGAAAATATGCATGCGACAAAGGAAAGTACATTGAAAAGACGAATATGAGCCAATGTACGCATTGTGGTGCTTGTGAATCGGTTTGTTATTTTCAAGCCAGGAAAATGATTAACGACAAACTTGAGGTTGACCGCGATTTTTGTTACGGCTGTGGCTTATGTGTTGCGGTTTGCCCAATTGAATGTATTGTAATGATTTTAAGATAAGTCGTAAAAAGAGACATTATGCCGAGAAGAAAAAGCGAGATAATTGTATTTCTGTTTGTTCTATTAAGTTTGGTAATCAGCATCTATTTTTATCCCCGATTACCGAATAAAATTCCAATGCACTGGAATCTACAAGGCGAAGTTGATGGTTATATGACTAAGTTTTGGGGACTATTTTTGATGCCGATGGTCTTAATAGTAATGTCTATTCTCTTTATCTTAATTCCAAGTATTGACCCATTAAAAGCAAATATTAAGAGATTTCGCAATTACTATGATGGCTTTATCATTCTTCTTTTCTTATTTATGCTTTTTCTCCAAGGGTTTATAGTTCTTTGGTCGCTGGGAACAAAAATAAGACTGCATATAGTATTTACGATTGGATTAGGAATTTTATTCTTTTATATTGGTATTCTTTTAGAACATGCTCAACGCAACTGGTTTATTGGGATTAGAACTCCTTGGACATTAAGTAGTGATTTTGTTTGGAATAAGACTCACAAATTAGGTGGAAAATTATTTAAGATAATTGGCATCATTGCCTTATTGGGATTTTTTGCAGGTAAACATGCATTCCGGTTCGTAATCATTCCGGTAATCATTATCAGTGTTTATCTGTTCATCTTCTCATATTTTCAATATCAAATTGAGAATAATAAAGGTTAAACAGAAGTTCATCTTGGGGATTATCCCTTAACATTAAATAAGTATTATTTAAATTTTCTGCTGTATGCGCTGAATCTTTGGGTAGTTATTTTCTTTGATTTGTTTTATCAGATTTCAATATCGAACTGATAACAAAAAGGTTAGTCAAACATTTATTTTTCGGGTTAATACTTACTATTTAGTATCTAAACTTTCTTTGGATGAACCAAGAACCGGGAAGATTAGTTAGAAATTTGTTTTGGATTGTTGTCTGCCATTACAACAAGTAATATTTAAATTTTTTCTGTACGTTCAGAGTCTTAGGGAGTTATTTTCTTGTGTATCTTTTTATTTTCAATATGGACCGACTACCGGAAAGGTTAGACAGAAATTTATTTTGAAGAGAATCACTTACTATCAAACAAGTAATCTTAGCATTCCCTTTGAAAATATTGTAAGTTTTGGATAGTTATTTTCTTTAGTAGATGATGGCGAAACTTCTTTATTAATCTTTTTCGGTATATTCGCTCCATTGTTCAGCAAGGATGTCTCGTCTTGGTTTATATACTGTCTCATAAAAATAACGCATAGACATCAGAACACCTTTATCATATTCCTGACAAATTTTTATTGCTTCTTTCCAGGCTTTTTTAAACGTTTTACCAAAGCGGGAAGCAATTTGTTTTTGGAAACTTTCTGGAGTTTGGACTTCATCACCGATTGTGAACAATCTTTTTCCTTTTAATTCCACAGAATACGCCATTTCGTCACCGAGATAATAAATTCCAAATGTCTTTTGAAGTTTCTTAATTTTTTGTGGTGGTAATTCAGATTTAAGCTTGGGTGGTTTTAGTAATCCTAATTTGGATTTAAAACCTCTTTTGGCTGCCGCATAAAAAATTGCCCGATTGAGACCCCAACTCTTCGCGGTATCAATCGGTTCTCCTAACACATAAGCCCGTGCGGCTTGTAATAAAGCCATTACCTGAAATCGTCCTACCGCCATTATATTTTTATCGTGATGATATGAAAAAAGTTGTGAGTTTATATGATAGAAAATTTAAACTCATCAGCAATAAAGGTCATTTCGTTTATCATTTCTTTTCTTTAGGTTATGATGTTTTTATGATTGGATTATTCGTATTCATTGGCGTGGTCAGTTTTAATGTGTAATGTCATTTAATCTTTCGTGTCTTTGGAATATAATGTTTTTGCGATTGGATTATTCGTAGTCATTAGAGTGGTTAGTCATAATCTGGTAATGTCATTTAATCTTTCGTGTCTTTAGAATATAATGTTTTTGCGATTGGATTATTCGTAGTCATCGGAGTGGTTAGTCACAATCTGATAATGTCGTTTAAGTTTTCTTCTTTCGCGTCTTTGGAATATAATGTTTCTGTGATTAATTTATTCATAGATTTGGGTCGTTAGTGATAATCTATGATGTCGTAATTTTTGTTTTAGGTTTTACAGTAAAATATTCTAGCAATTGATTTATTCATAATTTGGGGGTCGTTATTGATACTCTATGAATGCCATTTAATTTTTCGCCAACCTAAAGTTGCTATTGGTGCATCCTTGCCGATCTGATATTTTGAAGTGAGATTTTTCAGGACAATGTCTTCATGTCCTAAGTCATCTTTTAACTCTATTTTACCGTTGTACATTTTATATTTAACTAAAGTTAAAGGCGGTTTTAAATGTAATCGTTCAAGGAGTCGTTTTCGTGCATTTAATGGGAGATTGCCAACAAATTTATTCTTGTAGTAAATGACATCAAAGACATATATAACTGGTTTAACTTTGGGTTTTTTAGCGAATAATGAGGGAATAAATTTGCGTCCACGATCAGAGAAGAGTTCACAATCTAAGAGAGTTCCTTGGGGAATATTGCTCATCGCCTTTTTTAGGTAGGATAGTTTATCTGACCAATTAGGTCGCTTCTCCAATCGTCGGCCCCAAAATTCAACTTTACCATCAAGATGCTTAATTATTTGCATTCGCCAACCGTCTATCTTGGGTTCGATTATCCACTGTCCTTTCAGTTTTTCGTTCCAATATGGGATTGGTTGCATCAGCCAGATTGGACCAATCAGTTCCCTTTTCATAATTTTACAGATGTTGGGCGAAAAAATTCCTCCAGTATTTTCAAGGATTCATAAATTAAGAAGATAAAAACAATATATACGATTACGGCCATAAATTATTTATCTGATTCTATTACCTAATTTTATCCGACGATTATACTTATTCGGGTAATCCAGTTACTTTTACCTTTCGTTCATTAGCACCGAGAACTTCTATTTCCACTTTAATTATATTCATGGGCAATTCGTTTTCGATTTTTTCTGCCCACTCGATAAGACAAATACCTTTTGCGTTTAGATATTCATCAAAACCGATGCTTAATATTTCTTGAAGATTCTTTGTGCGGTATAAGTCAATGTGATAAATTGGCCATTTTCCTTGATATTCATTAACCATAATAAAGGACGGACTTTTAACGATTGCTTGTTCTTCAACTCCGAGCCCAAGACAAATTCCTTTAATCATCGTTGTCTTGCCGCTGCCTAATTCACCATAAAAAGCAACAATCGCACCGGGTTTTAATTTTGTTCCAATGCTTTTGCCAAGTTCAATGGTTTCTTCAGCCGATTTTGTAAGAATTTCCATTACAAATTAGCAAATAGATATACTCAAAGATACGAAATTTGCTTACACTTCATTACTTAATTTTTTAGTGCTGCTTTTTTACATCATTTCAACACTCATTGCTACTGCTTCACCCCCGCCTAAGCAGATGGCTGCAAGACCTTTTTTAAGACCGCGGTCTTTTAAGGCATGTAATAATGTTACAACGATTCGTGCTCCAGATGCGCCAATCGGGTGTCCTAATGCAACTGCACCGCCATGGACATTGAGTTTATTAGTATCAATGCCCAATTCTTTAACATCAGCCAGCACTTGAGAACTGAAGGCTTCGTTGATTTCAATTAAGTCGAAGTAATTAATATCAACATTTAATTGCTTTAAGATTCGTTGTACTGCAGAAACTGGTGCATAAAAGAGCATTTTCGGTTCAACACTGCCTGTAGCGTAAGCAGTAATTTTTGCCAAGGGTTTGATATTTTTTTTCTCGGCTGTTTCTTGAGACATTATGACTAATGCTGCGGCACCGTCATTGATACTTGAAGCATTGCCTGCAGTAATTGTACCGTTATCTTTTTTGAATGCGGGTTTTAGTTTAGCCAGTGATTCCATTGTGGTATCAGCGCGCGGTCCTTCATCAGTATCGACGATAATCGGTTCGCCCTTTTTCTGGGGGATTTCAACCGGTATAATTTCTGCTTTGAACTTACCATTTTTAATGGCTTCAACTGCTTTGCGGTGACTATTAAAAGCCCATTCATCTTGCATTTCTCGAGTAATACCAGACTTCTCCGCAGTAAATTCACCCAGCATTCCCATATGCACATTTTCAAATGCACACCAAATACCATCATAAATCATTCCGTCAACCAGTTTGACATCACCCATTTTATTTCCATTCCGAAGTTGATGCAAATAGTATGGTACATTAGACATTGATTCCTGACCACCGGCTACGATTACATTCGCATCACCCGCTTTAATCTGCTGAGCAGCTAAAACGATTGCAATCATTCCTGAACCACAAACTTTATTAACTGTTAATGCGGGAATGTCCGGTGACAAGCCGGCTTTGATTTGGGCTTGACGTGCTGGTGCTTGTCCTAATCCTGCAGGACAAACATGTCCCATAATCACACCGTCAATCTCATTTGAGGTAATTTGGGCTCTTTTTACTGCTTCTTTAATTGCAATGCCACCTAATTCTGGTGCTGATAATGGTGCAAGACCACCTAAAAATCTACCAATTGGTGTTCTTGCCGCAGAAACGATAACAACTTGATTTGTGTTGGCCATTGTTTACTCCTTTCTTAATTTAAGAATAATATCAATCAAAAATGTGATATTAATAAGACAACTTAGACGAAATCAATATTTACTCAAGAATCACGAAGGGCACAAGCGAATTTTTTGATTTTTCTTGTGAGTTTCGGTGTTTCTTGAGCATATTTTTGAGTTCTCTTTTTCTTAAGAATTTAAATATTTTTTTTCTACTTCATCCAACTGGCTTTTCTTTTTTCTAAAAATGCACTCATTCCTTCTTTGGGTTCACCGGTGGAAAAGCATAAGGCAAAAGTTTCGATTTCTAATTCTTTAGCGGTTTCTAAATTGGCATCAAGTCCCCGATTAATTATAGTTTTTGTCATTCGGATTGCCAGTGGTCCTTTATTCATAATTTTCTTTGCCATCACTATAGCCGTGTCCATTAATTTGTCTAAGGCAACGACTTTATTGGCAAAACCAATCCGATAGGCTTCTTGGGCATCAATCATATCTCCGGTATAAATTAATTCTTTGGCAATGCCGGCGCCACATAACCGTGCCAATCTTTGCGTACCCCCAAAACCAGGAATAATACCGAGATTAACTTCTGGTTGACCAATTTTCGCATTTTCCGAGAGTATTCTGATATCGCAGGCAAGGGCGATTTCACACCCGCCGCCCAACGCAAAACCATTGATTGCCGCAATTACAGGTTTTTCAATATTTTCTAGTTTACTCAGCACCCGATGACCATTTTGGGCAAATGCTCTTGCTTCGACACCGGTAAAATTACGCATTTCCGAAATATCAGCACCAGCAACAAATGCTTTCCCTTCGCCGGTTAGGATAATGACTCGGACATTAGAATTAGTTGCGAGTTCATCTAATGTACGTTCTAACTCTAAAATCGTGTCAGTATTGAGGGCATTTAAAACCTGGGGCCGATTAAACTTAATAATCGCAATATTATCTTCAATTGTTACTAAAAGATTTTTATTATCCATTTTGCCTCCTTGATGGAATACATTGACTGATAACATCCAAATGCATATTTAGTCTATTATAGGAAAATCATTACAAGAGTCAATGAGTTTTTTAAAAATATGCCACCCAAGAATATTATAAAGTTTAAAAGATATAATTTTAATCTTTCCTGCCATTGACTTGAAGATAATGCATACAGAGTCCTTATCTGTTGCTAACAATATTGGAGGACAGAAAGAGTTTATACCCCAACCTAACAAGAAAATGATAATGATGTTAATTTAAATTTATGAGGTATGAGATGATATAAAATAAGACGCCGAAGCGTTTTGACTTATCCAACATTCTCTTAAAATAAGATTCTAATACAAACAGATTACACAAAACTTACGTTCTGATAAGTTTCAGCAATAAAATTTATTAGAAACTTATTGAAACTAATAAAAACTTCTAAGTAGAAAACAGAAATTTAGATAGAAACAGATAATACCAAACTTGTGCTCTGGTAAGTTTCAGCAATAAAAATTGGGGAAAACTCATAGAAACAAATAGAAACTTATTGGTAAAAAGCAGAAATTTAGATAGAATCAACTAATACTAAACTTGTGTTCTGATAAGTTTCAGTAATAAAAATCATGAGAACCCTATAGAAGCCAATAAAAACTTATTAATAGAAAATAAAAATTCAACAAGAAAAGTCGTACTTTTTTACACTCAGACAAAGGGTTTGGTTAAGTAGGTTATCCAGTATATAATTGAGTGAATACTCTACTTATAAGTAGAGCAGGTAATTTCGTTAATTATCTATTAGACAATAGGTTAAGCTATCTAGTGGGTAGACAGGGGGGTAGCCTGGGGGTATACCCATAGGTTATCCCCTGGGTCATCCAGGAGATAGTCATTTAGACTATCCTTGAGTTTATCGAGAAGACCGGGCGGTTCGTTTGAGCATCAAAAAGAAAAGCTGTAATGAAAAAGGATAAGAGTGTAAATAATAACTTATTTTGACGAAAGAAAACCGATATGCTTCACTATAATACATGTCCCCTAACATTGATTTTGGCCAGAAGACTAATGCCTGAGGTGCGGTGTCAAGATATTATATCTTTCTAAGGATCTGATTTGACCGGGTTAATTTATCTAACATTTATCAGTGTCATTTAACGAAATCTTGGGCATCTACTTTTTAAGACACTTAAGAGATGTTTTGTAGTCAATTTTAACTCTTTAATATAATAAGGGATAAATTTTCACATTGAAAAACCTGTTTCCATAACCATTATAATTGAAATTTATAAACTGTATAGTATGTGTTGGACATATTGCAAAATTATATTGACGAGGTATTAAATTCTCTGTACTATATACTGTCACCAGCCCAAACTGAATAGAATTAAATGGTGACAAAAAGAGAAAAATGCTATGGCATATTTTCTCGATTAAATATTGATACCGATAATGCGATACAATATAATGATAGAAAAAGAAAACAGAGAAAGAAATATCACGAAATATTGGGAAAGAACGATAGAGATAAAAATTATTTATAGATAGGAGATTTACGTTACGTATGAACAGTAAAAATGCAATAATTTTTAGTATTGGTATTTTGTTGTCCTCACTCATACTGGGATTTTTCTTTTATACGAGCCGAAAGCCACAAAATACCATTAGAGTCACGGGTTATGCCACCAAACGATTTGAATCCGATATTATCAAATGGACTTTGACAATTACCCGACACACTGGTTTACATGATATCAATACTGGTTATCAGGCGATTAGAAAAGATATTGATTTTGTTATAAGCGAACTTAAAAAAATCGGAATTAACGAGAATGAGATTACCCTTCAACCGATTCATAATATCCAACAATACAATCGAGACGGTGTGGTGTCTGGATATAGTGTCCGCCAGACAATGTTCATTATTTCTTATAATCTAACAGCATTAGAAAAACTGGCACGCAATCCTGATTTTATTTATAATAAAGGTATAATTTTGGAATCGTCCCAAATTGAATATTACTACTCGAAACTGGCTGATTTGAAAAAGGAACTCTTGGCACAGGCAATAATTGATGCACAAAATCGAGCACATGAGATTGCGAAAAGCGCTAAAGTGAAAATTGGTAAAATGATTCAGGCACGCCAAGGTGTGTTTCAAATTACTGAACCTAACTCCACCGATGTTAGTGATTATGGTATTTATAGCACCGCTACGAAAATCAAA
Source organism: uncultured bacterium (assembly GCA_964473505.1). Classification (GTDB taxonomy): domain Bacteria; phylum Hydrothermota; class Tepidihabitantia; order Tepidihabitantales; family CAIPLT01; genus JAOABV01. Next base: position 6,703 of record CAYYPG010000025.1, on the reverse strand, counting down.
GATATTACGGTGACGGTTAGTGCTACTTTTGGGATAAAATAAATTTAAGGGGAAAGAAATTGATGAATTTGATCATTAGCAAAACAATTTTATATTTTTATATAAACCAAACTTTTATCCAAGATATTTAAGCAGGAGGATTTTATGTATAAAAAAACACTTGTTATATTAGTTGTTTTCATTGGATTGTTATCCGCAGAAGAAAAAATGTCGACGGATGCAATCACAATCCCAAAACTACTCAATTATCAGGGCAAGTTAACTAATTTGGCTGGTGCGCCTGTTCCGGATAGTCAATATTCCATTACTTTTCGCTTGCATCGAACTGCGATTGGTGCAACATCCTTTTGGACTGAAACCCAATTGGTTCAAACGCTCAATGGCATCTTTAGTGTTAGTTTAGGATCAGTTGTGCCCATTGAAAGTATTCCCGAATCCGGCAATTGTTATCTGGAAATGCAAGTGGGAAATAATCCACCGATGTCGCCCAGAATTAGACTTACAAGTTCGGCTTATGCTTATTTAGCCAAAAAAGCAGAAAGTGCGGAATATGCACCGTTAGTTCGTCCAATTTCACCACCAATTACTAATCCCGAACTTGGAGCAAATGTTGTAACCACGGATAAAATTCAGGATGGTACAATCCAGATTGCGGATTTAGCATTTACGCCCGTTACCCGACCAATTACACCTGGTATTGCTACAACTGAGATTCAGGATAATGCAATAACAACAGGTAAGATATTAAACAACACAATTTTACGAGAAGATGTTGCGGTAACCTTTAAGGCACCGTATGCAGATACATCGGATTATGCAAGGAATATTCCAGTGGTAAATTATGTTGATAGTGCAAGAATTGCTACTAATGCTCATAAAATACAAGGTAAAGATACTATTGCGTTGAGTAATAAATATGTTGACGAAGGACAAAGTGCAGGAGGTGATTTAACCGGCACTTATCCGAATCCGACTATTACTGTTAATGCAGTAACATCAGCAAAAATTCTAAATGGAACTATTTTACGAGAAGATGTTGCACCTACTTTCAAATCGCCCTATGCAGATACTTCGGATTATGTGAGAAATGTGCCAGCGATAAGTTATGTTGATAGTGCACGAGTGTCAGTTAATGCTCATAATGCCCATAGATTACAAGGTAAAGATACACTTGCCTTAAGTGCCAAGTTTGTTGATGAAAGCCAAGTAAACTCAATTACTAACCCAATGATTGTTGATAATGCGATAACCACTGCTAAGATTGCGGATAATAATATTACAACCGCCAAGATCACAGACAACGCAATAACTGCTGTTAAGATTGCAGATAATAGTATTACAACTGCGAAGATAACAGATAATGCAATAACAACAGGTAAGATATTAAACAACACAATTTTACGAGAAGATGTTGCGGTAACCTTTAAGGCACCGTATGCAGATACATCGGATTATGCAAGGAATATTCCAGTGGTAAATTATGTTGATAGTGCAAGAATTGCTACTAATGCTCATAAAATACAAGGTAAAGATACTATTGCGTTGAGTAATAAATATGTTGACGAAGGACAAAGTGCAGGAGGTGATTTAACCGGCACTTATCCGAATCCGACTATTACTGTTAATGCAGTAACATCAGCAAAAATTCTAAATGGAACTATTTTACGAGAAGATGTTGCACCTACTTTCAAATCGCCCTATGCAGATACTTCGGATTATGTGAGAAATGTGCCAGCGATAAGTTATGTTGATAGTGCACGAATATCAGTTAATGCTTATAATGCTTATTACCTACAAGGTAAAGATACTGTGGCGTTAGATGGCCGTTATGTAAATGAAGGGCAAACAAATTCTATTACCAATCCAATGATAATCGCAAATGCCATCACTACGGATAAGATTCAAGATGGCACAATTACTCGTAGTGATGTTTCTTTAACTTTCAAAGCACCATTGGCCGATACCGCAGATTATGTCCGATATATACCTGGGGCAATTGACAGTGCCCGAGTTTCAGCTAATGCCCACAAATTACAAGGTAAAGACACTATTACATTAAGTGCAAAATTTATTGATGAGGGACAAACAAATGCAATTTCAGCTAATATGATTATTGATGGTAATGTCACGATGGCAAAGATTAATCAAGCCGGTGCGACAATTGGTCAAGTTATTAAATGGAATGGTTCATCTTGGGAACCAGCAAACGACAGTGTTGGCACTGGTGCCGGTGGTCCACCATCAGGACCTGCGGGTGGTGATTTAACCGGAACCTATCCGAATCCGACAATTGCCTATAATGCAGTTAATTCACAGAAGATTTTAGACCACTCAATAAAAGGCATTGATATTGCTCTACCTTGTACCTTAGAAGCAACAGTCAATCGGCAATCATCAGATGCGATATTAAATATTAATAATACCGGTTCAGGAAGTGGTATTAAAGTTATAAATACTGGTGGCGATGGTATAATTGTTGAACATACTAATGGTGCTGGACTCGCGGTAAATAATGCTGAGCAATATGGCATCACCATGGATACTTGTGGATATTCTGGCATCCATATTAGAAAAACTAATGAACACGGAATTTATCTTGAGAATCCTTCAGGTCATGGTGTTAATATTGATTATGCTGGTCAAAGTGGATTTTATGTCCATCAAGCCGGAACTACGGGTCTGTATGTCTTTGTTGCCGATGATGCCGGTTTAGATGTTTGGGGAAATAATGTTGGCGGTATTTTTTGGGCAGGTGATGATTATGCTCCAGCAATTATTGCCCATGCCTTTGAAGATAATCCATCGGACACTGCAATCTATGCCTATGGTAGTGGTATTGCCACTGGTGGTTGGATAACCGCAACCGACCACGGTTTAGCATATTCAATTGTTAGTACTGACCGCAAACTCGTTGCTTGTGGCAGCGCCAGAGTCAATAATGGCCAGAGCATAATCTCATTTGATAAGATATTTGCTGATAATGTCAGAACTGATATCCCAATTATTGTTAATATTACGGCTAAAGGCGAACCAACTGGAATTTTAGTTGTAAAAGAGACCAATGCTTTCGGCTTTAAGGTTCAATTAAAGCCGGTTGCAGGCTGGACTGGTGATGATAATGTTGAATTTAACTGGATAGCGATCGGTACAATGAAAGAGATAAAACCGAGTACTGATACCAAAAGGGGTTGGCAAAGGGCAGTTAGAATGCGAACAGCGAGAGTTCGTAATACTCAACCCATTAAGGAATAATAGGCTTAAGTGCTAAGACGTCTTAATAGTTTGAGATTTACAAGAAGAATGATAAGAGAAACAAAGCATTAGGTACTTTTCAGATTGTATGAAAGACAGAACTCTGAAAAGTCAATATTTGCTCAAAAGATACAGAAGACACAAGCGGATTTCTTGATTTTTTCTCTGGGCTCGTCATTTTTTAAAGACACTTTCAAAGTTTTCTAATTAAAATCAATGGTTATGAGACCAAAAATCAAATTCAGGATACCAAAGAAAACTTGCGCAGACCTTCCGAAGATCGACTTTCCGAAGAGAAGGCTTGACAGGTTTCTGTTTTTGGCTAAAATTGTCTAATTAACATAGACCCTAAATACGCTAAGAGCAAAATGGATTTGTTTAACTGTATTGGGGCAATTGACCGAGATGGAAAAGTTAAAATTAATAAGTTTTGCGGGTGTAGCTCACCTGGTAGAGCACGAGCTTCCCAAGCTCGGGGTCGCGGGTTCGAGTCCCGTCGCCCGCTTTATGTGTGAAAATTAGCTTAAAACTTAAGATTCTGTGTCGTTTAATAGTCAAAAGGAGAAAAATATGAAAATGAGACTAAGCATATTGGTTATCTTGGTTAGTATTAGTTTAGTGTTTGCCGATACGATTGATTTTCTTAATTGGTCAGCAAGGATTTCAGTTAAAGAGAAGCCCGACGATCTTCAGGAGTTTCAGAATATTCTTGAAACCCGAACCAAAAATCTCATCAGACAAGTTTACTTTGATTCGAGTCAGACTGTAGCAGAATATTTAGTCAATAATCCTAAAATCAATCGGCAGTTTGAGCGTCTTAATGTTAATTTTCAAGAATTGGCTAATAAATTTCTTTCTGATGGTACGATGATTTTTGAATATGAGATTCCGATTACGGGCCCAATTATGAAGACTTTGATTCCTTATACTGGTGGCGGTACTTCGATAATGCCATTATGTTGTCCGGTTTGCAAAAGGGCTTGGCCAGAAAATTTAGAAGTGCCTAAAGATGTTAAATTAGTTCCATTTGAAGAGGAAAATATCGCCCGCTATACTGGTGTTTTAATTGATGCGCGGGATATTAACCTTAATCCCGGGCTATTTCCCAAAATCTATACTGAAGATAATAAAGAAGTTTATAGTCTCAGTTTTGTTAAACCCGAATATTGTGCGGAACGTGGTCTATTAGTTTATACCAATTCTTTAACCGAAGCATTGCAAAATGAACGAGTAGGAATTAATCCGATCCGCATTAGCGCCTTAAAAAGTATTGGTAAGCATAAGACCGATATTGTTATCTCATCATCCGCAGGTAAACTGCTCCATAGCTCTCAAGACAACTTGAAACTTTTAGAACGATGTAAGGTTGTGGTACTGATTAGTGAATAAGAATAAAAAAAGAGCAGATAAGACTTCTTTATCGTCAACCGAAACAAAAAGAAACGGCTTAATCTTGTTGTCTGGGGTTCTTGGTGAACAAATTAAAGAAAAATTATCTCCAGTTAGTTCTTACCCAAAACATTAGTAAAGGTTCATTAGAGGTTAAGCTTTTTCTTGTGCTTTACTCCTTCAGTATGATTGGAGCTTACTTAGAATAATGTCAGTGCTTCCGTTACAAAAAGATATTATTTATGGACCGGTTAATTCCAAACGATTAGGCCGTTCTTTAGGCATTAATCTCCTTTCGTGCCAAAAGAAAATTTGTAGTTTTGATTGTATTTACTGTCATTATGGACGGACAACAGAAAAGACCTTAAAACCTTTGCGTAATGATTTACCCAGTGTCGAAAAAGTTTTTTTTGCGGTAGAACAAGCAATCAAAAATAATTGCCATTTTGATTATCTGACATTTTCCGGGAATGGCGAACCAATGCTCCATTTAGATTTTGCTAAAATTGTTTTTGAAGTCCGAAGGCTAAAAGACCGATATTGTCCACAAATACCCTTAGTCCTGCTTAGTAATTCGTCCCGATTGGTTAATGCTTATGGTCAACCACCAGTAGATTTAGAAACCTTAAGTTTAATTGATTTTCGGATTTTCAAATTGGACACCGCAGATGATACACTGTTCCAGAAAATTAATCAGCCCGTGCCCGAATTAAAAATTGCTGATATTGTTGACCGTTTGATATCTATCTCAAAAAGCTTACCAATAACGATTCAGACAGTTTTTATTGATGGTCCGGTCAAGAATTATGATGAAAATGTTTTACGCGAATGGCTAAACGCGGTGATGAAAATCAAACCAATGTCAATTCAGGTTTATTCTACAGACCGGCCAGTGGCAAAGTCAGATGTTAAAATGCTCAGCAATCACAAATTAATCGAAATTGCTAATTATATTCAAAAGCATACTAAAATTTTAACTAAAGCATTTTTTAAGTAGAAAACCTGGCAATATAGATAATAGATAACGGCGCACTGCCAAGGAAGTGTATTTTTCTAAGGATTTAATTTTACCGATTAATTTATCTAACATTTATCCATATCCATAATGAAATCTTCGGCAGCTACTTTTTAAGACTCGAAGCGCTGTTTTGTAGTCAATTTTGGAAACTTCTTGTTGATTCTTTATAATAATTGAATCTGGTTTTTTACTTCTTTAATACAGTAGATTGTTATGATAATTGGAACTGAATTTTTATTCTGTAATATGATAGATTCTTTTTGAAACTGACTTTTTTAACTCTTTAATATAATAGCATAATAATTGGAACTGATTTTTTAGACTCTTTGATATAATAAGGGATATATTTTGCACATTGCCTGTGTTCGCAAAATTAACCTTTGCACATAGAAAAACCTAATTCATATAAACCATTAGAATTAAATTTCATAAACTGGATTTGTTGGATATATTGCATAAACTTTTTTAGCGATTCTTACTGATATTATTAGCTTTGTTTGAATTCAGTCAACGAAAAATAATAGGGTTTATAATCCTTTCAACTACTGCCATTATAGAGATAATAGATACCTTAATTAGGCTAATAATTACCTTCTTAATTACTTTACAATGCAAACCGACGATAACTTTTACTTTCAGACAAAACCCGCTGTCAACATTTGATTGTTTATCAGCGTTCAAAACAATTCCTTAAATTATTCTAAAACTAATCATCCAATCAACCCTAACATCACCGTCTAAAGCAACATACAGGGCCGTTGGGGGAACTGTACCCTCATTTTAGTGTTAAATGCGATAACTCATATTATTTCAACAGGTTACCGAAAAAATCGCTTGGTAAAAAACATTAGTTATAACTAATGTTTTTGTGTTTGTTTTTACTATAAAGATGGTATAAGGACAATAAAAATTTGGGATAGTAAGTTAAAATAAAACAGGGCGGAGTCTCACTTCCGCCCTGTAATATAATGTGGTTTGTAGGGAGTTTTTATTGCACTATTAGTTTGATTTCCGCTCGATTAGTTGTATCTTCATAGCGTAAGA
>CAYYPG010000024.1:0-22804 GCA_964473505.1 uncultured bacterium | reverse complement strand
CCGAATCAGAAATTCACTAAGAAAATGATATTCATTCGTTAAATATAAAAATAAAAACTATAAAAATGGGTTGGGACAAAATCTCAGCCCATTTTTATTTTTCTTAATCATCTAAATCGTCTACAATAAACCGAATAATGTGCAAATTATTGCATAATACATGCATTGTTTTGCACAAAATTCGTTTCAGTGAATTATAATCCGATTTTTTATTTAATTTATAGAAAGTTGAACATAGAGTTTGACAAGTTAAACATAGAATATAGAGCGTATTATGAAAATTTTTGTAAAATCTCACGATTGAAGAGAAATTTTCTAAAGGTCAATTTAGGAATTGAGGTATATCCAATACGCAATTGTATGTGAAATGACATGAGAAATTTTTTGAGGTTTTTGTGTCCAGTGACAATTTTTAGTGTATTTGCATATCTATAAGACCGATGAATAAATCTTTTTTGACACGGAATACCAGGAAACTACAAATATGGTCTTATGGTTTTTCTGCGTTTCTTCTGAAATGTTATTGAAAAGGGTGGATGATAGGAGAGAAAATATATATATATATATGAGAGTAACATTGATTATTTAAAACAATGATTTAATTATGCATATCTAACATATAACGATAAATGTTATAACCTGTCATTGTTATAGTATGGGATAAGGTCAGAAAAACACCAATAGAGATGGTTAAACAATGAAATTAGTATAAAGTATTCGCCAAATATAAGAGAATTAGATTACCAAAACATTAAATTGAGGTTACCGTCATCGTCAGCCAAGGTTTCGTCAAAAACTATTTGACAAAAGTGTTTTTTAAATCTATAATTTTTATTTTGGTATAAGTTTTGAATATAATTATAACTAAAAATGATAAAAAGTTGCAGATTATTACTATTAATATTTATCTTTAATATCAGTTTTGCGCTTGAGGGCGCAAAATGTCTTATAATTTCTCCAGACAATTTTGTCTCTGCGCTTCAACCTTTAGCCGCCTGGAAAACAAAACAGGGTATTAAGACTGTAATTGTTCCACTTTCGGTTACAGGAAGTAATGCTTATCAGATCAAAAATTACATAATAAATGCGTATAATAATTGGCAGTTAAAACCAGAGTATATCCTTTTAGTGGGTTCAGCAAATCTTGTTCCCAGTTTTAGTTATGGTGGTTTTTATTCGGATGATTATTATGGTGATTTATTGGGAAATTATCGCGTGGAATTGAGTGTTGGTCGACTTCCTTGTTCCAATTTGACGCAATGTCAAACAAACGTTGCCAAGATTTTGGGTTACGAACGAACACCGTTTACCGCAGATTCCCTTTGGTTTATAAAAGGAACTGGTATTGTTCGCGAAGATGGCACTGCACATCCGGATACTATTTATTGGAATAATGTTAGATACGTTTGTTCACTGTGGAATAATTATCGCTATGCACATGTTGACACATTTTCTCGGTTAAGAGGTAATAACGCTACTAATGTGGTTAATGCAATAACTAATGGTCGCTCTTATGTTGTTTATCGAGGAGAAGCTACAGCAAATTGGTATAATCCTTTTCAAGTTAATCCTAATAATACTAACAATGGTTGGAAATTACCGATCGTCGTTTCCGCTACTTGTGCGACAATAACCCTTTCGCCCAATAGCCCTACAGGTTATCTTGGTGATCAGTTCTTAAATGTTGGTTCAACAACAACTCCTAAAGGTGCAGTCGCCTTTTTTGGTACAACTGAGGCGACGACCGGTTCCGGTCTCGCTAATTTACGTGGGACAGTATCCAAAGCATTTTTTAAAGCAATTTTTGATGAAAATAATTCTTTTTTAGGTGATGCGGTAAAACGAGCTAAGTTTATTATCGATTCTTTGCAACCGCCTTACTACAATTCATATCGTTATTCGGAATGGAATCTTTTAGGTGACCCAACAATGCGTGTTTGGACAACGACGCCTAAACCGATATCTGTGCAACACGATACAATAATTGAAATGCGACCACAAATCTATACAATCACCGTAAGAAGAGAAGGTTCGCCTATGTTGGGTGCCAGAGTTTGTCTTATGAAAGACGACACCACGATTTATGAATGTCGAAATACTAATAGTGCGGGAGTGGCAAGTTTCTCAATTTATCCTCGGTCCACAGGTACAATGTCGATTATCGTTACCGGTCCGAATTGTATTCCTTATGAAAGAAATGTATCGATTCGTTTTCCAACTATTGAGCATGATGTCGGAATGCTCTCAATCGTACAACCATCCGGAACGATTGTTACTGGAACCAATGTCATACCCAAAGCAAAAGTTATGAATTTTGGCACGCGCACCGATACCTTTCCCGTGACTTTTAAGATCGGCGATGTTTATGAACAGACAATACCAACTATTATCTTAGTCCCAGGCGATAGCGCAATTGTTGAGTTTCCTGTTTGGACAGCAGCAAGTGGTAATTATAATGTTTACGCTTTTACCGCACTAGGTTCGGATGAATGGCGTGGCAATGATACTGCTTATAGTTATATCAATGTTTTTATAACCCAGGATGTGGGTGTTGATGCGGTCTTAAGCCCAGATAGTATTCATCCGGTTACTCAACCAATCGTGCCGAGGGTTCGAATAAAAAATTACGGGACATATCTGGTGTCTAATTTTAATGTTATCTGCTCAATTATTAATTATCAAGGTGTCTTAAGATACACGGATAATAAATATGTTTCGGTTCTTTATGTCGGTGATACGATGCGGATTAATTTCGATAGTTGGTCGCCAGTAACGGTCGAACTCTGTACGGTAAAAATCCGTACCGCTCTGAGCGGTGACCAAAATCCACTTAACGACCAGAGAATACGGTTAACTTGGTTGGTGTCAACCGCTGCGGATGAAGTTAATATTAACCCCGTGTTGGTAACTAATCTTAATCGACCATATCCTAATCCTACGCAAAACCACAGAGTCAATATCTCTTTTAATCTTTCTGAAAAGGAATCAAAATCTTTAAAGGTATATCTCAAGATATTTGACGCTTCAGGTCGAACTATAAAGACTCTGGTTGATGATTATCTTTTGCCGGGCTATTACCGTTATCTTTGGGACGGAACAAATAGTGATAATAGTAAGATTGCAGATGGTGTTTATTTCTGTCATCTTTATGTTAATGAAAAACGTTATACGCAAAAGATAGTTTTATCTTCCAAGTAATTAGAGTTTTAGTCCCCGCAAAATTTAGTCTGCTTATGTTGACTTCTTTTGTATTCAAAATATAATTTAACCAAGATATTTAAGGAGCCATTATGGCAATATTGATATGTTTAAGTTTATTACTAAATTCAGTTGATAATACATTCTTACCGAAGTGGCTGACACCAGAAGAACAACTTCGTTGGAACGAAGTTGGTATCGGCCATAAAATTACCCCGCCACCAGAGGGTTGGGTTGAAACACCCGCGGAGTTTGAAAGACTACGAGGAGTTTTAGTTACTTGGCGCTTTGGTACTTATGATGCAATATTCCGTGAAATAGTTCGTTATACAGTACAGACTACTAAAGCCTATATTATTGTCCGTAGTAGTACAGAACAAAATAATATCACCAATTATCTCACTGCTGGTGGTATTCCACTGGATAGTGTTAATTTTATTACCTATAATAATAACTCTATTTGGATTCGGGATTACGGACCTTGGTTTATTCATAAACAAGATAATACTGAAGGAATAATTGATTTTATTTATAACCGTCCACGTCCATTAGACGATTCAATTCCTTGGCGACTCGGTGCTCAATGGCGAGTTCCGGTTTATGGTTCACCTCTTATCCATGCCGGCGGTAATTTTATGACTGATGGACTTGGGACCGGTTTTGCCTCAAATCTTATTTTAGAAGAAAATCCTTCTTTCACGCGTCGCCAAATTGATTCCTTAATGCGTATTTATAATGGATTAGACCAGTTTATAACGGTACCACGAATTAATATTGAATATACCGGGCATATTGATCTGTGGACGAAAATTCTTAATGATACTTTGATAATGGTTGGATACTATGCCCCGGGTCATCCTAATCATACATTATTAAATCAGAATGCGGATTCCTTGTCACGATGTAAGAATCGTGAAGGGATTAATTATCGGATTGTGCGGATTCCGATGCCGTATTCGACATCCAGTGCACCACCAACTTATCTTAATTCGTTATTTGTCAATAATAAAGTTTTAGTGCCAATTTGGGGTTTAGCAGAAGATGATTCCGCATTATCTGTATATCAACGCGCATTACCGGGTTATCAAATCATAGGTATCAACTGTTCGGCAATGTTAGGTTCTGGTGGAGCAATTCATTGTATTACAATGCAAGTACCTGCACGAAATTATATTCATATCAAACATCGAAAATTTAGCAATACGAATGATACGATAAATCCTTATCGCATTCGTGCCCAAATCATTACTTCTACCATTTTAATCCCGGAATCGTGTCGCTTGAATTATAAAATTAATAGCGATACGGTTTTCAATATGACTCCATTTTATAGTGTCCCGGATACGCCTGGTGTCTATATTGGATATATTCCGGCGCAATCAGTCGGTGATACGGTCTATTATTATCTGGAAGTGAAAAATCAGCAAAACTTTAAAAGAAAGTCTCCAAACCATGCACCGACTTATTTGTATTCATTTAGGATTGTACCTAATGTTGAGATTGCCGAAGATCATATTAATTATCCGCCACAACTTTTAGTTTTTCCCAATCCTTGTTATGACCGAGTTACTTTTTCGTTAAACTTGTCAAAACCAAGTAAAATTAGAATTGAAGTTTACAATGCAATGGGACAACGGGTGAAAATGATTACTAACAACATATATAACAAAGGCGACAACAGGATTCAATGGAATCTTTCTAATAATAATGATAAAAGATTATCATCCGGAGCATATTTTATCAAATTAACAACTGACCAAGAAACAAGCTTTAGAAAACTTTTAATCCTAAAATAAAGAACTGTTTTATCGGATAATTTGTGGATTTGGTGCGAATATTTTAGTGCCATTGAAACCCGCAAAGAATATTTTCCGCGGAGGAGAACAGATTTTTATAATAATTAACTTATTTGAGTTTTTGACAAAATAGATTTTTTCGTCTGACACCTTAACTTTTAATTTACTTATATTCCAGAAACGTTCTCAAAGTCTTTAACTTTCTTATAGTTAATAAAGTAGACAAAATATAATATTATCATTATAAACAGGTCTTTTGGGGCTTAAAACTTTAGAGGGAAAGCAGTATGGGGGATAGGAAGGGGCTAGCCCAAGCCCAACCCAATCTCAGACCAATAAAAGGAGTAGGTTATTCCACACACCGCATAGTAAGTCGCCTATCGGTTAGCCCAATGGTCTATTAAAATGTCTTAAAGTTTCTTCTGTATCTGATAAAAAATATATTACTCTTTTAATTTTTTGTCCCAAAATGCTACTTCTTAATCCCCGGATTGTTTTGAGATATTTGTGATGAGAAAAACAAAAGATATTTATACACCGTTAATACAATGGCGGTCGCTTTTTGTTTTTAGGGTATGAGTTATCCAATAATAATTTAGTTTCATATCTTATTTTGGACAAGCAATTTTTACTTAAAATTAGAAATAGTTTTTATTAGACTGTATGCTGTTAAGAATCAAGACACCGAAGCAAGAGACTTATGTGAAGGAATATCATATATATTTAGAAATAAATTCATTATGACGACAATACGAAAAGTAATGTCTTTTTGGGTGGTGTATAATATTTTGTGTAAATTCAGTATTGATTTAAAGCAAAAGGCGTATTTTCTTCCATGTTTTATCACAATTAACAACTCATTATAATTATGGTTAGAGAGGAGAATGCTCCTATGGAAGAAAAAACAATTTACCCCAAAAACTTAACGCGATCTTTTTCCAAAACCTCACCAGAAGACAAATTTTCAGTTTTAAAAGTAAATTTGTCTGATGAGAATTCGAAACTCAATCTCTTTTTCCAAAAATCATCAAGATAATGAAATCTGATTTAAAGATAAATTGACTATGACATTATATGGAATAACAAAATTTGAAAAGAATGTATCTGTTCAATGATTGACTTGACTTTTAGAGTGTTATCTATTACAATCAATTTATATGAAAATATTAGTTCTGATTATTATTTTGTTTTTATTGGTTAATAATAGTCTTGCGATTTATGAAGATTTGCAATCCGGGCCGCGTGTTGAAGGAATGGCAAATGCGTTTACCGCGGTGGCGAATGATAATAGTGCAATTCAATTTAATCCAGCGGGTTTAAGTCAAATAAAAAATTTATCAGTATCGAGTTTTTATAAATTACTTTTTGGTGGGTTAGGTGTTAATCTTCACCATATTTATGTTAGCGCGATCTCACCTCTTAAAAATGCACCAGGTACTTTAGGATTCGGTATTCAAGAGATCGGTATTTCAATGCATTCAGAAAGAGTGCTAACTTTAAGTTACGGTATAGAATTAGTTAAAGATATTGCATTTGGTTATAATCTTAGAGGCTACCAGTTATATCAAAAGAATTTTGGTTCGGGTTTCACATTCGGATTAGATATAGGGATGCTAAGTAGAATTTACAAGCGCTGGCAGGTTGGTTTTTATGTGCATAATATCAATAAACCGAAATTAGGTGCCTTCGAAAAAACAGAATTACCCCAATTGCTTAATTTTGGCGTTGCCTATATGCCCACCTACGGCATTATATCCGCTTTTGATATTTCTAAAGAACCAGGCAAACCAACCCGAATTATGGCAGGGCAGGAATTTGAAATTATTGAGAATTACCTTACAATCCGTGCAGGAATTCAAACTGAACCCATAAGATTTGCTTTTGGCGTAAGAACAACAGGTTTGCAAAATATTATGGTTGATTATGCCTTAACCACACATTCAGAATTGCCTTTAACCCATAACTTTGGTCTGCAATATAACTTCTAATTAATTGATAGATATAATGCCAGGTATTTCTACGCGGATAAGACCAATTATTTGTTGGCATAGTTTATTTTCCGGATTCTTTGGTTTTCTCTGTGTAATTAGTGTCGCAGCAGCCGATGTTTCTTTTTCACCACAGCACCAACTTGATATTAATAAAGCGGCGCTTGATGAAATCAAGCGATTGCCGATTTCCCAGCATGTTGCGGAAAAAATTTATGAATATCTTTTATATCACGGCGAATTTAAAAGTATCTACGATTTAAGAAAAATTAAAGAGATAACCCCTGAAAAGTTTGAAGAAATAAAACCATTAATCTATATCTCTAAATCCAAAGAACGGGGTGAAGAATATCTTAATTTGTATCGTATCCAAAAGTCATTAGCTACTGAAGAAGGGACGACAAAAACTGCGGTCGAAGAATGGCAAGATATGTTATTTTCGCCTATCAATATTAATAAAGCCAAGGTTGATGATTTAATCTTTTTTGAAAATGTATCCTTTATTGATGCGATTGCAGTGGTGAAACATTTGAAATTGGGGCGGGAAATAAAAAGTCAAAGAGATTTACGAAATGATGTTGCTGGTTTATCGAATTATGGTTATCGCAATATGCGTAATTATGTTGCTTTTACTGACCCTAAACCGATTAAATTCCAAGGCAATTATCGTTTATTTCTTAATTATGGGTACGAATATGAAACCGACATTGAGGAGAAGATTGCCTCAATTAATCAGGGTTTTAATGAATTTTCGGAACCGAGTAAGTTCTATGAAATAGGTATTACTGATGCAGATATTGAAAAATATTATTCAAGATTGGAAAAAGAGCGGGACTTTCTTTTAGCACTACGACATCGAACATTTTTAAGTCAACGCCTTCGAACCCGAATTGGTCCGAATTTTGTTAGCGGTCTTAGGTGGGAAAAGTCATTTAACCAAACGCTATTAAGTGATGAAATTAGAGGATATGTCGGTGCTTACGATCTTTTACCATTTAAGAAATTATTCTTTGGCGATTATCGAGTAACACTTGGTCAGAGTCTATTACTAGATAATTCATCAGAGCTCATTGCCCGAACTCATTCACGCACCCGAGGAATTTTTGGTGATTTGACTTCTAATTCGTTATTCAGTTTTCGAGGTGCTGGTGCTGAACTTGAGCATAAGAATTTAAAGGCATTATTTTTCTATTCTCGGAGTTTACGCGATGGTATTGAAAATCCAGATGGCACGATTAATTATTATATTGTTAGTGAACCCCGTTTGCCGACAAATTATAAGAACTTTCTAGAAACGAGTATTGGTGCAAGTGGTCGTATTGATTTATCTCAAATCGGTTTTATCCCTGAAGGGACTGCAATCGGTTTTAATACCCTTTCGTGCCGATACAATAAATCGTTTGCACCTGATGTCAAATGGATTGATTTGCCTGGAGATGCAACATTTCTGGATGATGCCAATTATACGCAGTTATTTTACGGCACACAGAGAAACTTCTATTCACTTGATTTTAGAAGTGCAATTGAAAATGTGTCCTTAGAAGGTGAATATGCCTGGCAAAAAAACGCCGGCAAAGCAATGTTAGTAAAAAGTCGAGTGCAATACGAATATCTCTATCTTCTAACACTGGCAAGACATTATGATATAAATTATGATAATCCGTATAATCGAGCTTTTTGCGAACAACTCCGATTTGAAGATATGCCTTTAGAAAAACCATACCGCTTGATTGATCCAATATTTTCCGATTTACAATATTTTCCCATGCCCAAAGCCGAAAGAGGACTTTATACGGAGATGCGCTATCAGATTTCACGGCAAATTACCTTTACCCGAATGTATTTTGATGTCTGGCAGAATCTGGCTCATGGTTTGACAAATTACCGATTCCAAGGAGAAATCGAATATCGACCAGTTTTTCCTTTAAGATTTAGAATTAAGCAGAAAATTCAAAGAAAATATTTGCCCAAAGATGTTTTAGCCACAGTCTCAAATACTTTTGAAACCAGTTTTCGAGTACTTGCCAGTCTGGAAGAAAGAAATTTTCTATCGTGTGAATTGCGTCGAGGTTTAGTAGATTTAACACCATCAATGGAATATAATAGTGAAAAGACGTTGTGGGGAGATTTCTTAGCAATTTCCTGGGAACATAATTTCTCACCCGCAGTTAATCTTGAAACCGGTATCGCAGTTTGGTCCGCAATGAATTTAAGCCAATGGATTTTTGAAGATGTTGGGATTGATTTCCTTGATGGACGGGGTTTGAAATATTATTTCGTAGTATCTGAGCGACCAGCGGATTTTCTTATGTTGAGATTTAAATTCAGAGGTAAATTCACCGAATATCCTCATACCGCACTCCAAAGTGCTCGGGGCTTACATTTTCAGACTTATACTTCACCACCAGTTTATAATTTTGTTAACAAAAAGGATGTGTTTAATGTCGGTTTACAACTAGATATCTTGTGGTAATCAAAATATGTTAGTTATTATTGTAGAATAAAATTCCCATATTTAAATAGGATTGATGAGTTTTTTGTATAAGGAGTAATCTATGAAATGTTTCTTGGTTTTTGAGAATTTAATTAAAGAAATTAAATTACAAATAAATACAAGTAATAAACCAAATCAAATGTTGGGGTTGAAAAAATGGGTTATGGTTTTCGTTTTTGGATTTTTAGGTTGTAATCTAGTATGGGCAATACCCGGTGACTGGTATTATGGTAAGACTATCCATTATTGTGACGGACAATCAATTGGTTTAGCTGGAACCAGCACGCTTAAATCCAAATCAAATTTTGACAAGCTTGGTTTAATCAGTTTTATTGATACACCGCTGCTTATTTTGACTTACAATTTGGGTTTTATGTCTGAACGCCGAACCAAGATGCTATATGACCAGTTTGATAACACAGTGGGCGAGGTTGCCATTGCCGAAAATCTTTTAACTACGGGTAAACTGGGTACAAGTGGTTTTGTTTATCCAATAAAGTTATTAAATATAGGTCTCAGTATTAGACCGCAATATATTTTTGACTATCGATTCTATCAAGAGTTTCGTGATGATTTTTATGCAAAGATTGGAGAGAAGGAGATAAAATTATCCGGCGCTGTATATAAAACATCATTTTTTATAAGTAAGAATTTTGATAGGAATATTGGTGTTGGCGCAGGAATAAATTATTTCTTTGGTCGCAGAAAATTCTGGTATCATGATTCAATTGTATATATCCGGCAATTAGCTGCAGAAACAACCGGTAGTCCCAAAGGAGTTGGTTTTAACTTAGGAATAGCATTTGTGCCGAAGCCAAGATTGCAATTTTATCTTGATTATCAATCTAAAACTGTACTAAAAAACTGGATTGATGTCCAAAACCAGGTGAACCAGAAATATCCCGATGTATTAAGTTGGGGGATTAACTATTTAGCAAGTGGTGAAATTCCCACAAAAATAGGTCTTAACGGACAATATACCAATTGGAAATACGTACAGCCTGATTTTAATCGAACTGTTGAGATGGGTATTGGTGTTGAGCATATCTTTCTTAATGGCGTTGCTTTTCGATATGGCTTTAGATTAGAGCCATCGTTTATCCCGCCTATAGTCCATCAAGGAGCAGTTTGTTTTGGATGGGGATTTGGGGTTGGTACAATGAGAGTTGATATTGGTGCTGATATCAAACGAAGAATTATAGGCAATGAGAATTTATTGTTTCCTGATGAAAGTGATGTAAGAGTTTATCAGAATTCGGGAGATATAGTAATTACACTATCTAAGGCTTTATGAAAATGAGAAGAAGACGCAATTTATTACCGCCTTTCTCCATGATCAATACAGGAGCGTCCGCATTAAAATTTCGGTTAATAGGTCTCTGCTTATTTGTTTTCAGTTTTTGCTTTGCTATCCCAGAGTATATATATATTATTCATACCAATGATATACACGGTGCTCTTTTACCAACAGAAGCATTCTGGATGAATCCGGATTTTCCACCACCAATTGGTAATGCTCCTGCTGCAATCACAGTAATCAATGAAATAAAAGAACAATCGAAAAAGCAAAATATCCCGGTTTTAATATTTGATACTGGTGATTGGTTCTCAGGTACACCGATAGGTGATTTTACTTACGGTAAATCAGTAATTGAGTTCTTTAATTATATTGGAGTTGACGCTTTGGTTATCGGCAATCATGATTTTGAATACGGATTAGATACTTTAAAATCATTAATTCGAATGGCTAAAGCACCAGTCTTATGTGCTAATTTAGTAAAGACCAATACCGACTCAGTTCCAGATTATTTTAAGCCTTATATCATCTTAGAGCGTGAGGGATTAAAAATTGGACTTTTTGGACTGATCACTCATTATTTAGCCGGAATGGTTAGTCCAGAGAATCGGTCAGGACTTGATATTATTAAACATTATGAAGCCGCAGCAAGTTGTGTGAAAGCATTAAAAGAACAAGGTGCTGATATTATTATCGCACTAACTCACATTGGTAATCGTCATGATGAGCGATTAGCCGATTCAGTACCTGGTATTGATGTAATTATTGGCGGTCATAGTCATACCGGTATACGCGAGCCTTACGAGATGCCACGATATCATACAATACTTGCTCAAACTTATGGCCGACTTACAAGTATTGGTTTATTAAAATTAAAGATTGATAAAAAGACAAAAAAGATTGTTGCCTATGAAGGTGAATTGATAGATTTATACGGCGAAGAGACACCTTTGCATCAGGAATATTTAGCGCATCTCAGAAATTTGCAAAAAGAGGTGGAAAAAGGATTTGATAATATTGTCGGTATCTCCAAAAGAGAATTAACTCGGTCAGGTATGGAGGAAAGCCCGATTGGTAATTTTATAACCGATGCGATGCGCGAGCATTTTAGTGCCGATATCGCAGTTCATAATTCAGGTGGTATTAGAGCCAATCTTCCCCAGGGTGAGATAACCTATCGAGACATTTATAAAGTTGATGTTTTTGGTAATACTGCAGTTACAATGACAATGACCGGTAAACAAGTGTGGGAAATGCTCGAAGTCTCAGTTATTGGATATCATGCAATCTTTCAAGTATCAGGCGTAAAAATGGTCTACGACCCTAAAAAACCCCAAAAACAAAAACTTATTTCGGTGGAAATCGGGGGAAAGCCAATTGATTTTAATAGAGAATATAAAGTCGTGACTAACTCCTTCTTAGCCGCTGGAGGCGGTGCTTATGGTATTTTTAAGGAAGGTAAAGATATTGAAGACAGCTACATAACATTGCGGGATTTGATGGTAGAATATCTGCGAAAACATTCACCAATTGATTATAAGATTGAAGGCAGAATTATTGCGAAGAGGTCGTAGACAAATGGCAAATCAAGAATCAAAAATCAAGAATCAAAGCGTAAGTTATGATAAGGCTTTTTTAAAATTAAAGGCCTTAAAAAATTGCCTTTTTGAAGGTGGCAACGAATACGTTACCACTAAAATTCACCAGCAACTTAGGTTCCTTGTCACATTGTCTTTCATTCTGACCAAGACGTGCAATCATCGTTCTGAAAATAGCAAAGAATATCAAATTGCGAAAATTAATTTCTATTTAATGTTCTGTCTGTTATTTTATATCCGACATGGATTTTTATTTTTATCACAATTCAAGACTATTTGCGATACGCCGTGATCCTATCTGCGTAGGGCATTTTGTAATTGTTATGGATACCTATTATAAGAAATTGATTTGTGTAAAGATATTGTTATATAAATTTTTAATGTATGTTTTGGGGTTTATTTTTTTCATCTTTAATGCTTCTTTAGGATATAACATCTATTGGGCAAATCTACATTCTCATACTTCATTATCTGATGGTCAAAGCACACCAGAACATGCTTATGCTTATGCCCGGGATACTGCAAAGATTGACATTTTAGCAATTACCGACCATACGCATTATCTAAATAACAGCACCTATCAATATTTAAGAAATGTTGCTAACCAATTTACAATTCCAGGTCAATTCGTGGCTATTGCAGGACAAGAATTCGGTAGTCTAAGTGTCTTTGGACATTTTTCCATATTTGAAGCTGAGAGTTTGTGTCCAATATCAGTTAATAATCTGGATGCGACATATCAATGGATTGCTAAGAATAAAGTGCAAGCCCAATTTAACCACCCACGGTATAGTGATTTTAACTATTTGGCGTTTAATCGAACTGGTAATAAATATGTTTCAACTATTGAAATTGTCAATGGTAGTGGTAATTATACACCTTTTTATGAAGAAAGATACATTGAAGCGTTAAATTTAGGTTGGCATGTTGCTCCAGTTGCTAACCAGGATAATCATCGAGCTAATTGGGGAAATCAGACCACAAGCCAAGGACAAATTCCGCTTTCTGGTATCTGGGCAGATACATTAACTAAAGAAAAAATATTAGAAGCAATTAGCCAAAAAAGAGTTTATGCCTGTGAAATAAAACCACCTAATGATAAGATTTATTTAACTGATTTTACAGTAAATAATACAAAAATGGGCGATGTTTGTTATACTAATGATAAGAATGTAATAGTAGAAATAAGCGTTTCCGCTAATAATAATTTTGCTAAAATCTACTTATATAGAAACGGTGTCTTATACGATTCGGCTCCAGATAATATAGTAAATCAAAATAATATTACTTGGATATATCCGGATACAATTACATCGGGTTATTATTTTGTCAAAGGTGTTCAGCAAGATGGAGATCGATTCTGGTCAGCACCAATTTGGGTTATTTATCAAGTACCATCAGAAAATATTCAGGTTGTGCCTCATCCTGTTCGCACAACTTCACAAATTAAGTTTCCCAAAGTCATTGGAGCCGATACTTCGGAAATGTTCATTTACACAATTGAAGGCAAATTGGTTTATCAAGATAAAAAGGCATATGTAGATGGATATACATGGAACGGCTTCGATAAAAACAATCAACTTTTATCTAATGGCATTTATCTCGTAGTTATTCGAGTTAAGACTTTCCATGAAGAAAAAATATTTACGGGAAAAATTGCGTTATTAAAACAATGAGTAATTGGTTTTCATCATCGGCTATTCGTTTGATTCTTAGCATGTTATTAACATTCTCATCATCATATGCAATATATTATCGAATACCATTGTTTGCACGAACAACTGCTTTAGGAGAAGCATTAGTTAGTGTGCCTGGCGACGCGAGTAGTATCTATTGTAATCCTGCAGGAATAAATTCCCAAACAATTAGTTTTAGTCTTACTGAATGGTTCTTAGATACCCGAGCCGTATCCTGTGCGGGCAGTTATAAATATAAAGACTATTTCAATATTGGTGCCGGAATATCATATTTCACTTATGGTCAGATGGATTATATTGACGAACAAGGGAACACTACAGGTAAATTTAGTGCTTCTTTTACCCAAGCAAGACTCGGTTTATCTAAACAGTATAAGATATTCTCTATCGGTTTGGCTACTAAATTATTTGACGAGCGCATTGAGACAAATACTAAGACTGAAGTTGGTATTGATGGCGGAATGTTGGTGAGTACCCAAATATTTAATATCGGCATTGCGATTCAAAATCTTACAATCCGTGACCAGATTTTAGTCGATTGTGGCATATCAGTAAGGCCTGTTTTGGATTTGTTAATTGCGAGTGATTTTAATTTTCAAGAAAAAATGGCAGTTAAAATCGGGTTAGAGTATTATTATCAACCATTATTTTTACGAGTTGGATATGGCAATTCAAAAGTATCTATTGGACTCGGTTATGAGCGAAACAACTTTACCATTGATTATGCAGTAAATTCTCATAATAAATTAGGTTTAACCCACCAGTTCTCGATTACAATCCAATAGTTTAATAATACAATAAATAGCGTAAAGGGTCTTGCGGACTGCTTTTTAATGTTCGATTACTCATCTCAGATGATTTTTTTTATACTATCGTAAAGCGATTTATGAGTCTCAACAGATATTAGTTCCTTTAGTTTTCTATTTGATCAAGTAGAAAAACAAAATAATTCTTGACATTCTGATTTTGATTGCTAAAATATGCCGTGACTATTATGATAAGTGGTTAGGCTCAAGGCATTTAACATCCATATAATGCCAAGAGCTTGGAAATTGTCTATAAATAATAGTTATTGGGACTAAAATAGTAAATAAACGATACGATAATGCTTTTAATAATAAAAATCTGTATAGGAAGCAAGTAGGAGGCTTTATGGCATTAAGTGATGATGTAAAAAATATTATTATTGAACAATTGCATGTTACTCCGGAAAAGGTAACAGATAATGCTTCGTTTGTCGAAGACTTAGGTGCGGATTCGTTAGATATTGTTGAATTAGTTATGGCATTTGAAGAAAAATTTGGCATTCAAATCCCGGACGAAGATTCTTCGAAAATAAGAACGGTGGCAGATGCAATAAAATATATTGAAGAGAAATGCAGCCAAAAACCCCAATAGAGATGATAAATTCTAAATTCAAAGCATTAAGTTTCCTAAGATAAATTTTAATGTTTGATGTTTTGAAACCTGATAATCTAATTCTTCAACCGGTCTTTGATAATCCTTTGGAATATCTAATCCGCGAGGGCTATACGAATTATTGGATAATTTTGAATTTAGAATTTGTATCTCGGAAAATGGTACAATTGCTATGCGTAGAGTTGTTGTAACAGGTTTAGGTGTTGTAACTTGTTTGGGAATTGAGGTTGAAACTTTCTGGCAAAATCTTTTAGCCGGCAAATCCGGTATATCCCGATTCACTCATATTGATCCAACGAACTTATCGGTTCAATTTGGTGGAGTGGTAAGAGATTTTGATGCAACGAAACGCTTTGATGCTAAATTAGTAAAGCGAATGGATAGGTTCTGTCAATTTGCCCTCTGGAGTGCAGTTGATGCGGTTAATGACGCCCAATTATCTTTTGACAATATAGACAAAACACGCGTTGGCGTGATTATTGGTTCAGGTATGGGTGGAATCGAAACATGGGAAAAACAACATGAAATTTATATAACCAAAGGTCCGTCAAGAGTCTCGCCACTTTTAATTCCCATGATGATTCCAGATATTGCTGCTGGTAATATTTCAATCTATTATGGATTAAGAGGGCCAAATTATTGTACAACTTCGGCTTGTGCTTCAGGTGCGCATGCAATTGGTAGTGGCTATCGACATATTCTGTCCGGAGATGCAGATATTTTTATTGTCGGTGGTTCTGAAGCACCGCTAACAGGTTTCTGCGTGTCGGCTTTTGCTAATATGGGTGCTTTGAGTAAGCGTAATGATATGCCAGAAAAAGCATCTCGGCCTTTTGCTCAAGACCGGGATGGTTTTGTAATTGCTGAAGGTTCTGCGACTGTAATCTTGGAAGATTTAGAACACGCCCAAAAACGCAATGCCAAAATATATGCGGAAATTGTTGGTTTCGGTGTGACCGGCGACGGTTATCATATAACCGCACCAGCACCTGAGGGGATTGGTGCTTATGAAGCAATGAGAAATGCCTTAAATGAAGCCAATCTTACGACCAATGATATTGATTATATCAACGCACATGGAACTTCAACCGATTTGAATGATTTAACTGAAACTCAAGCCATCAAAAAATTATTTGGCGAGCGCGCGAAAAAGATTACGGTGAATTCGACTAAATCGATGATTGGTCATTCCTTGGGCGCAGCCGGAGCAATTGAATTCGTCGTTCTCTGTCTATCAGTATATCATCAAAAAGTTCATCCGACTATAAATTTAGATAATCCTGACCCAGAATTAGATTTAGATTATGTGATCGAAGGTGCACGGACAATGACAATTCGTGCCGGGATGTCTAATTCTTTAGGGTTTGGTGGGCATAATACTTGTCTATTAGTAAAACGTTACCAGGCTTAAGTTTTACGAAGGATAAGAATCATTGACCAACGATAGAAGACTATCAATGAACAATTCAAAGATTAATTCTTTCGAATTGAAATTTTAGCGTTCAAAAAGCTGATAAGCGTTGAGTTTTCGTCTTGGAGGATATAAAGTGGGAATCTTCACTTTGCCTTCTGTACTATTAATTATTTCACTACTAATTTTGCTTGATAACCACAAAGATACGAATGCTTGCTAACGAATCGGAATTTAAGATTGATCAACACAAATGTATTGGAAATACAATCTTTGATAAAATAAATAAAAATTTGGGCGTCATCATTAAGTGTCAAAAGTAATCAGAACAATGAACAAAATATTTTGAGATGAATTTAAGAATTGGTATTGGTGGGAATATCGGCTCGGGAAAGTCGACAGTCGCTAAAGAGTTCGTTAAACTTTTTCAGCAGGATGGCTATAAGGTGCGATTAATTGAAGCTGATAAAATTGCCTGGAAACTTTACCAAAAACCGAGAAATTCATCGCTAAGAACTAATAGGCTTTATGCAAGTATCGTTAAGACATTTGGTCAAGAAATTCTAAATCAACATTGGGAAATTGACCGAAGAAAATTAGCCCGCATAGTTTTTAGTCAGAAAAAAAGACTGGAGAAATTAAATCAAATCGTTCACCCACATTTAATAAAAGCCATAAATAATGAATTACAAAAAAAAGACAAGACAATAAAGATTCTTGAAGCCGCATTACTTTTTTTTTGGCGCAAAAAAATTAAAGTCGATTATCGGATTTTAGTAAGTGCACCCCAAACCGACAAAGTCTTAAGAATGATAAAAATTGGTTATACCGCTTCAGAAGTAAAAGCGCGGATTAAAAATCAATTAAAAGAAAAGGAAATGAGACCAATGGCGGACTTCGTCATTGTCAATAATGGTTCGCTTAGCGAACTAAAAGAAAAAGTTAAAACCTTATATCAAAAGATTATTAATAAACACAATTAATTCAAAGTTTAATCATGAAGTTTTAAAGATTTCATAAAACAAGAAAAAGATAAAGTCGTATATGACGAAATGTTGACAACCAAACTTAATATAAATTACATTACGGAATTAGCACCGATTGCATTATTGAAGAAAGTAAAAAGGGTAAAACTTACACTCGATAATCCTTTTAATCGAGATCTAAAATATGGAATTAATACGAATTGTTATATTGCGAAGAGAAAAACTTATAGTTAATAATCTTTTTAATTGAGTCATCAAACATGTAAATAGCGCAGATTATAACATTGAGAAATATAAAACTTACATTTGACAATCTTTCTTAATAAAGAGACCGAGTATGAAAGTAGAACAAATTCCAATATCAAAATTAGAAGTTAACGATAACATTGTTTGCTGCTCTTCACCTTTAGTCTTTGAGCGCGAAGAGATTAGGCAATTAGTCCAGAGTAGTTTTGAGACTTATCAGAAGTTAATCAATCCCGAAATCAAAACTTTAGGCAAATGTATTACTGAAGCCAATGCCCAAAGTTATCCTTTTTATCAGGCCCAAGCACCACCAGTAATGTTCAACATTATTTTCGATTTAACTCAAACCAATTTTTCCTTCCAAACCACAGATACAAATGAGGCGTTAAAACTTTTCCGGTTGTTAAGAGACCAGCGACAAATCGTTCCTGATATAAAAACCATACAGAGTCTTCGAGGAAGTTTATCCGAGATTATCTCGGCGATTTTATGGCAGGTTGGTGCGATTAAAGTCAGTCTTGGGGACATAAAACCTTATTTCAAAGTTGATGAGCGGAAAAATTATAGTCCAATTTATATTGATATTAAGATTTTACCTGCCTTTCCCACAGTTTTTGATTTTATTGTTGCCACATCAGTGTTGGTATTAGAAAACTTAGAATTTGATTTAGTCTGTGGTATTGAAGCTGGCAGTATTACTTTAGCCAGTCTGATTGCCCATAAACTTTCAAAGCCGATGTTTTTTGCTCGTCGGGAAAAAAGATATCCTGAAGCTAAATTATTAGAAGGTATAAATAGTACTCAATTATTGCATAAAAATGTCTTGGTTGTGGATGATACAATCGTTGCTGGTTGGACGAAGGCCAAAGTTTTTGAAGAAATTAGAACATTAGGTGGAAAAGTTGACAAGTGTTTTGTCGTATTTGACCGTCAGCAAAATAGCACCGCAGCATTACAAGTCCAAGGAGTCACGCTTTATTCATTGACTAATATTCAGGCCGCTTTATCGGATGCAATTCCCCGTTCAATTACATATTTAACCGATGAAGAATATCATGAGATCAGAGAATACTTCAAATCACCGAAAGAATGGCATAAGCAAAAAGGGTTTGAATATTTTGAACTCAAACCACATTATTAGAGATGATTAACTACGTATGAAGATAAATAGTAATCTTCGTTTTAAATCACGGAATATGTGGTATCTTTTAATTAATGTGTATTTGCGGTTTTATTTTGAAAGGAAATATGAAAACTAAAATTTTGGTCATTGGTTCGGGTGGTCGAGAACATGCTTTAGTTTGGAAGTTAAAGCAATCGGATTGTCTTATCTATTGCGCTCCGGGAAATGGTGGTATTTCTCAAATTGCTCAGTGTATTCCAATTAAAGTTGAAGATCTCGTTGGTCTCAAAGAATTTGCGCAACGCAATAAAATTGATTTAACTATTGTCGGTCCGGAAGTTCCTTTGGGATTAGGTATAGTTGATGAATTTAATAAGTGCGGTCTAAAAATTTTTGGTCCGAATCAAAAAGCTGCACAACTGGAGACTTCTAAAGCATTTGCTAAGCAATTTTGTCAGAAATATAGTCTTCCAACCCCTAATTTTGAAATCTTTACCAATTCAACTTTAGCCAAGAAGTATATTGCAAAGAGAAAACTGCCGATGGTTATTAAAGTTGATGGACTGGCTGCTGGTAAAGGTGCGATTATTGTTGAAAAACATGATGATGCGTCGGCAATTATTGAGCGGATCTTAGATAAAAAAGAATTCGGTCAAGCCGGAAAGAAAATAGTCATTGAAGATTTTATTCGGGGGCAGGAAGTTTCTATGTTGGCAATAACAGATGGCGACACAATTATTCCTTTAATTCCAGCTCGGGACTACAAACCATTGCTTGATGGTAATAAAGGACCTAATACTGGCGGAATGGGTTCTTATGCACCAATTCCGGAATTAGACCAAGACTGGTTGAATCGATTTAAGACCCAATTGTTTTCACCTTTGCTTACCGCCTTACACAAAGAGAACATTGAATACAAAGGGATTATTTATGCAGGGTTAATCTTGACTGACAAAAATTTCTATATCCTTGAGTTTAATTGTCGTTGGGGAGACCCAGAAGCTGAGGTTCTATTACCTTTACTGAAAAACGATTTGATTTCATTATGCTTGCAAACAATTGAAGGAACGCTTACAAACCTTGAGTGGGATAAGAAGTTTGCTTTAACGGTAATTGCGGCGTCGCAAGGTTATCCTGGGCATTACGAAAAAGAAAAATTAATTACCGGTGATTTGGAGGATAAAGAAGATGTGATTATCTTTCACTGCGGAACGAAGAAAAGGAATAACCGATATTATACCAACGGTGGTAGAGTTCTTGCTGTTACCGGTATTGGCAAAAATCTTGCTGAAGCACGAGAAAAATCGTATCAAGTCTTGAAAAATATCAATTTTGAAGGTATCTATTATCGAACTGATATTGGAAAGGCGAGTTGAAAAAGTCAGCAAAGGTTAAAATTCATCAACCAGATAATTGGACGATTCTTTTTGTCTGTACGGGAAATTCGTGTCGGAGTCCAATGGCTAAGGGAATTTTCGATAAACTCATTGAGGATTCACCTCAAATCCGAAAATCCGAGATAAATATCTTAACACTTTCTGCGGGAACTAATGCGACCAAAGGTAATCTTCCTTCGGAATATGCTCAGCAAGCAGTAAAAAAGTATGGGGTTGATATTCGTCACCACCTATCTCAGCCCTTAACCAAAGAACGAATTGATTTAGCCGATTTAATCTTAGTTATGGAACCCAAACACAAAGAACAGGTATTAGCATTGGCGCCTTTAGCCAAGAATCGGACTTTTCTGATTACCGATTATGTGGAAGATAAAACCCAGGAAATACCCGACCCTTATGGACAACCTTTAGAAAAATTTCAAGAAGTTGCGGATTTACTTTATAAGATTTTACAAAAGGTCTATAAGCTAGTTATTAAACAGATAATTATGCATAAATAATGAGTTGAACTCAGGATGCTATGTTAGCATATAACAATTTGACAATTAAGAAAATATGATTAATGTCAGATAGCATAAATATTAGGAGGCATTATGAACTATTTTTTGACTGAAGAACAAAAGGCAATTAAGAAATTAGCACGGCAAATTGCTGAGGAAAAAGTAAAACCTGTACGACAAGAATTAGATGAGAAAGGCGAATTTCCTTACGACATTATGCAAGTGTTTGCTCAAGCCGGCTTATTGGGTATCTATATACCCGAGGAGTACGGCGGAGCCGGTGGCGGGGTTTTTGAGATGTGTTTGGTCGTAGAAGAAATTTCGCGTATTTGTGGTGGTGTTGGTGTCTGTTATGCCGCAAATGGTCTGGCCGCATATCCGATAATCCTTTCGGCTTCAGAAGAACAGAAGAAAAAATATTTACCCAAAATGGCATCGGGTGAATGGATCGGGGCATTTGGTCTTACTGAACCCAATGCCGGTTCTGATGCTTCTAGTATTCAAACGACCGCGGTTCGAGATGGCGATTATTATATACTCAATGGCACAAAACATTTTATAACTAACGGAGAAGTTGCCCATCTTTATACGATTATTGCCAGTACAAATCTGGACCGTGGCGGTAGAGGTCTTTCTGCTTTTATTGTAGAAAAGGGCACTCCTGGCTTTACTTTTGGTAAACACGAAAATAAGATGGGTATAAGAGCATCAATCACAACAGAATTGATATTTCAAGATTGCCGGGTGCCAGTAGAAAATCGCATAGGTCCGGAAGGCACGGGTTTTATTACAGCAATGAGAACCTTTGACCGAACTCGGCCTGGTGTCGGCGCGCAAGCATTAGGTATTGCGCAAGGTGCTTTAGAATCTGCAACCGAATATGTTCAAAAGCGAGTCCAATTTGGTGCGCCAATTTCATCTTTACAAGGTATCCAGTTTAAATTGGCCGAAATGGCAACAAAAATTGAGGCTGCACGGGCATTAGTTTATGCGGCAGCACGACATGCAGATTCAGGTGCCAAAGATATTGCGGGCTTTTCTTCAATGGCAAAACTCTTTGCTTCCGATGTTGCAATGGAAGTTACAATTGAAGCAGTTCAATTATATGGTGGCTATGGTTATATGAAAGATTATCCTGTAGAAAAGATGATGCGCGATGCAAAAATTACCCAAATCTATGAAGGGACAAATGAAATTCAAAGATTAGTAATTGCCCGCGAACTTTTGAGAGGTAATCTATTTAAAGAATATTGAATAGATTATGGCGAAAGCATATTGTCCATTGAACTTTTCAGATTCTTCTGAATAACATTTAAATAAAAATAAATATTTTACAAAACCAGCAAGGTATTGTGTTTTGTGAAGTTAATAGATATAGATAAGCGGAAGATTAATGGTAAGATGAAGGGGTGTTAAGCGTTAAGTGAATTATTGGAAAACGGGTTAATTTTGGTTAGGAATCAATTTTTTCTCATTAGAGTTCTTGAGTGTGGTCTCAGATTGGTTTAAAAGAGGACTTTACATTTAAATTGTATTAGGCCTGACTGATAGGCGACCTCCTATGCGGTATACGGGGTACGTGGATGTGCATAAATTAAATTAAAACACTCTTTTCTTGTCTTAAAAGCTTTTAATCTTATGATAAACCCATTAT
>CAYYPG010000023.1:0-22951 GCA_964473505.1 uncultured bacterium | reverse complement strand
GGTGTTGGAGCGACATATTAATCTTACGGAAATTTTCACGTTTCATTAATACGCTGTTCGTCATCCGAAACTCGTTATTCTTTAGATCAAGATTGTCAATATTATTGATCTTTTGGAAATTTCACTGCTGACGCAATTATATTTAGATTTAATATTTTGAAGTTAATATCTTGTCAATATAATTATCTAATAATATTAGCGTAATGCAAATATCTTTGACGAATACTGTTTGTCTCTTTAAACAGTTCAATTGACATTTTTACACCTTGTCTCATAGTGCTTTGACAGATAATCACATAAACGACCATCAAATAAGTCAGAATGTTCAGACATTATAAAATCTATTTTTTCTTGTGCCTTACGAATTGATCATCATTTACTTTCTTGTTCGGTAGGGTATAAATTTTTTCTATCTTTAATGATTACAACTCCAGAAAAAGTCTAAGTATTCGTTGTTACAACTTCATAATAAGGGAAATTTTATATCTTTTTTTGTTAAAACTTTTAGATTAATTTAATCTAATTCGTTGAAAAACAGTATACAAGAGTTTTTATATAACATTAATCTTTGTATGCAGAAACCTTATTTAATATTAGGTGACATTGGCACTACTGGATTTTGCCTTAGAAAATGCATAACAAGCTGAAATTAGGGTGTTTTAAGCGTTATTGCGGAATGGATTAATTTATGTGAGACTTAATTTTTATAAGCATTGCTAAAGTACTGCATTAGATGTTATAAAAAGATCACTATACAGTTTGATTGGAGTAAGTTTAAAACACCCTAACATTACAAACAATAGCCGTTGGGTGTAAACTATTATAAAAAGATGACTATACAGTTTAATTGGAGTAGGGCTAACTGATAGGCGACTTAGTATGCGGTATATGGTGTAACCCGTCCTTTTCAGTATGCTGGCATTAGGCTAGCCTAGGGCTAGCCCCACCTTAGCCCTCATACAGCTCCCCGGATAAAGAGAGTTAATATATGTTCAGACAAATAATTAAAAAGAGTTCAAAATACGGAAGTTTTTGTCAAATCGTCTGAGAAGTGATGCATAGTGCAAATAAAACGAATGTTTCCCTAAACGAATCGATCACGCATCTATGCTTATATGTAAGAATCCTCGGTATGTGACTTTCTTAAGATGTTATGTCTTTACATAATAGCAGACCCAGTAAATTGTAATTGTAAAAGAATGTCTAATACTAATCTAATATATGCAAAGAATCGTAAGACACAAACATCGATTAGTGGTGGAATTCTTTAGTCATTCCGTTTCTTTGAAAAAAATCAGATTAAAAAATATTATAAAATTGTAATCGTGTCTAATATCTTGTGTAAAATTGGTATCAATAGGTTAAAGAAAAAGTTATATCATCACCTCTGTTTAAGCATAATATATTTTTAGAACGAAGTGCACACCTGTAAAAGAAAAATATTGACGCTTACTAAATTGTCATATAAGCTTGATACAGCTGACTCTAATGCTTAATTTTCAAAAAGAAGATTTCTGGTCGTAATTTTTTTCATCAAACATTTTATTTTTGTTATCATTCTAATCACACGAAAACTTTTAGTCAGGTGGTATATTGAGCAAAACGAAACAGCTCAAATGTAAAACACACAAAACATATTAAAACGCGAAGAAGTTTTAGGTCATATTACTTGTAGAGTATAATTTTTTGTGTAAATTCAGCATTGATATGTCGGTGGAAAAGATGTATCATCGCCATTGTATATTATTTAAAAAGGAAAACACACTAAGGATGAAAAAGCTAATTTACATAAAAATCTTGACGCCGCCAATATTGCGTTAGTGTATTGACGATTTGAGATTTTTGAGTATTGTATTATTGTTGTGTATATGAAAAAAACTCATAATAAATCTGTACTAGTAACCGGCGGTGCCGGTTATATTGGTTCGGTCACAAGTAAATTGCTAACCGAACATAATTATGAAGTTACCATTATCGATAATTTATCAACTGGTAAACTAGATGTTATTCCCCGAGGCGTTAAGTTTATACGAGGTGATATCGGTGATATTAGTTTATTAAGAAAAATTTTTAATAACCATAAATTTGAATGTGTGATGCACTTTGCTTCACTGATCTCAGTTGAAGAATCAATAAAACATCCGGAAAAATATTTTCAAAATAATGTTGTTGCGGGAATGAATCTATTACAAGAAATGGTTGCTTCTGGTAGCTGTCGTAAATTTGTATTTTCTTCGTCAGCCGCAGTTTACGGCTCAGCGCCTAAAATCCCAATTGATGAAGAGACACCATTAAATCCCCTAAACCCCTACGGCCAAACTAAAAAGATTTTTGAAATGTTTTTAAAGGAGTATGCTAAGACTAAAGTTATTGATTGTATTATCTTAAGATATTTCAATGCCGCTGGTGCTTATATTACGAAAGACGGTATTTGGGGTGAAGACCATCAACCAGAAACACATCTGATTCCAACATTATTGAAAGCGGCACTGAAAAAGAAAAAGATCACTATTAATGGCAGTAATTATCCAACCCCAGATAGAACTTGTGTTCGCGACTATGTTCACGTTTATGATGTAGCCAGGGCTCATATTTTGGCTATGGAAAAGATGAAATCCGGTATCGCAATATATAATGTTGGAACGGGTATTGGTTATTCTAATCTGGAAGTTTTACAAATGGTGCAGATAGTAACTAATAAAAAGATTAACCATAGAATTGGAAAAAGACGAATTGGAGATTGCCCAGTTCTGATTGCCGATGCGGAAAAGATAAAAAAAGAATTGGGCTTAAAATTAGAAAAATCCGATTTGCAGACGATAATCCAGGATGCTTGGCTTTTCACCCAAAGTCAATTTAGCTTTAAGAAAATTTAAATAATATTATCTTCCACTACAAAATTAAATCCAGGTGAAAATGTCAAAAGACTAATCCATGATTGGATGAATATATCTTATATCTATTCAAGTGGTTGTTTCTGTATAATCTGTGGAAGATATCGAAAATAATGAAAACAACAGATTAATATTGCATAACCGGAACAACATTTGGCCAAATCAAAAAAGTGCTTGACAAATTTATAATTTTTAGTATGATGGCATAGCCAGAAGATGGCATTATATTTTGCAACTGCAACTTTAACTAAGGCACAAACGGTAGTAGTTGGCATTCCTTATGACCGTTCGAGTTCGTTTTTATCCGGTTGCCGTTTTGCACCGAATCAAATTCGTCTTGCAGCAGAAAACATTGAATCGTATAGTCCATATTTTGATAAGGATGTTTCGCAACTGCAAATCTATGATGCCGGCGATATTGTGTTATCTTTTGCGACAATTGAGGATACTCTTAAGCAAATTCAGAGCGCAATTTCTTATTATCTTAAAAATAGAAAAAAGATACTGGTTTTAGGTGGCGAACATACGATTACTTTGCCCATTGTTGCTGAATTTAAGAAATATTATCCCGACCTGAATTTAATCCAGTTAGATGCTCATTCGGACACGCGAGATGAGTATTTAGGCGAAACAATTTGTCATGCAACTGTTATCCGAAGAATCGGCGAGATTTTACCGCCCGCCCATATTTTTCAACTTGGAATTCGATCACTTACTGGTCCAACAAAGAATAAAAATATGTTTTTATCTCGAGTTGAAAAACATTTGAATGTGGTTAAAAAAAGAATTGGTAAAAAACCCTGTTATTTAACCTTGGATATCGATGTTTTAGATTGTGGACTTATGCCTGCAGTTCAGACTCCAGAACCAGCTGGTATTTCTTATCACGAATTATTCAACTCGATTGTCAAAATAAGTGGTTTAAATATTGTTGGTTGCGATATTGTTGAGTTTAATCCTCTGGCTAACAATAATTTGGCTTATGCCTCAGCGGCTGCGGAAATTGCTCGGGAATTAATCCTGATGATGAACAAATAATCCGGTAGAGAGATCTCCATAATTAATTCCGATGGTTTCAAATTTTTCGCTTTAAATTAAATAAAAATAAATAATGAAGATAATAAATACAAATAACATAATCAATAGTATTGTGTTTTTAAAACACAATGCCGATTATAGGAGGAACTTAATTAATGTGTTGTCGTGCTTGTTCGGGCTATGAATTGTGTGAAAAAAAAGCCCA
Organism: uncultured bacterium; assembly: GCA_964473505.1. GTDB lineage: Bacteria > Hydrothermota > Tepidihabitantia > Tepidihabitantales > CAIPLT01 > JAOABV01. The sequence continues at coordinate 18,814 of CAYYPG010000023.1, read as the reverse complement.
ACTTCGAGATGACTGTTGTCATCAATGCAAATACTTTGATTCTTGTATGGATTTATCTGATGATGAAAAAGAGAAACCCCAAAAAATGATGCCAAAAAGGCGATTTATCAAGAAATAATTATATATAAGAATATAGCGAATTAGGAAGAAGCTTGCAAAATTCCCTAAAGCACAAAAAAGTGCAGAGAAATTTAGTCATCTTTTGTCTTCAAGAACAAATGATTGTAAAATTCTAAACATAATTTTATTAAGGAGGCAAAATGTGTTGTGATATTTGCCCTTATTATGAAGAATGCGAAGAATTAGGTAAATTGCGCGATACTTGTTGTGATGAATGTCCGGATTATGATGAATGCATGATTGGTGATGAATTTGAAGAAGAATCGGAAGAAGATTTTATTGACGAAGAAGATCAGAACGAATATTGATTGAATTTTTAACTTAACGAGAGAAATAAACGATGTATCGCCCGATTCAATTTGCAAGTTCTCCGAGAGAAAAAGATGGCTAGCATCGGTTATTAACGAACAACAGCAAACTTGGTGATTCCTTTACCATAAGGTGAAGTAACATAGGCCCAATAAATTCCGGTAGATAACTGTTTAGGCTCCCAATACAAACGCGGTGAATACAGCGTGGCAACAAGTGTGGCAATAAGTTTACCTTCTAAAGTATAAATGCGAATAATCGACTGATTAGGTAAATTGTCAAAGGTTAAGGTTTGATGTAGTTTGACAATAAACGGATTGGGATGTACATTAATTTCAGTTATCTGTCTCGGTGGACCTGCTTGGAATTGGAATTGGCTCAATCCTTCTTTGGTGGCAATCAAAATACGATTGCGGGCATTATCGATATGTAACCATTGATAAAATTGTTCGTCTTGGTCAATATTCGGAATAATTCGGCTATTATCTTTAGTATAACTTCGGCTTTCTTGAGTGTAAGGGTCATACATGGATAAACCAACTTTGGTCAAATACCATACTCGGTCCTGACAATCGGTTCTCACGCGCAAAATATTATTCTGATTGAAAAACTGAAAACTATTATCTTTTAACAATGCTAATCCTTGAGAAGTGCCCACATAAACTCGGTCCCGGGTATCAATTGCCAGTGATTTTATTTCAGCTGTAGTTCGATAAATTTTGTAGTTGTCATCTGCGGGATTATCTAAAGTATTGTTGTGATCATACATTAAAAGTCCTTCTTGCGTCACTAACCAAACTCGATTTTTGGTGTCAAAAGCAAATTCATAGCCATGACGCTCAGGACGAGAAATTCCAGGAACAGTAAAGACATAATCACTATCATTATTAGTTACCGCAATTATTTTATTGTCTTGATTATAGGTCCATTTGGTGCTGTTATTATCGATTCCCAAAGCACCAATCACTCCGCGGGAACCAGGCCAGGTTTTTAAAGACCATGAATCAGTTTGCGGGTTATAACAACTAATTCCACTATTTCCTGCCCAATGACCAACCCATAAACGATTCTGTTTATCGACGACGCAAATCCAGCCATCGAACAAGGTATCTCGTAAAAGTTGCCAGTATTCATTATACTTTTTATAACTTATCGTTTTAAAATTATAAGTATAACTTGGATAGTGGGTTGTGTAAATTGTGCCCTCCGCGTCAGTTGTAACACAAGAGATATTATTGGAAATTGGGCTCGAGGTAAAATAATAACGCCAATGTTTGAAATAATATCTTAGTCCGCCACCAAAAAATATATGTCCGCCTACACCAACCCAGATTCCTTCCGATAGATAGATACATCTTGAATCTTCCCAAAGGAGTACAGGTAAAATTAGCGAACTAAATTGATTATTTCGGTCATAATCAAAAAGTCCAGAACGGGTCGCAATATAAAAATGGTTGCGTTCATATTTCAAATCAAAGACGAGATAATGCTGGGGAAAGAGCTTAACAGTATCAAAACTCACGCCATTAAATCGCGATAAGGCTTTTTCAGTTACAATATACAATGTATCGCCAATCAATAGCATTGCTTTAACCGAATCACCGATTGTACGATAAGTGGTATAAGATTGTAAGTTCCGTTCGTATTTAATAATGCCCTCGGGAAAAGTACCAATCCAAAAGTGGTTGGCACTTGCGCATAGGGAAAAAATTTTTCGGCCGGCGACAGACGGTAAGGATGGTTGTAAAACTATGTCATCAGAAAATGATCCTGTACCTTTAGTGTCGATAATATAAAAACGATTATTACAACTAACTAAAATCGAATCACCAGAAACTGTTAGTTTGTTAATGTTATTCGATGAAAGATTAATTAGGGGATAACGAGTAATTTCTTTAGAATTAGGGTCAAAAATGGCAATGCCATTGTTTGTGCCCAGCCAAAGTTTCTGCCATTTATCAAATGCCAAACAATTAATACGATTTGAAGGTAGTCCTTCGGCATTGGTATAATATTCAACAAACAATTCATCAGTTCGAGAAAATACTACTAAACCTCCACGGGTAGCACAATATAAATATTTATCTTTTCCCGTAATATCATTGATGAAATTCGTATTTGTATAAGATTGCCATTCATTATCGCCATTAATCCAATTTACCGAAATAATTATTAATGATATCCATAAAAAAGTTGTCTTTAAAATTTTCTGGTTAAACTTGATTTTCATTCCAAACTCATTTTTGTTTACAAGAGTGAGGTTTGTCTTGTTCATTAATATGCTCCCTGAGCCTTAATGACGGCTTTGATTGTCTTTATCAGTATAACTAAATCCATCCAGATTGTCCAGTTTTTGACATAATGTTCGTCTAAGCGCATTCTTTCTTCAAAACTCAAATCGCTACGACCGGAAACCTGCCATAAACCAGTGAGCCCAGGTTTTACCCGGCAGATAATGTCCATCGCTTTTTGCGATTCTTCAACTTCTTTTATCAGGTACGGCCGTGGACCAACCAAACTCATCTCGTTCTTGATAACATTCCATAATTGAGGCAATTCATCGAGACTGGTTCGTCTAAGAAATTTACCAATCGGTGTTACTCTTGGATCGTTTGATATTTTCATATGCTTTTGCCATTCCATTTTTAATTCTGGTGAACTGAAAAGAATTTTATCTAATCGTTTATCCGCATCAAGATACATTGTCCGAAATTTGTAACAAGAAAAGACTTTTTTATTTTTTCCTAAGCGGTTTTGAATAAATAACACTGGTTCCTGAGAGGAGACTTTTATTAATATTGCAATCAGTAAGAAAAAGGGCATTGCGATAATTAATAATAGACTGGCTAAGGTTAAATCAATAATTCGTTTAACGATTTGACTTTCACGACGTAAAAGATTATAACGAAACTTCATAACTAAGAGCGATTCCCATTGTTCAACATCAATGCCAACTGTTTGTAATTGTGACAGTTCAGGAATAACGAAGAAATCTTCAATCTTACCTTCGGCCTGTTCATAAATCTTTAGCAGCTCGGTCTGCTTTAGGTCTGAGGCTGAGATGATAATCGAATCGATTTTTTCTTTTCTTAAGACGAGGTCAATGTTACTGCTGCTGATTTGATGCGCTTCAATAAATGCTGTGGGTTGATAACCTAATGTCGTATGGCGTTGGAGGTGGTCGATTAGTTTTTGATAGGTTTCCTTTGCGCTGATGACCAAAAGATTTTTAGACCAAAACTGTAATTTAAGTAGTATTTTTTTGATAACAAATCGATGCAACGGTAATAAGATAAAGTTAAGCAGACAAACTAACAAAATTATCAGTCGAGAAACGATGAATCCCCTCGTTATATAAAGAATAATCATAATAATGGCTGTAGCGATGAGATTGCTTTTATATAGGCGTCGGGTTTCTTCCCAAAAGTCAAATCGTCGGGTATAAAGTCCTTCGTAAGCAAAGATTAAAAGATAAGGTAAGACTAAATAAAATCTGGAGATGAAAATTTGAAATGGTAATATGGGAACCAGCCAAGGAAAGATTATAGGCAGGAGATATGCTCGGAGCAGATAACCAATCAGATAAGTTACGATAAGGATTAAGATATCAGATAGTAATAGAGTTATTAAGGATATAATTTTTTTATAGTTCATAAATGGTAGAGTATAGTATTTTGTGTAAATTTAGCATTGATATGTTACAGAGAAAGACGCATCCTTATCAATGTTTCCACATACTAATATTAATATAATTTGAAAAGCGAACATACCTGTGTAAGAACAACTAGTTTGCACAAAAAAAATCTTGACGCTACCACAATAAATTAAAGATACAGTCTTTTATAGTTCATAAATAAAAGGGAAATTGACAATATGGAAAACTCACGTCAACTATTTAATTTAACCACGGATATATTTTGAAATCTTACTAAATTATCGGTTAATTGAAGTGACGAGATTTCTATTTTGGTCGTAAATGTTAATTTGTAAGTTGATTGTGCCTAAGGTATGGGATGCACATGCAAAACAAGGGTCGTAGGCACGGAAAAACATCTCAATAGAATTAAGGATGCCGTCAAGCAAATTGGCTTGCTTAATATTATTATTTCTAATAAATTGTTGGGCAGCATTGCGAATAGACATATTGATAGTTCCATTATTGTGAGTTGTGGCGACAATCAAATTTACATTTTTAATTAGCATATCTTCAGTCACTTCATAATGGTGAATTAAGGTTCCTCGGGCGGCTTCCACAATTCCAATACCCATATTTTGGGGATTAAAATTCATATTTCGGATATTGGGGTCAATAATTTCTGGGTCGGCTAAAAGTTCTAAAGCACGTTCAGTAGCATATAATAATTCAATTAGTCTTGCCCAGTGGTAAGCCAAGGTATTATGAACTGGCTTGGTTTGAAAGGTTTGATACATTAGCTCATACTCTTCTTGGGCTTTAGGAGTAGCCATGCCTTCCGCGGCATTTAATCGACCCAGGGGGCCGACTCGATAAATTCCAGAATTAATACCATCTTTTAGTCCTTGATAACCGACGTTTTTGAGATAAGGTATTTTGACATAGGACCATTCCAGAACTTCTTCCGCTATATGATTGAGATAATCTGCAGAATGAAATTTAATATATTCTTTGCCTTGGGGATCCGTAACTCGAATCATTCCATCATAAAAATTAACCCGATTTTTTTCGTCAACTAAACCCATATTATAGACACTTAGGGCTAATACGGGGTTTACAATTAAAGCCATATAACTGGGATTTTCTAAGACGATTTTATGGAAGATTTCGATGGATTTTTGGGCAAACTCATAACAGGATTGAGCCATCTTTTCCATCTCGATTCTGTTTTCTTCAGTAAGGGATTTAGTGAGCCCTCCAGGTAAGCCACAAACCGGGTGAGTTGGTTTGCCGCCTAAAATCTCGGTCATCTTTTGTCCATAAGCACGATGTTTAATTACTTCATTAGCTAATTCCAATCCGATTTTTTCAATGACACCGATAATGTTTCGTTTCTCTTTAGGTGCGGTTGGTCCAACAATGAAATCCGGACCAGCCAGGAAATAGAAATGGAGAATATGGTCATATATTATATAACCACAATATATAAGTTCTCTTAACTTTTTCGCTACAGAAGTTGGTTCTACACCAAATGCCATATCCAATGCCTTAACCGCCGCAAAATGATGGGCAACCGGACAGACACCACAAATTCGGCTGGTAAGTTGTGGCATGTCTTCGGCTTTTCTACCTTGGCAAAACTTTTCAAAACCTCTTAATTCTGGTACCTGAAGATATGCATCTTGGACTTCGCCTTTTTCATCTAAAAATATTTCAATCTTACCGTGGCCTTCTAATCTTGTTATAGGATCGATTGTTATGCGGTTCATATTATATGTAATAGATTAAAGATAAAAATGCCAGATTTCGTAATAGCGATTTTTATTTTTCATATTCAATTTATTATTATCGCTAAAGTCGGACAGATAAAATATGCCAATTAAGGTACTGGTGATTAAACGCATATGTTAAAGTTAAAATTCTGATATCAAAAATAGAAACATAAAATTTTTGCTCAATGTCTTTAATTTCATTGTTTGATTTTTCTATTTATGATTGCGGAAGCTAGGCCATACATATAAAATGTGCCGATTGGATCTTTGATTTTATCAATTAAAGTTTGTACTTCATCATCAGTTATTTTTTTTTCTTCATCAATTTTGAGAATTGAGCCAATGGCACTTATCATTTTGGCACCTTGGTCAATCACTTCAGGCGTTGGTCCCATACAACCAGTACATGGCCAGTTGCCATTAATACAACGGGTTTGGCAACCGCTTCGGGTTGCAGGGCCCATACAAATAATTCCTTGTTCAAGAAAACAGACTTTAGGGTCGGCTTGAATTTCATAGACTCGTTTAATATCAGGCATTTTTTTATTGGAATTGGTGTTTCGTGCGCACTCATCACATAATGCTTTTGCTGGTGATAAGACCGTTCCTTTGTCAGGTAATTGGCCTTGGGCAATTGCCTCTATCGCATTTGCAATAATCGGGACAGGTGGTGGACATCCAGGTAAATAGTAATCAACTGTAACTACTCTATCTAAAGGTTTAACTTCATCAAAAAATTCGGGTAATGTTAGTGTCAAGCCGTTTGATGATAAATTATTTTGAGGTAATTTGTTCTGTGGATTATTAGTAGACTTGGTTTCTTGGTAAATAGTTTGAAAAATAGTTTGGCGATTATGTAGATTGGCTAAACCAGGAATGCAACCATGATGCGCACAAGAACCAAAAGCCACTAAAATTTTTGATTTTTGACGTAGGATTTTTGCAAGATATTCTTGTTCTGAATTGCGTACCGAGCCATTAAAAAAACAGACATCAATATACTCATCAGGATAATTTTCTACATCATGATACTTAAAGTCAGTTGCGACTGGCCAGAGAACAATATCGGCAAGATTAAAGACGTCTAAAATTCTTTCGTTGAGGTCTAAGACCGCAATCTCACAACCACCGCAAGATGCGGCCCAATAAAAACCGAACTTTAATTTTTTATTTTCTTTCATTGTAAAAAAGATATTAACTAAAATTTTTTAAAAGTCAACATTTTTTGCATATGTCATAGATAGTTTACAGTTGAAACCAGATATATGCAGTAAGTTTGTTTAAGTAAAAGTTAATCTTAAATATTTATTAAATGATAAAAGGGCACAGATTTTTAATTATAGACTTGACATTGGTTAAATGATAAGATAACTTGTTATATATGAATATCTTTATGAAGCAGAGTTTATTAGTAATATTGTTTTTAGTTAATTCATACCTAATCATCAGTTGCCAGAAGAATCGTGCGCCGGGAATTCCAGATACTCCTTCTGGACCACAATTTGGTCGAGTGAATATAACTTATCGATTCGTCTCGTCAGCTTTAGATATGGAAGATGAACGCGTAGCACTCAGATTCGATTGGGGAGATGGCGATACTTCGGATTGGAGTAATTTTGTTCCGTTGGGCGAAACAGTTTCTTTAGGACATGCTTGGAAAACTTCAGATACTTTTGAGGTCAGAGCTCAGGCAAAAGACTTAAAAGGGAATAAATCAGTATGGTCAGATAAAGCAGTGATTTATATTTCTTCTAACCGCGTGCCCCGAACACCATTTGTATTAACCGGTCCGCAGACGAGTTTTGTGAATGTCTTTAATGATTTTACAACCTTATCCTTGGATGCTGACGGTGATAGTCTTGCTTATCAATTTGATTGGGGTGATGGAACTCTTTCTGAGTGGAGTGCTTTTATGCCGTGTAGTGTTTCAGTAACAATAAGAAAACGTTGGACATCACCTGGAATTTATTATATCAAGAGTCGGGCTAAAGACACTAAGGGTGAAATGAGTGATTGGTCTTATGAATATCAGGTGCGCATTAACTTAAGCGGGAGTAATTTTCCCAATCATATTGTAACAACAATTTCTTTAGCCAATAATAGTCAACCTGAAGGTATAGTGTCGTTACCCAATGATCATTATGTCTATGTTGCAAACTACGGCAATGATAGCATTACGGTGATTCAGACCATCAATAATACGATAGTTGGAAAAATTTATTGTCCTGAAAATCCTTATTCTCTTTGTGTCCATCCCAATGGCCAGTACCTTTATGTAACAACAAAATACGGCGTTTCCGTAATTAGAACTTCTGATAACACGGTTTTCGCACAGATTCCAATTAGCCAATCACCCAAAAATCTCAGCATACTACCTAACGGCGATTATATTTATGTAACCAGAATTGATACTGAAAGTGTTGCTGTTATTCAGACGGCGAATAATTCGGTAATTACTTCGGTACCGGTTGGCATTATGCCTTGGGATGTCGCTGCACTGCCGAATAGTGAATATGTTTATGTGACAAATGCTGGAAGTAATAATATTTCTAAAATTCAAACCTCAAACAATTCCGTAGCATTTACCATACCATTTGGTAGAAGTCCGCGGGTAATTACGAGCTTGCCTAATGCAGTGTATATCTATGTAACTGATGACCGTAATAGCGTCTCGGCAATTTCTACATTAGATAATACTATTCACGCAACGATCTTGGTCGGTGATAATCCGAGTGATATTAAGACATTTGGTAATGGTGAGTATATTTATGTTGTAAATCAAGGAGAAAATACAATTTCGGTTATTAGAACCACTGATAAACAAGTTGTAGCTTTGATTCCAGTAGGAGAATCACCCAGTAAAATTGCAGTTTTAAATAATGGCAATTTGGTTTATGTAACTAATTCAATTGATAATACTATTTCCGTTATTGGCCGGTAAGATATAATTCATGCGGCTTTGTTATATATCGAATTGATAATCCCAACAACCTGACAAAAAATGGTATATTGGGAAGTTGCATTTTACAAATTAAGCCGAAAGATTACAGAATTCTGAATTCTAGAACAAAAAAATAGCAATTTGGCAGAATTTTCCAAAAACAATAAATCTACGGTTAAATTTTGGCATTAAATTGTCTTGATTTTTTCTATTTGTTAAGTATAATTATAAAATGAAGTATTTTAAATTTGATTTTAAGAATTTTCAGCCAATTTTTGTTGATTGGGCAATAACAACGCACTGTTATCTTGCATGTACTCATTGTCGCTATCAAGGGTTGCGCTCATTTTATAATGACTTACCAACAGATAAAGCAATAGAATTGGCAACTGAAATTGATGTGTATAATCCGCACTGGGTTTTAATCGAAGGTGGCGAGCCATTTTTACGGCAAGACATATTTAAGATTATTGAACTATTAAAAAGTAATGATCGAGCAATTTATATCATAAGTTCGGGAAACGGTTTTCAAAAGGAATACGCCAGCCGATGTCAAGAATTAGGTGTCAAACTGCTAATAAGTCTTGATAGTGCCCAAAAATTAAATTATGAAAAAATACGTCAGGGCGCAAAATTTGAAAAAGTATTGCAAGCAATTGAGATTAGTCAAACTTATCAAATTTTAGATTCTATCAATTTTACTTTACAAGAAATGAATGCCCGGCCTGAAGAAATTAAAGCAATTGGAAAATTGGCTAAAGAGCTTAAGATAAATTCAATAAATTTTCTTGGTTTTAAACCCAATATTGTTCAGCGAACATCTTGGGTAATTCCTAATTTATCAGAAATTTTTTCAGAAATTGTTAATCTCAAAGAGAAATTAAATATCAAAGTTACAGTCGACGAACCTTTTTCCATTCCATGGCTCAAAAAATTTCGAGTATCAATTTCCGAGCCACGACACAAAAAGGATGGACCAATTGTGGCTGAGGCGAAAACCGGTTGTATTTTTGGCGAATATGTTTTTATTGAACCCAACGGAACATTAAAACCGTGTAGTTTTTCCGCAGTAAGTTGGCAAGAATTTGATGGAGATTTATTGACAAAAATTCAGAATAAAAAAAATCGCAAGGGCAAATGTGGTAGATGTGAATATCAACTGGAATGCGGTGGTTGTCGCACTAGAACCTATGCTTTAACTCAAGATTGGTTTGAATCCGATCCGTATTGTCCGTTGTAAATTACTAAATTGCAAGATTAAAAAAATATTATGTTATGAAAGATTGATATATTGAAATAAAAAATAAATATACGCTTCGAATAATCGCGCATTATATAGAATGACTGTAACATTTTGGTTCACAAACGCATTAAATTGGTAAGAACAGTTTTTATACTAATGATTGATCAGCCCTTGAAAAAATAATGATTTACTTTAATGTAAGTAATTTTGCTCCAGGAATGAATACCAATGATCTTAGAGGATTGAAGAAATAAATGTTAAGCTTGCACAAGGAGATATTAACGGCATGCATTAATGGATATAAAAATGTCCACAAGAACTATTAATTCAACAATTGCAGTTAATAATCACTTCGATGACATGTCTTAGGAAAAAGATATAATGAGAATGTTTTATAAAATTAAACTCAAATAGGTTTGAAAGCTGGGCAATAGGCATTTTTTAAAGATTATTTCCGGGAAAGATATACATTGTAAATATTATACAGTTTTTATGCTGATGATAAAGTATATTGATAAAATCATAGATGTTCACAAAATACAATTAATAAATTATCGGAAATCATACAGATTGAAAATAAGCCTTACGGAAAATTTTTTAAATTCCACATTAGAATAATAGAGCATTATATGATATTGATATTAGAGTTTATTTATTTTCATTGGAGGTGTTATGAAAATTATTGGTATTGACCCTGGTACAAAAAGTTTTGATTTGTTCGGTATTTTGTTTGCTTCCGATAAAGAAACGATTTTTTTGGATAAAGCAATTTCATCAGAATCGGTTGCCCAAAATCCTGAAATATTATTGGATGAGATAAAAAATTACTTGCCGGTTGAAGCGATTATTGGTCCTTCAGGCTATGGGCTACCTTTAACTAAACTTGCTAATTGTACCGAAAAAATGTTAGAACAGATGTTACCCATTGAGGGCGATGATACCGGCGGAGTTTCAGTTAACGAAGGTATTAAAAAACTCTTTTTTAAGATGAAGACAATGAAATTGCCAGTCTATTTTACTCCGGGCGTGATTCATTTACCTACAGTTCCTGAATATCGAAAGCTAAATCGTATGGATATGGGGACTGCAGATAAAGTATGTGTTGCCGCCTTAGCGATGAAAGACCAGATGGAAAGACTGCAATTAAGCGCTAATCGGACAGCGTTTGTTTTACTGGAAATAGGTTATGGTTTTACGGCAGCAATTTCAGTGACTAGAGGCCAAATTGTTGACGGTTTAGGCGGTACCTTAGGGTTTCCAGGATTCTTGGGTTCAGGTCATATAGACGGAGAATTAGCAATTAGATTCGGTAAACAAAGACAGGGTGTGCTCTTTACCGCCGGTGTCCAAAGTTTGACTAAAACTCCAATAAAAGATATTAAAGAAATAGCTAAACATAAACACGTCTTATCGTTGTTAATTGAAAGTGCACTAAAAGATGTTGCCTGTCTTTTAGTAACTAACCCTGATCCTTATGAAATCATCATTTCAGGAAGATTATCTCGAGTTCCAGTAATATATAATAATTTGGTACGTGAGCTTCGTCGAAAATTTCCCAAAATTTCGAAACATCGAGTCCAACGTAAAGCAAAAGTTGCTAAAGAAGCTGCTGAAGGCGCGGTAATTTTAGGTGCCGGGATTTTGGGTGTAAAATATACTGATATTTTTAGGACTCTTAAGATTGCTAAAGCTCAGGGCACGATGTATGATTATATTAAACTAAAAATTGATGGTTAGCCCTTTGATAATTTCATAATGGGACGAATTTTGGCAATTGATTACGGCAAAAGGAATATCGGCTTGGCAGTTTCGGATGAAACGAAAACAATTGCCTATGGTATTGAAGGAATCTATTATAAAACCGAAAAAACTATAATCGAAAAATTACAGATTGTTATTAATGAAAAAAAAATTGAAAAAATCGTATTAGGTTATCCTTTGGCAATGTCAGGTAAAGATACGCCAATAAGTCAACTGGTCTTAAATTTTAAAAAAGTTTTAGAAGAGAGATTTAATATTCCGGTAATTCTTTTCGATGAAAGGTTTACGACTGAAATTTCCAAACGGATTATTAGAGAAAAAGAAAAAAAGCAGGTCTCGTCTAAAAAAATACTGGATAAACTATCAGCAGTAGTTTTACTTCAAGATTTTCTTGCTTGGGTAAAGAGAAATGATTAGAAATTTTTTGGCATTCGAGTTATGGATTACAAAATAAACAGCATTACTAGCTTATGATAGATATAGTATTATCAAAAATGTCAAGACAAACTAAAAAGTTGTCAATTATCCTAAACGAAAACTCTGAAAAATGCTCAAGAGCCGAAGAGGACTACAAGAAAAAACCCACAATTATGCTTCTGCATTTCATACCTTTTGAACCAATATTGACTTTGTCGGAGTTCTTTATATGAAAAACAGAAAAATACTCAGGAGCGCTAAAATCCATAAGAAAGACCAACAAATTCACTGATGCATCTCGTACCTTTTGGAGTAATATTGACTTTAGCAGAGTTTTTTATATCTTTTACTTCGTCTTATCGGTTCATTGGAGATTAAATATATCATAGTTTATCTGATTGTGTGGTGAATCTGTTTATGCTTTAATAATTATTGTTTTTATAATTTTACTTAGTCTTATTAGTCTGTTGTCTGACGAAGTCTTCAGTATATTATGATTTATCTGATAGAATGGCGAAAACTTATTTTTACCTTAATTATTACTTTTGCAATAATTACAATTCCCTCCGCAGAAAATTCGCAGGTTAATAACAATCGCCAAAAAGAGAATAAAAAGCGGGTGGTAATCTATCCTGGAGAAACCGCAAAATCTGTGGCAAATAAATTATTTGAAAACAATATTATCCGTGACCGAGAAACTTTCTTATTTTGGGCAAGGGTTTTAGACTGCGACAAGAAACTTAAACCAGGTCGTTATTATTTTGCCATCAATACGAAAATACTTAAGGTGCTAAAAACGCTAACTACTGGTGGCGAAAATAAGACCTTGGTAATAATTCCCGAGGGTTATACGATAAAAGATATTGCCCGTTTACTCCATAATGAAGGTATTTGTGCCGAAGAAGATTTTGCTCAGGCATGTCATAACAAAACCCTACTATGTTCCTTAAATATAAAAGCCAGTTCTGCAGAAGGTTATCTTTTTCCGGATTCGTATGATTTCATAATACCATCTGAGCCCCAGGACATTATTTCAATAATGGTTAATCGATTTTGGCAAGTTTATCAAGAACTTCATAGTCATAGGCCGATAGATACAGTTTTAATTATTGCATCTTTAGTGGAAAAAGAAGCTAAATTGGATGTGGAGCGACCAATTATTGCTTCAGTGTTTTATAATCGGTTGAAAAACAAGATGCGGTTGCAGTCTTGTGCTACAGTCCAGTATGTTTTGCCTGTGCGTAAAGAGCAATTGAGCATTGAAGATACAAAAATCAATTCGCCTTATAATACTTATCTCCATTTAGGATTACCACCAACACCAATTTGTAGTCCGGGTAAAGCGTCATTAATTGCCGCTATTAGACCAGCAAACACAAAATATTTATATTTTGCGGTAGATACTAATGGTCGGCACTTTTTCTCTAAAACATTTTCTGAACATCAAAAATTCTTACGCACAAAAAAGAAATAGGAATTTTACTGAAATTTTCCAATAAATTCGTCTTTGCAGAAGCCGAAAACTTCAAATTTTAATATTAATCAATCGGTGTTGTTCCCGGATGGTTATAATAGGTTCATCCAAATTTTTTATACTTTGTAGTTGACAATATTATAGTTTTGTTTTAATATGAATATCAATTTAAGACTAAAATTATTATTAAAAGAACATAGAATATTAATGACTAGTTATGAAACAAGATTTTAAACGAAAAAATCCATTAAATTTACCGATAGAATACTTTTTACGTCAGATTCAAGCGCAGAAGATTGGGCCGGTTTATCTCTTATTGGGTGTGGACCATCCAGGTAAAGATGATTTTATCTCAACATTAAAATCAGTAGGTGGATTCTCTCTGGAAACTGTTCAGATAAATCGGGAAGATGCAAATAAGACCGAGTTAATATCAGATTTGGTTGCGAAGATAACTACTCAATCTTTATGGCAGGAAAGGATTTTAATTGTAATAAGAGATTTTCAAAACCTAACTTTGAAAAATCAACAAGAATTACTGAATCGAGTAAAAAGTCTGCCAATGAACCACATTAATACGATTGTCATTGAAAGTAAATACACTAAAGAAATTGCTGAATTATTTAATCGTTCAAAACTTCCGCTAATAAACTTTTATGAACTGGATGTTGGAGGTGTTCAGCAACATTTGAATAAAATTGCCCAGGATTTCGGTCTGCGAATTGATTATGAAGCCAGTAAGTTACTTATTGATTTAGTTGGAACGGATTTTTCCTTACTCAAATCAGAAATTGCCAAAATAACGATTTTCGTAGGTGATAGACAGCGAATTACCGTGGATGATGTGTTTGCGGCATGTGGCTATACTAAAGAAGGTAGTATTGACGATTTGATTAATGCGACTTTTTTTCGAAATATAAAAGAAGCATTAGGTAATTTATTTCAGTTCAAAGATGACAAAAAAATGCCAGTGATTATTGTAAATAGTTTAGCCAATATCGCATTTCAGATTATGCAAGTTCTTTTGGGCGGAGATTTGAGCACAAAGGGAATCAGTAAAAAGCGATTAGCCAATTTTGAAAAGCAGAGCCAACTATGGCAAAGAGATGAATTGAGTGAATTTATTATGGAATTAGCCCAAATCGATAAGCAGATAAAGTCCGGGTATCCGGAACCATTTGTACTTTTAGAAAATCTATTAGTTAAATCCGGAAAAGATTATGCAACCAGTTAGTGGTCAACTAATCAAGAAAAACTTTGTAAAATATCGGAAAGACAGATTAAATCGACGCAGTTTCGGATAGAGATAAAAAGTGATTGTTCAAAGTCGTTTGCCTTGAGAGAAAGTTTTCTTATTGAGTTTAGATATCTATTCAAAATTTATTTATTTAATAAGGGGCTGAAATGTCAGAAGATTTCATTCGTATAGAAAAAGAGATTCAAAAGTTTTGGCAAGAGCGGGGGATTTTTAGGACCAATCCTAATCCCCAAAAGAAGTATTATGTTTTAGTAATGTTTCCCTATCCGTCAGGTGATTTACATATCGGCCATTCGCGAAATTATACGATTGGCGATACGGTGATGCGCTTTAAGAAATTAAGAGGTTATGATGTACTCCATCCATTCGGTTGGGATGCTTTTGGTTTACCAGCAGAAAATGCGGCAATAATTCATGGCATTCATCCAGAAGTTTGGACTAAAGAGAATATCGCTATTTCTAAAAAACATTTGATGGATTTAGGGATTGGTTATGATTGGGATAGTGAAGTTACATCTTGTGAACCCGATTATTACCGTTGGAATCAATACTTTTTTATTAAGTTTTATGAACGAGGTTTAGCATATCGGAAAGAGTCTTATGTTAACTGGTGTCCTAATTGTCAAACAGTCCTGGCAAACGAACAAGTAAAAGAAGGTTATTGCTGGCGTTCAACCTGTAATGCGGTCATTGAAAAACGGAAATTGGCGCAATGGTATTTTCGAATTACCGCGTATGCTCAACGTTTACTTGATGGTTTGAAGGAATTAAAAGATTGGCCAGAATCAGTTAAGATAATGCAAGAAAACTGGATTGGTCGTAGTGAAGGCGTAGAAGTGAATTTTACGCTTGAAGATGGTACCAAAATACCGATATTTACTACTCGACCTGATACTTTATATGGTGTGACTTTTATTGCCTTAGCGCCAGATTCACCTTTAGCGGAAACTATTGCTCAAGGAACCGCACAGGAAAAATTCGTAAGAGATTATATTACCGAAGCATTAAAAAAGTCGGAAATCGATCGCACTGGCACGGAAACTGAAAAGACTGGTGTGTTTACAGGTAGATATGCGATTAATCCGGTAAATGATGAACGGATTCCTATATATATTGCCGATTTTGTTTTAGCCAGTTATGGTACGGGAATGATTATGGCGGTACCGGGTCATGACCAAAGAGATTTTGAATTTGCCAAGAAATATAATATCCCAATTAAAGTGGTAATCAATCCACCGGGTATGAAATTAGACCCAAGAACAATGACTTGTGCTTATACAGATGAAGGCATAATGGTTAATTCCAAAATGTTTGACGGCTTAAATAATCTTGAAGGTATTAAACGAATAACGGATTATCTGGAAGAAAAAGGGTTAGGCAAACGAACGGTCAATTATCGGTTAAAAGATTGGTTAATTTCCCGACAAAGATATTGGGGTACACCAATTCCGATGATTCATTGTGAACATTGTGGAATTGTGCCGGTTTCAGAAAAAGATTTACCCGTGCTTTTACCTAAGACTATTAAAGATTATCAACCGAAGGGAAAATCAGTATTAGCCGATGTACCGGAATTTATTAATACCACTTGTCCTCAATGTAAGGGTAAAGCCCAAAGAGACCCAGATACAATGGATACTTTTGTTGATTCTTCGTGGTATTTTTTGCGGTATACTGACCCGAAAAATGACAGGCTTCCATTTGACCCGCAAAAGGCTAATCAGTGGATGCCCATAGATGAATACATTGGTGGCATTGAGCATGCAACGGGTCATTTGATTTATTTCCGATTCTTTACTAAAGTGCTTTATGATTTGGGAATGTTAGCAGTGGATGAACCGTGTAAAGTATTACACACCCATGGAATGGTGAAATTAAACGGTATCACAATGTCTAGTTCCAAACGACATGGCATTTGGCTCGGAGATTTTCTAAAAGAACACGGTGCTGATGTGTGTAAACTAGCAGTCCTATTTGCCGCACCGCCAGAAAAAGAGATTGACTGGAATAATGAGATGGTTACTGGCGTTACTCGGTTCTTAAGCCGAATTAAAGCCCTGTATGAACTTCATACACCAATATTTAATGCCCCGGCTGACAATCAACAACTAATAAATAACCCTGAAGAACGCAGATTGTATATTCGATTAAATCAGACGATTAAAAAGGTTATTGATGATGCGGAGCGTATTCAATATAATACCGCAATTGCAGCATTGATGGAATTCTTAAATGATTTGACCGGTTTTGAAAACAAACAGAGTCAACTCTTTAAGTACGCTTTAGGTGTAATGTTACGACTCTTAGCACCATTTGCGCCTCATATTGCTGAATATCTTTGGTTAAAGCATTCAGGCAAAAAACATAGTATTTTTGAAGAAACTTTACCAGAACTTGACCTAACTGCTTTAAATTTTGAGACGATTACGATTCCTATTCAAATTCAGGGTAAACTCCGGTCAAAAATTGAAGTTGCAATTGATACTTCAGAAGAAGAAATCAAACAGCTTGCTTTAGCCGATGAAAAGGTGAAAAAATATACTGAAGGCAGAACAATAATAAAGATAATTTATGTACCTAAAAGATTAATAAATATTGTGACATCTTAAAGCACGGGGTTTTGTATAGAATAACTGGATTTAGGGTTGAATCCAATAGCTCATATCAACTCAACAGTGTACATTTCAATTGGTTGGACCGAGTTGTAGATATAGTGTATCTCGATTGCATATAAAATGTACTTCAACATCAAGTTCAAAATGATATCAGTGTTTTTGCGCCTATCTACGCCGAATAGTTTTTATGAATGATTTAATATTGTTTATGCCTATTTGAGATTACAAATAGATTCGGAATCGATTTTAGTATTTTTGTTTTTGCGGTGGTAGGAGTAGTTTCCGAATAAGTCTAAAAATAACCTCAAGTCTATTTATTTCCATTTATGGCTAAAATGGGGGATGCTACATTAGATTCAGAATTGACCAAAATTATTTAACAAGAAAATCTTGTGGTTATTTAGTTATTATCCATAGCTTAATTAAATTAAATTCACAAATGAAAATATTAATCTATTTACATTTATCTGGATCGATACTTTCAATTGCTAATAATTCTTTTTTTAGTCCTTGTTTAATCCATTTTTCTATTGTCTGATTTATCTTTTGATTTGCCCTTGAAGCGTCAGAATGTTTTTTAAGATGCGATAACATTCTCGAGCAAATGCTTTGTAGAATTGCTTGAGGATTGCTGGTTCTTGGGTGTTGGCTAATAGTGAAGTTATCGCGTGTTCAATCTGCTCAATAATTGCTCGATGTTTTAAAAACCCTAATGCCATCTTGTCTTGTTTTTCCAAGGTCAATGGTTTTATTCTTTGTTTTTGCGCGAATTTGGTTTGAATGCTATGAGTATATTTGGCAACATCTCGGTCAATCTTATTATGATACTTAGAAATTTTTACTTGCCGGATTATTTTTTTATGTGATAATTTAAATTGAATTGCGGACAGATCACTAAAAATTGTGACCACGAATAGTTGCAAACACTAAGATAATCAAGAATCGTTTTAAGTGTGGGATTTTTAATTAGACCCGATTCTAATTGCGCAATAAAACTTTGAGCCGAACTTCTCTTAATTCCCATTCTTACACCAACTTCTTTTTGCGATAGCCTGCACTGTTCTCGAATTTTTCTAAGATTTTCTGCCATATCTTGAGTAAAGATAAACATAAAATATATTAGTTATAACTAATGTTTTGGTCAAGTTGAATTTTTAGCTAAGTCATTGTTTTTATTAGAGATATTGTGTTTGGCTTTAAAAAGGGGGTACAGTTGTGGCTGTGCAAAAATGTGTATTTTAGACTTGACTAATGATTATTTTTGATTATA
>CAYYPG010000022.1:0-23144 GCA_964473505.1 uncultured bacterium | reverse complement strand
ATCTTGCTAAACAATACAATACAAAATAAACCCTCTTTGTCAAGTTCTTGTCGTTTTATCCCTTTTTAAGAATGTAGGCTTGACATGAAGCTGTATTGACAAAGTTGATTTATCTTTTACAATGTAGGTGCTTTTGATAGAATTAATTTTTCAGTCTTAATTTGTGCTCTGCGAAGTGTTAATAAGTTGTAAATTGTTTTGAAAGTTGAACACAGATTATATAAATATAAAATTGATAAACCGTAATCTTTATCATAAAGATATCGTTATTGTAATTTTTACTGATTAATAAAATTTTGCCGATACAACAGTCACCCGATTACTATCTAAAAAATCAACTGGATATTAGAAGATTTTTACTGCTCTTAGCAACTTTATCTGATAATTATGAAAAATAAAGTTCTTACAATGGTTCTTTATATAACATCTTATTGTCATTAGCTAATTCTCTTATTACTGTAATGAAAAACATGGAGTACATCTGGTCATCAGATAGATTATCCTTATTGACGGAATGAAGAATAAAATTATTAAAAAAGTTCTTTATATTTCGTTAATTTTATTAATTGGTATTGCGATTTATCTTATTCCTATTTCTAATATCTCAGAACCGGCTAAACGGACACTGTCAATTCTAACAATTGCGGCTTTGTTGTGGATTACGGAAATTATTCCGTTATATATCACTTCTTTTGTAATCTTGTTCTTAGAAGCAATATTTTTGACTAATCAATTGGGTGGTAATTTCAAAATCTTTTTAGTGCCATTTTTTGATTCGGTAATTGTATTGTTTTTAGGTGGATTAGTTCTGGCTCAGGCATTAAAGAAATATGATTTGGATGAATGGTTTACTTTTATTATTTTAAAAAGGATTGGTAATAAGCCGTCTCAAGTGTTAATTGGTTTTATGGCGGTAACCGCTTTTCTCTCAATGTGGATGTCTAATACCGCGACTACTGCATTAATGATTGGTCTGGTAATCGTTTTAACGCAAAATATTCCTCAAAATGACCCATTAATTACTGCTCTGGCTTTAGGTATTCCGTTTTCTGCTAATATTGGTGGTATTGCAACTCCTATTGGAACACCACCTAATGCCCTGACGATAAGTATCTTACATTCAAAAAATATCACGATTACATTTTTAGGCTGGATGCTTTTGGGATTACCGATAACAATAATCCTTTTCTTTATTATTTATCTAATCCTGAAAAAATATTTTAAGTCAAATCTGAAAGAGATTAATTTATCTCAGGAAAAGAGTAATGGGTTTTCGCCAGAGCAAAAATTAATTATTATCGTTTTTCTTGGAACATTGCTATTATGGTTAACTTATGAACTTCATAAAATTCCAACTAGTATTGTGGCTTTATTACCGGTGATTATATTTAGTGGTTCAGGATTATTAAAAGAAGAAGATTTTGGTCGTATTGGCTGGGATACATTAATTTTGATGGGCGGTGGCCTGTCTTTAGGAATGACTATTGAAAAAAGTGGATTAAGCAGTTGGTTTGTTAGTCAAATTAATTTTGCCACGTTTCCTAATATTGTCCTGTTAATTAGTATTACGCTAATTACGATTTTCTTAACGAGTTTTATTTCTAATACCAGTGCGGCAGCAATTCTTTTGCCGATTGCTATTAGTTTAAGTGCCAAACCAATTGGACCTGCTTTATCCGTCGGTTTATCAGCCTCGATTGCTATGGTCTTGCCGGTGAGCACACCACCAAATGCCATTGCCTATGGCTCGGGGTTAATAAAAACAAAAGATATGGTCAAATATGGCGGAATCATTGCTATCTTTTCCGCAATCATTATCGTCTTATTTGTGCTACTCATTTCTCTTTTAATTAAAATCTAATATGCTAAAGAAAGATATCAGTACTGAGATTATTGCGATTTTTTCAATAGCCATTATTGTATTATTGAAATTACTTGCTTCGCTATTAAGAATAGTTATAATATTGATATGAGATAGAAAGCATGTGTTAAAGAATATTCAAAAGGAGATATTTTATGGAAAGTGCTAAAAGAGAAACCTGTCCGAAATGCAAAAGCACGACTTTAATTAATAATGTCTTAGTAAAAACTGGTGATAATATTAAGGTTTATGTGGAATGTGCTAATTGTCATGCTTTTGTTGCGCGGTATACCTTATTAACCTATACTTCGGATAAGCCTCATGAAGTTTTGTTACGACGGCTGCGTTGTTTAGAATATGCTAGCGGTAAAAAAGCCCTGCGGGAATTAGAAGAATACAATAAATTTATTGAACAAGAATTTGCCCATGTAAAATCATTAGTCGTCGCAGAGGAAACCAGAACGATTGAAGACCTGATAAAGGCTAAATACGAAAAATCTGATACGGATAAAGAATCATCATCTTCGCCTACCTGCCAATAAAACAATATAAAGATTTCGGAAAAAGTTGTTAACAATAATAGTTAAAGCTAAAAGCCAATATAAATAACCTGATACGGACAGAGAATCATTTTTAGTCATCAGTCAGTATAAAGGTTACATCCCCAAAAAGTCTGCCCCAAAATCCAATAATAAGAACGATAAAGCCTAAATACCGATGCGAACTGAAAATCATCTTTATCTATAAGATACCATAAAGGTTCGAAGTAGTTTTTAATAATAATTCTGGTGATAGTAAAGTAGGAGCTTTAATTATTAGTAGCAAAAAAATCATCACTGCATTTCTTCTCAGTAAAAAAGACTGTCTGAGAATCCTTACAATACCTAAATTGTCAATGAGGTTATCATATAAAAAGTTACTTCGTTGTGGTAAATTTATCAATACGGTTTTTCTCAAGATTGTCAATGAGGTATCGTGAAAAGCTCTGAAAACCGCTCAAGAGACACCAAGACTTCATAACATTTATGCTTCTTCTATTTCATACCTTTTGAACCAATATTGAATTTGGCAGAGTCATTTATCCTAATAAAAATGATAACCCGAACACTTCGTAGTGATAAATTAACCAATACGGTTTTTCTCAAGATTGTCAATGAGGTATCTTGAAAAACTCTGAAAATGCTCAAGAGACACCAAGACTCATAACATTTATGCTTCTTCTATTTCATACCTTTTGAACCAATATTGAATTTGACAGAGTCCTTTATCCTAATAAAAATGACGGTTAAAGTTTATAAAATATCCAATATATCATTAGATTCCCAGAGTAAAGATACATAGTCCTTTATCCTAATAAAAAAGGACTGTTAAAGTTTATAAAATATTCAATATATCATTAGATTCCCAGAGTAAATAGATATATATGCATTATGTCTTGACTTTTAGATAAAAATTAGTAGTCTAAAATATGGCTCGGATATTTTTAGGTTTAGGTTCTAACTTAAATGACCGTGAGTTAATGATTAAGAGTGCAATTCTGAGTCTTTCGGAACACAATATTAATGTGATTCGTGTCTCGCCAATTTATGAAACTGAGCCGGTTATTGATTTTGAAATTGATAGCTCGGTATTAATCCATTCGGGGCCGGATTTATCGGCAAAGTTTCTTAATTGCGTTGTCTTTGGCCATACTGAATATGAACCGGAAGCATTACTTCAAGTTGTCCATAGTATTGAGTATAAATTAGGCCGAAAAAGAAAAAGGGGTATTCAAAATTTACTCCGCACAATTGATATTGATATCTTGTTCTACGACGATAGAATTATCAACACCCCAACGCTTAAAATTCCCCATCCGAAACTCAATGAACGGGCTTTTGTATTAATACCGCTGTGTGATTTAGAACCTGACTTACTTCATCCGGTCATAAAAAAACCGATTAAAGATATATTAAATTCAGTTGACCAAAAAGGAGTCGTCCTTTGGCAGAATCAACCAATATTGACACGAATATAAGATATATTGCCATTGAAGGAATGATTGGTGTTGGTAAAACCGCATTGGCAATAAAACTTGCGGAGAAATTAAATGCGCGCTGTATCTTAGAAGAAGTTGAAGAAAATCCCTTTCTGCCTAATTTCTATCAAGATATGCGAACCTATGCGCTACCTACCCAGTTGTTCTTTCTGCTTTCTCGACACCGACAACAACAACAGATTTCCCAACAGGTATTATTCCAAGAACGAGTCGTCTCTGATTATACTTTTTATAAAGACCGTGTGTTTGCTTACTTAAATCTCTCAGAGCATGAATTAAAATTATATGAGAAGATTTATGATTTTTTAGAAAAAGATGTACGCAAACCGGACTTGGTTGTCTATCTTCAGGCATCAATTCCCTTGTTATTAGAACGAATTAAAAAAAGAGGTCGAAGTTTTGAACAGGAAATTAGTCCGGAATATCTTGAAGCCCTTTCGGATGCCTATAGCCGGTTCTTTTTACACTATGATGCTACGCCTTTACTAATTGTTAATACCGCTAATTTAGATTTTGTTAAAAAAGGAGAAGACTTTATTACCTTATTCAAAGAGATTATTGCCACCACTCAAGGCCGTCGCTTCTTTTCACCGAAAACAAAAAAATAGTTTTTATCAGACAAATTCTTTCTGCTCAAGCTGATAAATATTTTTACTACGTAATCCTGAATAAAAATCGTAAGTTTTCCAATTACATATCTTTATGATAGCAAACGCAAATCTTTTATAAAGATTGGTATTGGTTCCAACAGTTAATGACTAAAAATAATATTCAATTAGTCAAGATAGTCTTTATGATAGTAAACGCAAAACCTTTGTAAAGATTGGTAAATAGTGTGGCAATTAATGACTAAAAATACATTTCAATCAGTCAAGATAATTGACGAAAGCGTTATCTTAGGTTAAAATAATATAAACACAAACAAAGATTAGATTCTGATACTTATGGTATGCTAATATTTCTGAACCTTGAATGTAGATGTTGTCGGCTTATAAAAAACGCAACTAATTTAATAAAATGGTGATATTATCATTACTTGAAAGTTCATTTTTCGGGTACGAATACTTTTTCTAATAAAATGGTGATATTATCACTTAAAATTTCATTGGTAGTTTCTAATACTTTTTAATTAGATGGTGATATTATCATTAGTTAAGAGTTCATTGTTAGGTATTAATACTTTTTTAAATAAAATAGTAATATTGTCTTTACTGATAAGTTTATTTTTAATCACTAATACCTTTTCTGCAGAAATTAAGTTTTCTTCCAATTATTTCATAACGCCCAAAGCTGAAAATCGGTATGCACTACAATATTTTTATGAATTTCCATATTCCCAAATTTATTTTACTAAACTGCCAGATGGTAGATTTCAGAATCGTTATCAAATCACCCTTCAGATTGAGAACCCAAAAGAACTTATTGCAGGTAAAGTGTTAGTCCGAGAACTAACCGTAGAAAAGTACGAAGACACCAAACTTGCAACCAAATCAGTGATTGATAGTCTGACGCTTGATTTTATATATCCGAACCCCAACAAAGGTAAATTGACCTTAAAGGCAAAAATCCAAGACTTAAACTCCGATAATTCTGGTGATGAGCATTATGATATCTCACTTTCTAATCTTAACCATCAAATTCTGTTCTACAAAAACTCGCTACCTAATCCTCAAAAAATCTATTCAACAGATAAGGGAAAAGATGAAACCTTAGGAATTCGGCTGGAATTTTTTTCAACCCCAATCATAAATTGTTCGCTCTTAATTAAAAAAGAATATCTCTCTTCCCGACTGAGCGCAGGCGAAAAAAAGAAATCGCGTTTACGAGCCGAAAAAAGATTTCCTTTAGTCTCCACGAGTATACCTGATACCGTAACCGGTCAGGAAAGAATTGTTTTTAATTTCTCATCTCCGGTGCGTAATCTTACCGACGATGAGGAAGGAAGATTTCGGCTCACATTTAACGGTTATGACCGTAATCATAAAAAAATTTTGACCACGACCGATTTTTTTGAAATTCAAAATGCATTTTTTTATTCCACCGCCCAATATTTAGAAATGGTCGAGCGGTTAATGTATCTTGCCACAGAAACCGAAATGCGTAATCTCAAGATGGCAGATGTTGCGGTTAGAGAATCTGTATGGAATGCTTTTTGGAAGAGATATGACCCGAATCCAATTACGGAAATAAATGAAGCGGAAAAAGAATATTTTGCCCGGATTGATTATTGCATAAAAAAATTTTCCAGTGGAGATAAAGGTTATAAATCCGACCGGGCTAAAATTTATATGAAATACGGCGAACCCGATTATATCGAATTCGGAACATTTGAACGACACCGCAATCCTTATGAAATCTGGTATTATTATCGTTTAGGCAAACAATTTGTTTTTGTCGACCGTAGTGGATTTGGTGAGTTTGTTTTGACCGAGATAAAATGAACATTTCTCTGCTAAAATATCAATTTCGAAAATAATTAATGTCTTTTATGAAAATGCTGTTTTGTCTTTATGTCCTCAACTACGATATGAATATTTACCAATTAATAGGTGGAGAAAACCAATATAATTCCATGATAATATGAAACGAAAAACATTTATCCGAAAACTAAGAAATTTTAATTATCTAATCGGACTTTTAGAAATTATACTAGTATGTTCAGTGAAAGTTCTGTTCGCCCAACAACTTTCCGTTGATTGGGCTGCATTCAAATATGGTCAAAATCTGGCTTTAGTCGAGGTTTATTATTCCTGTCCTTATAATGTCTTTCGCTATCACTACAAAAATGATACGATTGCGACTCATTATCAGGGTTCATTTTATTTGAGAAGTCTTAATACACCGGAATCAATTGTTGATAATTTTGAACGTCGAGCAATAATTTCATCTTTTGAAGAGGCAGAAAAAAGAGATATGACCTTAGTTGATGGTTTTGGTTTTTTTGCCCGACCCGGAAAATATTGGTTCCGCTTAATGCTTAAAGATGCGGTTTCAACTTTAACCTTTACCGATACCATCATTGTAGCTAATTTTGAGTCGATGCCGGCATTAAGTGATATTGAGTTAGCCTCTTCAATAAAATCCGATACTTTAGGGGGTAAATTTTCTAAACAAGGCTTGAAGATTATTCCTAACCCTAGTAGGAGATTTGGCCAAGGCTACGAGTTAATTTATGTTTATGTTGAAGGCTATAATCTAACTGAAGATACCTTGCCTTATGAATTTACTTATCGCATTTCCAACATTGGAAGTGATTATTTACCGTCAATTGTTAAAACCTTTCCAACGGAAGTTAAAAAGAAGACAGGTAGTAGTTTTGCTTATGCCTTTGCCTTAAGTACTAAAGGATTAAAGCCCGGTAACTATCTTTTAGACATTCAATTAAAGGATAACTCATCCAATCAGACCGCAAGTAAAAAGAAAGCATTTTATATTGGCGAAAAAGAGATAAGTTCCGTACCATTTAAAAAAGAGCTTCTATCATCAGAAGATACTTTCTATTATCGAAAGATTGATTTATTAGCCACACCTAAAGAATTAAAGCAATATCGGCAACTAAGTCCTGAAGGAAAACATGAATTTCTAAGACGCTTTTGGCGGAAACATAATTTTGCGGAATTTGTAAATCGAATGAAATATGCCGAAACTAAATACCAGGTATCAGGAAAAGCCGGCTGGGAAACAGACCGAGGAAGAATTTATATCAAATATGGTGCGCCGGATGAAATTGTTGTCCACACAATGATTGAACATGTTAAACCGCACGAACATTGGTATTACTATGAAAAAGGGTTCCATTTTATTTTTATTGATATCCGTAATGACGGCAGTTTTCCTTTAATCTATTCAAATACCGATGCGGAAAAAAAACATCCAGAATGGGAAAGATATATTGACCCTTTGGAATTAAATGATTTGCGATAAGTTACCGATAACATAAAATGGCAATTGATTAAAAATTATCTTACCAAATCTATGTTCCCAATACCTTTAAAGGACTTGAGGATAAAATGATTACAGACCGATTAACCATTCTGTTACGCCCTACCAGGACCACAATCTTATTATCCAAACTTGATATTTAGAATATAGTTAAAGATAATATGGCAAAAAACTATTCAAGATTCTCTTAGCCAATATCAACATAAAAAGAACTTGATATTAAGGAGTAATTAAAAATCTATGGATACGAGGTCACAAAATCCAACTAAAAAAAAGGATATCTGCTGTTTCGAAGTCCAAATAAATCCTTTTCGAAAAGAATTGGTCTTAGTAAAATCCGATGAAACCAAGGAAGAATTCAAGCTTAAAGATTGGGTATTAATTAGTCTTTATAAAGAGATCTTATTAGGAGAAATTGTAAAGATTGTGCCTTACGCTCAATCAGCAATCTATGGAAAAATTATCCGGAAAGCAAGAGAGGAGGATATCAATCAGCAAATGATTCTCCAAAAAGAAGCCGAGGACTTGCACGGCACAATTGACCCCATCGTAAAAAGCCTTGAACCGTCAGCTAAGGTTATTTTAGTCGATAAAAGTTTTAATCGCTATAAAATAAATTGCTATTTGATTGCCGAAAAAAGAATTGACTATGCGAAGTTATTCAAAATGCTCACTAAAACTTTTGGTACACGTATTATGGTCAAACAGATTGGCGTACGAGATTATACGCGGTGTTTAGGCGGTATCGGTGTTTGTGGTCGGGAAATATGTTGTCGAAGATTTTTAGGTCAGATTCAATCTATTACTTTAAGTATAGCCCGAAAGCAAAATGTTTATGTAGAACCAGAAAAAATTTCTGGTGTCTGCGGAAAATTACGATGTTGCCTTACATTTGAACTAAGTGCCGAGCAATTGAAGGAAGAAATTGTAACCGACGAAATTTAGTCCGAATATCGATTATAATCAGATTTTAGCTTTCTCCCCAAACATTAGAAAATAAATAAACACTTGGGGTTAATATCAAGAGAAAACTCTGAAAAATGCTCATGAGACACCGAACCCCACAAGAAAAAACCAACAATTATGCTTCTGCATTTCATACCTTCTAGAGTAGTATTGACTTTGTTAGAGTTCTCTCAAGAATCAATTAGACAATTACAATAAACCTTGCTTTTTACTCGTTCCTATAGATTTTTGATTTAATATTATCTTTACAGACTCATTTGAGTGGCCTTTCTTAAAAAGCTATAATATCAGTAGTGTTAAAATTTTTTGTGTAAATTCTTTTTTATTTTCCAGAGACATGCACTTTTTTCTTATTGGATTTTGCTTAAACATAAAGAGGATACACCTTTCTCTTTAATAAACTGAAATATCCTTAAGATTGACATGAAAATTATCTTTTCTATAATAATATTATTTATAAATATGGATTATCATAAATTATTTTTTGGTGAGAACTCAATAAAATTAAATTAAAGGAGAGAATTATGACAACTGGTTGGACTGGTCCATTGGAGAAAATTGATAATTATCGGTTTAAAATACCTAAAAGTTATAAATCACAAATGAGAGTTGACGGCATAATATATGTTGATAGCCGTTTAATTAACAAAGTCCGCGAAGATATGGCACCAGAACAGGTAGCCAATGTCGCAACCATGCCGGGAATTTTAAAAGCCTCAATGGCAATGCCAGATGTACATTGGGGTTATGGATTTCCCATTGGTGGAGTTGCAGGATTTGATACGAAAACTGGAGTCATATCACCAGGTGGTGTCGGCTATGATATTAATTGCGGTGTCCGATTACTTCGCACCGATCTTTTTCGAAAGGATATTACAGAGGATATTTTAGAAAAATTAGTGCGCTCAATATTTCACAATGTTCCGTCAGGCGTCGGCTCAACTGGTAAGATTAGAATTTCTGAAAGTGAAGTGAAACAAGTCCTCCTCAAAGGTGCCCGCTGGGCGTATGAAAACGGTTATGGCACAAAAGAAGATTTGGAACATACTGAAGAACATGGGCAAATGGCTGGTGCTGACCCATCCAAAGTTTCTCGTCGTGCCTTAGAACGGGGTGCACCGCAATTGGGGACACTGGGTGCTGGTAATCACTTTTTAGAAATTCAGGAAGTAGTTGAAATCTATGCGCCTGAAGCCGCTAATGTTTTCCAATTAGAAAAGGGCCAGATTACCGTGATGATTCATACCGGCTCGCGTGGTCTGGGTTATCAAATCTGTGACGATAATGTAAGAGATTTAGGACGAGCAGTCCAAAAATACAATATTTCTTTACCTGACCGTCAGCTTGCTTGTGCACCTATTGAATCGCCTGAAGGTCAAGCGTATTTTTCA
Source organism: uncultured bacterium (assembly GCA_964473505.1). Taxonomy (GTDB): domain Bacteria; phylum Hydrothermota; class Tepidihabitantia; order Tepidihabitantales; family CAIPLT01; genus JAOABV01. Next base: position 12,946 of record CAYYPG010000022.1, on the reverse strand, counting down.
GCAATGGTCTGTGCGGCAAATTATGCCTGGGCAAATCGACAATGTATTACCCATTGGGTGCGCGAAGCGTTTAGTCAAGTTTTCAATAAATCGCCTGAGCAATTAGGAATGGAACTAATCTATGATGTTGCGCATAATATTGCGAAGTTCGAAGAACATATAGTTAACGGTAAAAAACAGATGGTCTGCGTACACCGAAAAGGTGCTACCCGGGCTTTTCCTCCCGGACATCCAGCATTACCCGAAAAATATAGACCAATCGGTCAACCTGTGATTATTCCTGGTGATATGGGAACGAATTCCTACTTGCTTTTAGGAACCCAAAGAGCATTTGAGGAAACTTTCGGTTCCACTTGTCATGGCGCAGGTCGCGTCTGGTCAAGAACTAAAGCCTTGGATGAAACCCGAAATCGGGATATTGCCCGAGAACTAAAATCAAAAGGAATCTTAGTAATGGCCGCAAGCCGTGAAGTTTTGCGCGAAGAAGTGCCGGATGCTTATAAAGATGTTGACATCGTGGTTGATATCTGTCATAATGCCGGCATCTCGAAAAAAGTTGTTAAAATGAGACCTTTAGGCGTAGTGAAAGGATAGATTCAGAAACTTACCATAAAATTATAACGAAATTATAACTTTAAAATTATAACCTTAAAAATTATAACATTAAAATTATCATTTTCAGTTTAAAATATTTAGGATTTCAGGATAGTTGGAATAAAGGTAGAATTTAAGGGATTTTTTCATCTTAATGTTGCCCCTGGAAAAGATAAATTTAGTGCCCAATACCTGCGGCGTTTATCTCTTAAAAGATAAAAACGGTAAAATTATCTATGTGGGCAAATCAAGGAATCTTCGAGAACGGCTTCGCGCCTATACCCAACAACAAAGGGATTATCCTCGTGAGACCTTATTAAGAAACATTTGTGATTTTGAAATTATTGTGACCAAGTCTGAGGTTGAAGCCTTAGTACTTGAAGACAATTTAATCAAACTTAATAAACCGCGTTTTAATGTTCGCTTAAAAGATGACAAAAAATTTCCTTATCTTAAGATTACGGTTCAGGAAAAATTTCCTCGAATCTTTGCAACCCGGAATTTAAAAAAAGACCACTCAGTCTTATTTGGTCCTTATACCAATGCCAAGAATCTGCGTCGGGCAATTAAAGCAGTAAGAAATATCTTTAAAATTAGAATTTGCTCTAAAAAACTTCCTTTAGCCAAACCCGAACGCGCCTGCCTGAATTTTGCGATGAATCGGTGTTTGGCGCCTTGCCAAGGAAATATTTCCGAACAAGATTATCGGCAAAGAATAAACAATGCAATTGCCTTTTTATCAGGAAAATCCAAAAATTTAGAGCAGGAAATTGAACAACGAATGAAAGATGCGGCGGAAAATGAAGATTTTGAAACTGCGGCAATTCTCCGGGACCAACTCTTTGCCTTAAGAGACATTATCCAAAAACAAGATGCGGTATTTACTGACATTGCCTCGCGTGATATCATTGGTCTTGCAGTGGCAGAAACTTTTGCCCAAGAAAAAGGACTTATCAAATCTTATGCTAATGCCTCTTTGATTAAAGTGCGGGATGGCAAAATTATTGGCAAAGAAAATTATCCCTTTGTCTTAAATAAAAAGACCGCGGATGAAGAAATCATTGAGACTCTCTTAAGAACCGTCTATCTCCACACCGATGATATACCGGATGAGATTATCCTACCGATAAATCTTAAAAACAAGCAGGTTTTTCGAGAATGGCTACAACAAGAAAAAAATAAAAAGGTTCGAATTTATTTTCCTCGTGCGGGTATAAAAAAACGGTTATTAAAATTAGCCAAAACAGATGCAGATGTTGGTTTAGCCGAAATTATGCCCATCCCTAAAGTATTACCAGGACTTGCTGAATTACAACGCATCTTAAATTTAGCCCAACCGCCTAAAGTAATTGAAGGGGTTGATGTTTCTAATATTGCGGGAACTTCAGCCACTGGTTCAATTGTTGTGTTTATCAATGGATATCCCAATAAGAAAGAGTATCGAATGTTTCGAATTAAAACTGTTTATGGACCTAACGACTATGCAATGATTCAAGAAGTATTATCCCGACGCTTAAAGAGAATGCGTGCTCAAAATCAACCGCTACCAGATCTGGTTCTGATTGATGGTGGCAAAGGTCAACTTTCCGCTGCGGAAAAAGCATATGCTGATGCGCCGAAACCGATTCCCTTACTTGCTTTTGCTAAAAGAACGGATACATTATACTATAGTGATGGTCAAGAGATTTCGATTCCAGCATATTCACCGGCGTTAAAACTGCTTAAACGAATTCGCGACGAGGCTCATCGTTTTGCGATTAAATATCATAAGAAATTACGCGGTATGAAATTAATTACTTCGGAATTAGATAATATTCCTGGTATTGGTCTTAAACGTAAGCAAACCTTAATAAAACATTTTGGTAGTTTGGATAAAATCAAGAATGCCTCAATTGAAGAAATTGCTAATCTTTCAGGTTTTAACCGCAAAATTGCTGAAGAAATATTGCGCAAACTGAATGAAAAAACAATCACAGCAAATGATTGACTTTAGAAACTGCAAAAATGCACTTCTTGGAAACTAATTATAAATTGAATGGTAAAATAATCCATTGATGAATATGCCTCAAAGCAAAATCTTAATAAAAACAATCTATGCACATTAAAAATCATTCGCATGGCGAATAAGTCTTTTTTGATTGCATCAAGATTTTGGGTAAATTCAATCTCTTTCCCATAAATGTATACTCCGTTCTAACTATTAAAAAAAGAAATGGCTATATCTTTTCCTTTAACATATCAATACTAAATCTACACAAAATACCAGACACTACCTCTTTTTTGACCGCAGGATACAACCAAATCACTTGATACTTCTTCGGTTTATCTATTTTGCTTGTGGCATTCAGTTGATTTCACATGATTTCACAGACTTAACAATATGATTTCCAGTAAAATTCTTCTCTTTGATTTAGATGGCACGCTAACTGATTCCAAATTAGGAATAACAAACTCTATCCGCTATGCTTTAAATAAAATGAAGTTAAAAGCAGATAATATAAATCTGGAAAAATTTATTGGACCACCTTTAGCCGAATCGTTTGAAAAATATTTCAGCTTGGATAAAGATACTGCCCGCTATGCAGTATCAGTTTATCGCGAGTATTATGGAGTCAAAGGCATTTGGGAAAACCGCGTTTATCCTGATATTCCCGAATTGTTAACTAAACTTAAGGCAAACAATAAAACATTAGTCTGTGTTACTTCTAAAGCCAGTTATTATGCCCAACAAATTTTAGACCGGTTTAGTTTAAAACAGTATTTCACCCAATTAGTTGGTAGTAATATGGATTTAACTTGTACAAATAAAATTGAATTAATCAAACTTGCCATTTCTCTATTTCCCCAAGACCATAATTCCGATTTTATAATGATTGGTGACCGAGCCGATGATATTATTGGCGCTAAAAAGAATCATATCAAATCAATTGGCGTATTATATGGATATGGTACTTATGAAGAAATAGTCGCAGAACAACCTGATTATATTGTTACATCAGTAAAAGAATTAGAAAAGATTTTATTGGGACGCTGAGCAATTTCTTTTACCAGAAGGCTTAGACTTATTGCGGTTTTGATTATTAAAATGGTAATAATTATTAATAGTATGTTTTATACGGATTGAGGAGATTGAAAAGTCTTCTATCAGTAAAATTCTGTAATCCGTTTTATCTGTAGTATAGACTAAGATCTTATCAATAATAGGTATAGTTCTCTATAAGAATTATTAGAGAGGTATGCCCAAGACTAACCTGGAGTATGCCTAAAACTAACAGGTGGATGGTTCTAAGGACTGCCTACGGGATTATTAAGGAAGTGGATTGGTCACATCTGATGCTATTAACAAAAACATCTCTGCTTAGACCTTACAAGAAAAATATACGTCAAACTATAATGAATTTCTACACACAGTGATAATATCTTGAACTTTACAGAAAAAAAGAGATGTCTGATTACAATAAATTTCAACACGAGTTTGACAACACTTTTTTGATCTGACCTTACAGAAAAAGATATATTTAACTATAATGAATTTTTAGAGAACTCTGAAAATTGCTTAAGAGGCGCGTGCCCATAAGATAAAACCATCAATTATGCTTCTGCGTTTCATGCCATCTAAACCAATATTGACTTTGTCAGAGTTCTCTTTTTATACACCTTGACAATATCTTGAGATTGGGCTCACAAAGAGTTTACCAATTATTAGAAAATGGTGTAAATAAAAGAAAAAGTCTTTGCTTATTTTCCCACCAATAATTATGATTATTATATTTATTGGTTAAAAAATGGATTATTGATAACTTTCTAAAGACGATCGCAATATTTCAATTAAGACTTGGTGAATAAGCTTGAACTTGCCGGCTGATTTCAATGCTCAACTTCTTCAAAATAACCGGTGTCTTTATTTTTGATGACTTTATGCCAATGAAAGTATCTGCCGTTCATAGCAACATAAACTCCTGATGGTAAGGTCTGAACAAAGGCTAAAGCCGCACCTAAATTAAACATTCCATCTGAACTACCAAAACTATAAGGCACCATTGCTCCGGTTAATACTACGGTTTTGTTTTTTATCGCTTGTCCTAAAGCACTTGCAGTTTGAACCATTTGGTCAGTTCCATGAGTGATTAAAATTTGGTCCTCAGGCGCATTTTTTACTGCTTCAATTATTTTTTCTCTTTGAGTTTCAGTCATAAACGCACTATCAACCATCATAAGTTCTTCAATCACGATATCAAGTTTACATCGTCCCAATTTCAGCATATCATAAATATGGGTGCGCTTAAAGAATAATTCGCCGGTTAGTTCATTATATTCTTTATCAAAAGTTCCACCAGTTACAATAATACGTATTTTCATATCAAAATATTGAGATAAATTATAAGCAGTTAAATTAAAGTGTCAATCACATAATGCAATCGGTCCAACACATACTATACAGTTTATGAAATTTAATTATAATGGTTACGTGAAACAGGTTTTTCAATTAGCAAAAGTTAATTTTAAATAATTATTCAAAGATACGAGGCAATATGCAAAATATAGCCCTATCGTTTTTAAATTTAAGAAAGCCATCTACCAATTATTATAACAATTTATGAAAGTATTTACGTTCTTGTCCAGCAAAAGCCTTATAATTGTCTTAAACAGCAGCTACTTAATACTAATAACAAAATTCGTGTGGTGGACGTATTATACAAAATAAAGTGGGTCTGAGAAATAGATAACACATCTCGGTACCTCGAATTAGTAGCTGTATTTCCCTTTCTAAATTATTATTATTATTAAAACGTGGAGTAAGATATGCTATTTTTCTTTAACAGCTTAACAGTAAATTTACACAAAATATTGTACACTGCCATACGAAAACAATATTGAAAAAGTTTATTGTCCCAGAATGCTATATTTGTGCGAACTAAAATCAATCTGATTAAACATTCAGTGTTTGATAATGATTATTATCAATAAAACAGAAAGAAAGGTTTTGGTACTTCATACTGATCTTTTGTTTATGTGATGAAACTAAACTATTTTAATTAACAACCAGTAGTCCAAGGCTAAAAATAAGTTTGTAAAAGAACGGACAACTTTTTAGCAGTTTTGCTACTTGATGTTTTTATGATGCAAAAACTCTTTAAGGAACAATACGTAAACTAAGGTAGGGCTAGCTCTGGGTTTAACTAAACCCAGCCTATTGAAAGGTCTAAGTAACCCTATATACCATTTGTAGGACCGCCTATCTGTTAGTCCTAATTTATCAATTAAAATACTTTTAAAAAACCAAAATGATATCTAAAAAAAATTACATCTTCGCTATTCTTCTCCTAAATTCCTAAATATATCAAAGTTTAGATATAAGATTGTTTCCTAGGAATATTTATCAGAAAGTTTAGCAGAAATCTAACAATTGTATATAAAAAAATTTTGTTAGATTGTATGGTTAAGCACTACAAGAAATATTCGGTTAGGGTCATAAAGTAACGATTTTCTAATATTGACAAATATTTTTACACACTACAATAATATCTTATGCGTGATGATATTGCTGCCTTGAGATGTCATAAAGATTCTCTAATATTTAATATTGGTAATATTTTCTCTTTACAATTTACTATTTTTAGATAATAATTATTTATGCCTTATCGCGAAAAAAAAGTTGCGAATGCAATAAAAGATGCAGTTGCCCAAATTGTGCTTCACGATTTGGCTGATCCCAATATCGGATTTGTTACTATTACTGGTGCCAAAATAAGTAGTGATTACAAAAAAGCCTTTATTTATTTTTCGGTTATCGGTGACGAAGCCCGACAACAAGAAACTCTTCGGCGACTCAATCATGCGGCCGGCTATGTGAGACACCTTTTAAAACAAAAGGTGATTTTAAGAACTATGCCTGAAATTCATTTTGAGATCGATACTTTACTTCAAGCGGAACAGAGGATTGGGTTAATTCTTGATGATTTATCCAAAAAGACCGAAGGTAAATAGTTCGCTTCCGAAGATTTTGCGCGGGGTTTTATTAGTAAATAAACCACCAGGTATTTCATCATACGATTGCATCCGTAAAATAAAACCTCTAATTCCAAAAGTAAAAGTTGGTCATACCGGTACCTTAGACCCTAAGGCTCAAGGTTTATTAATTATTCTTTTAGGTGATGCGACTAAAATTGCCCAGTATCTTAGTGCGGACGATAAAGAATATATTGCTAAAATTCGTTTAGGCTTGGACACGGATACTGATGATATTACAGGAAAGATAATCCGAGAAAGCGCCTGTGAACATATCGATAAAGAAGAAGTTTTAAGGGTTATTAATTCTTTAGTCGGCATAAAAATTCAAACGCCACCACGCTTTTCCGCACTGAAATATAAGGGCGAACGGATGTATGATTTAGCGCGGAAAGGCATCGATTTTACGCCCCAGGCAAGACAAATTGAAATAAATCACATTGAATTACTTAATGTTAATCTGCCTTACTTGACAATCAAAACGACCGTTAGTAAAGGAACCTATATCAGAGCAATAGCGCGTGACATTGGTAAACTTTTAGGATGTGGTGGCTGCTTAGCTGAATTAACCCGCATACGAATTGGAAAATTTAAGATAGAAGATGCGATTGATTTAGAAAGTATAAATTATGATTTAATAGAAAAAGCGATACTACCGCTCAATGTTGCGTTAAGTCATATTCCGGCGGTCGTTGTTTCCGATACAATTATTGCTAAGGCACTTAATGGTCAACCTTTAGACTTAACACAAATAAATAATGGCAAACTCGAATCTCATTTAATTAGGATTGTAGATAAACAAAACCAAGTTTTAATAATGGGAAAGCGTAAAGACAAGAAAGTACTTCCTGATCGCTTGATCTATGCAGATATATCATATTAAAGTTCAGCGTCCATATCCTGAGCTTGTCGGCTCAGTAGTTACTATTGGGAGTTTTGATGGATTACATCGAGGTCATCAAAAAATATTATGCAAAGGGATGGAATTATCTCGAAAGTTAAATAAACCATTTGGAGTTATAACCTTCTCGCCCATACCTCAAAGGTTGATTTATCCGGATTTCCATTTCTTGTTAACTACCGACGAAGAAAAAATTAAAATTTTAAGAAACTATTCGATAAAATTTTTAGGCATTATAGAATTTACTCAAAGTGTCAAACAACTTGAGCCTAAAGTATTTGTTACCGATTATATTGTAAAACCGATTAAACCCTCGGTCATTATTGTTGGCGAAGACCATCAATTTGGTAAGCAAGGGAAAGGCAATATCAGTTTATTGAGGAAATTAAGGCGAGAATTTAATTTTGAACTAAAGGTAGTATCAGCGTTAAAATATCATGCGGCACCAATTAAAAGCACACGTATTCGTGAGTTATTAATTTTAGGTAATGTCAAGCGCGCTAATGAACTTTTAGGATATAATTATTCTTTAACTGGTAAAGTTATAAAAGGAAAAGGATTAGGCCGAAAAATTGGTTTTCCCACTCTCAATCTATTAGTGAAAGAAAAGGCAAAATTAATTCCTGCAGACGGTGTTTATCGTGTTAACGCTTGGATTGAAAACATGCGATATAACGGATTGTTATATATTGGGTCAGCACCAACCGTAAATACTCGAACTCAGCGAAGGAAGATAGAGGTTCATCTTTTAGAAAAACCACCTAATTTTCAACTGAAAACAGTGACCGTAGAGTTTCTAAATTGGCTAAGACCAGAGCGAAAATTCGCTTCGCTCGATGAATTAAAGCAACAGATCGCTAAAGATATTAAAAAAGTTGAAAAACAGACAACGCGTTCTGATTAAATTTTTTGTTGTTAAGATAAACAAGAATCTACAATAAGGTAGGGTCAAGATTTATGGTAAATTGTTTTTTTATTATTTTTTGAGCTCATACTCTTTCTTATTATTTTTGCTTAAACGTGGAGAGAATACGCTTTTTCTTTAACATATCGATACCGAATTTACACTAAATATTATACACTACCCCAATATAGCCAGGATGAATACTTAATCCCTGAAATCAAAGATTCGGTTTTTTAGGATTACTACTTCAATTTTTCCTTTTAACCTTCGACCCAAAAAAGGTGAATTTTTTGAGCGGGATAAGATATTATCTTGCGTTGGAATCCAGATTTTATTCAAATCAAAAATCGTCAGTTCTGCGGGAGTGCCTTCAGTGATTTTCTCGGGTGTTTTTAGTCCCAATATTTTGGCCGGGTTAATTGATAAACACGCGATGTATTGTTCTAAAGTTAAATATTTTTTTAATACTAATTCTTGATATCCTATGGAAAAAGCGGTTTCTAATCCGATCATTCCGGATTTTGCTTTATCCCAACCGACTTGCTTTTTTGATAAATGCCAAGGTGCGTGGTCTGTGGCAATGGCATCAATTGTACCATCCGCCAAACCGTGTTTTATAGCTTCAACATCAGTTTTTGTTCTTAACGGCGGTGAAACTTTATAATTTGTATCGAAATCAAGCCGGTCTTTTTCCGTAAGGGCAAAATAATGAGGACAGGTTTCTGCAGTAATTGGAATGCCACGTTTTTTTGCCCAGCGGATTAGATCGACGGAATTTCGGGTAGAGATATGAGCGAAGTGAACTCGTCCTTGAGTATAATCGGCTAAAATAATATCTCGTAAAATCATCAAGGATTCCGAAACATCAGAAATCCTGGTGTGATTGAAACTATAGTTCTTACGGTGAGGAAAGAAGTAAGCACTAATAAGTTCACAATGATTGATTATCGGTATATTCAATTTTTTACTTAACAGTAAAAGATGATACATAATTTTCGTGTCAGTTATAGGTGAGCCGTCATCAGACACAGCAACAATACCCGCTTTGACCATATTTTTAATATCAGCAATTTCTTTGCCGGCACGTGCTTTGGTCGCACAACAAATTACTAACACTTCGGCTTGGTTTACTCTTCGGGATTTTTCAAGAATATGTTTTACAAGATTAAAATTATCAATTGCAGGGTTAGTATTCGGCATACAACATATTTTAGTAAAACCGCCAGCAAGTGCGGATAAAGTTCCTGTTTTTATATTTTCTGATAGAGTATCGCCGGGTTCTCTTAAATGACAGTGGAGGTCAATAAAACCAGGGCTAATATATTGTCCAGTTTCAAGATTAATAATTGGAATATTTTTTATTTTGGTAGGGCTAATTTGCTTAATTATACCATTGCTTATGTAAATATCTGGATTATCAATAATTTTTTTGCCCGGGATAATAATTTTACCACCGCGTAAGATAAATTGGTTGTAATGAATAATTTTCATGGAGATTTAGGCGATTTTATCTTATCCACAAGAATGATTTCTGAAATTCGGTAATACTTGTCAAAGGCACATTTTATCCGTTGGCAGTTAACCTTATCCTAAAAGAATCATTTTGAGTAACGCCATTCTAATATACAGTCCGTTTTGTGCTTGACGAAAATAGGCTGCTCTTCGGTCATTATCGACTTCGGTCGCAATTTCATTAACTCGGGGTAGCGGGTGCATTATGATTGCATGCTTTTTCATCAGTTTAAGAATATTTTTATCAATAATATACTTGTCCTTGGCTTTTTCGTAATCTTCAATATTCTCTCCAAAACGCTCTTTTTGAATTCGGGTTTGATAGATAACATCAACTTTCGAAACAACCTTTTCCAGATTTGGTTCTTCTGAAAAAAAGACTTTATGTTTTAACAAATAATTTTTAATATCGTCTCGCATTTGAACAACATCGGGAGCGACAAAATACATCTTGATATCTTTATATTTTGTGAGTAAATAAGCGAGTGAACGGACAGTGCGACTGTATGCTAAATCGCCGACCATCGCAATCGCGATTCCATCGATATGACTGAGTTCTTTATAAATTGTATAAATATCAAGTAATGCTTGTGTTGGATGTTGACCAGGTCCATCACCAGCATTAATGATTGGTACCGGCGAAACTCTTGCCGCTCTTTCGGCGGCTCCGCTTTCATAATGTCTTAAAACAATAACATCAGCATAATTACCAATAATACGAATTGTATCTTCTAAAGACTCGCCTTTGGCTGCCGATGAGAATTCTTTAGCACTTTCGGTTGAAATTATCTCACCGCCTAGTTTTATCATTGCGGATTCAAACGATAATCTGGTTCGGGTGCTGGGTTCATAGAAAATAGTTGCCATTATTTTCCGATTTAGGATATTAGAACCGCCAGCGAGATTGATTTTTTCCATTTCCGCAGCAACTTTAAAAATTCTATCCAATAATCGGCGATTAAACTGCTGGGCTTTAATAATATGAAATAATCTCATACTAACCCCTGATTAGAAAAATATATTTGGAAGAATTTTTAATTCTGAAACTCAAACTATTTCAAAATGATGGAAAGTGGAATTAAAATCACATACCCAACAACTAATAAAATCGGCGCTAAAGTAATTGACCCCTGGGAAAGAAAAATAAAACCCAAAATGATTGTGACCACTCCAGTTAAAAACAGAATATAATTTTTGGGTTTAAAAACAATGTTGGGACGAGGAGGAACTTTAGAAGTAGTTGGTTTTTTAATTTCTTTTTTCTTATCTAATTTTGCCATTATGGAATATTATCCCAAATCTGCGGATCTGTCAAGTTTGTTTTTTATGAATTCAATAATTTCTGTGCTGTTTTCTTTGGGAAGTAAAAGATGAATGCCTCGAAAATTATCAAGAAAATTATGTTTTGGGAACGGACTTAATACGATGCCAGTAGTGGTAATGTAATATTTTCGAAAGCGGGACCATTCTAATTTGTTCTTAAATAATTTCTTGTCAATAATAATATCCGTATCGGTAAGAGTATATTTAGTAGGCAGAAAGTAAGCATTTAGCGAAGCAAATAAAACAATTAGGGCAAATATCGCCCAAAAGATACCATAAAATATCACGAGAAAGATAATAAATAGTCCAAGAATGATTGAGACATATAGAGTCTTTTTAGGCGTTTCTTTAGCCCGATACACCTGCCAACTAATCATAGTTTGAGAATTTATATTGAAATTATATGTTTTAATCTCATCTGATTTGCTATTATATGTTGCTCAAAGGAATTCAATTTTTATATTTGATCTTGATTAGATTTATTAGAATTTTATTTTTATTTTAACATTTTGGGTCCGGTAGGACTTGAACCTACGACCAGCTGATTATGAGTCAGCTGCTCTAACCAACTGAGCTACGGACCCTAAGTATAATATTAATAATTGAAAATTGATGATAAGTCAATAGGTTATTTTTTTTGCCTTCGGCTTTTAACATTTTAAAATTAACCTTTGCTAATTGAAAAATCTGTTTCACGTAACCATTATAATTAAATTTCATAAACTGTATAGTATGTGTTGGACATATTGCAATATTGCATTGACCATTTGACAAATTTATCTATATTCATTAGAATTGCATATGCGTTATAAATATCTTGACCATACCTCAGATTTGGGAGTAGAAATTTATGGCAAGAATTTGAATGAATTGTTTTCTAACGGGCTTTTTGCGATTTTTGATAATATTTTAGATTTAGAAACTGTAGAAGTAAATGAGACTAAAGAGATAAATATCGCTTCGCAATCTTTAGAAGAATTACTTTTTGATTGGTTCCGAGAACTGCTCTTTATCTTTGCGACGGAGTTTTTTGTGGCTAAAGAAGTAAAGGAGATAAAGATTGAAAACAATCAGTTATTTGCCATTATTACTGGCGAGAAATTTGACAAGTGTCGACATCGGATAAAAATTGAAATTAAAACTCCAACTTATCATATGTTCAGTATTCAGAAGAATGATGCGGGCTACAAGGCAACTGTAATTTTTGATGTCTAAATAATATATGTGTTTGAATAATTGCTGGAAGATTTTTATTGTCATATATTTTATTTGCAAAACTTATACAGATTATAAGGGAAGCTGATATTAAGTTTATAACACTATATCTTTGATAATTCATGGGCTTATTGTGATATCTTTTATATTGATACATATTATAATAATAGCTGATATTTTAATAATATAGCCCTGATTATATTGACGTGCCCGGGTACATCATGACCCCCAATGTCAGTTTGCAACATATTTGATTTTACTCGAATTTCTAACGCTAAGTCAAGATCTATTATCGGTAATAATAACTCTTTTGGATTTATCGCAGGCGCAACTTCTCTTAACAGCTCATCCGGACTTTTGTTATTACGATAACAATTCTTCCGCATCAAATTATACCATAACTGATAGGCTGTCGCCTTCTGAAAAAAAACTGCCTGATTCGTAAACTGCTCAATTTTAAAAAACTCAAACTCAATCGTATTATGTCT
>CAYYPG010000021.1:0-24761 GCA_964473505.1 uncultured bacterium | reverse complement strand
TAGTCAAGTCTAAAATACACATTTTTGCACAGGCACCTGTACCCTCTTTTTAGGGCAAAACGATGTATCTTTAAGCAAAACAATAAGTTATCTAAAAATCCGCCTTGTCTAAAACATTAGTTATAACTAATGTTTTTTATGTTTTTCTTTAACTCAGAAGATGGCAAAAGTCTGGAAAGATTAGAGGACAAGTGCGTTCTATTGCAAAAAGAAGTTGGCATAATAATGGAAATTAAGAGAAGTTTGGCTCAAAATTTTATTATTGTTCAATTAGAAATCTGGTCTAATTAAAAGTGAGTTCGACAAAAGTTTGTGATTAGACAAATTGTCGTGTTAAACATATTGCAGCATCTCAGAAAAAAATGATTATGGGCTAATGTAACGAGTTGGAGATACGCAAAGGAAAGATTTTGCAGAACTTGTTAAAGATTTCATACCTGTAACGACTCTTGATTATCTTGGTCCTGCGGAGACTGGTAAATATCAATCTATTCAGATTTCTCCTTTATCTATCGTGATTAATGTGGGTTCGGCAATGGCCGATAATCACCTCCAATATTATACTGGCACAAAGTAATATAGAACGCAATCAACTGGTTTTGGGGCTCAATGGTGGTAAGACCAAAAATCATGTTTCAAGTAATCAAAAGTAAACTTTGTAAAACTTTCTCTCAGAAAACTCTGCAAAATGCTCAAGAGACACCAAGACCCATAAGAAAAAACTAACAATTATGCTTCTGCATTTCATGCCTTTTGAACCAATATTGACTTGGTCAGAGTTCTTTTATCAAAACTTTTGACAATCTTGCTAAAGCAGTGTATAATATTCTATATCCATTTAGTATTGATATGGTTAATTTTAACTATAATATAATTAGAATCTGTAAAAACTTTATAATGTCTAATGGATAGATGAGAAAACTTTTAAATAATATTATTTTTTTAGGTTTTAGGAGGTATTATGCCCTTATTAAGCGATAATGTGGTGAATCAAGTAAAAAAAGAATTTGAAAACCTTACCGGTAAAGTAAAACTTATTGTCTTTACTCAGGAATTGGAATGTCAGTATTGTGAGGAAAATCGAAAATTAATGGAACAAATCGCAAAACTCTCCGACAAAATTTCCCTGGAAATTTATAATTTTACATTAGACAAAGAAATTGCTGATAAATACAAAATTGACAAAATTCCCGCAACAATTGTTCAGAGTGACCGTGATGATTATGGAATTCGTTTTTATGGTATTCCTTTTGGTTATGAGTTTCCCACTCTCATTGAAGCAATTAAAATGGTGTCTCACCGTGAATCGGGATTATCCGTGGAATCAAAAATGAAAGTGAGAAATATTGATAAGAATATCTTGATTCAAGTATTTGTTACTTTAACCTGTCCATATTGCGCACCCATGGTACAACTTGCCCATAAAGTGGCAATGGAAAGTCCTTATATAACTGCAGAAATGATTGAAGCCAGCGAGTTTCCCCATCTGACTTATAAATACAATGTCTACGCAGTACCCAAAACCATAATAAACGAAACAGTCCAATACGAAGGTTTAGTTCCCGAATCCGTATTGGTTGAAAAAATACAGAAATCATTGGAGGTTATATGAGTGGCATTTCTAACAAAAAAGAAATTCTTAAAGCGATTATAAAAAGATTACATATGGGCGAAAGTCCAATAAAAATCAAACAACAATTCCAGGCTATGCTCCAAGATACGACACCAGAAGAAATTGCTCAAATTGAAGAAGAACTGATTAGCGAAGGGATTTCCCAACAAGAGATTCCACAGACTATGCGATCTGCATATTGCTTTATTTAAGGAGTCTTTGGAAAAAGAAGAAACTTTAGTTCCTTTAGGACATCCAATTTATATTCTGATGGCAGAACATAAAATACTATTACAGACCGCAGAAGGTTTAAAGAATATTGCGGAAAGAATTAAGACTGATACTGAATTACAACATTTACAACAAATTATAAAACATTTAAAAGATTCAGAAAGCCATTATCAACGCGAAGAGAATATTCTGTTTCCCTACTTCGAAAAACATGGTATCACTCAGCCACCGGCAATTATGTGGCAAGAACACGATAAAATTCGGGCGATAAAGAAAAGCATTTATCAACTGTTTGATAACCGATTCAATCTTGATTTTAAGGATTTTACCACCCAGTTAAAAGAGCAAGCATTGTCTTTAGTTGAGATGCTTGCCAACCATTTCTATAAGGAAAATAATATTCTCTTTCCGACCGGACTTAAAGTCATTAATGATGCTGAATGGCAGGAAATCCGAAAAGAGTTTGATGAGTTCGGTTATTGTTGCTTCACTCCGGAAGCGGCTAAAATATCTTTGGGCAACAATAAAATTATCGGTTCTTCGTCTTTCGCCCAAGATAAAATATCATTGGAAACCGGAACATTCTTTCAAGATGAACTGGAAACGATGTTGAACACTTTACCGATTGATATTACTTTTGTTGATGCCGAAGATACTGTCAGATATTTTAGTCAAACCCGCGACCGCATCTTTCCTCGAACCAAAGCGGTAATTGGCCGAAAAGTGCAAAATTGCCATCCACCCAAAAGTGTTCATATTGTGAATCAAATTTTAGAAAGTTTTCGCCAAGGCAAAAAAGATGTTGCGGAATTCTGGATTAATCTCAATAATCGATTAATCTATATTAGATACTTTGCTCTTCGAAAAGACAACAAATACTTAGGATGTTTAGAAGTCACCCAGGATATTACTGATATTAAAAAGATTGAAGGCGAAAGGCGGCTATTAGATTGGACATAAACATTATAAAAAAAAATAATTACAAAAAAATATTCTACATTATATGAATCTAACTACCTTATCCAAGATTAGTTATGGTTTATATATAATTAGTTCATACCAAGACGGAAAATTTAATGGTCAGATTGCTAATGTCGTAAGCCAATTAACTTCTGAACCTCCGAGTATTGGTATCTGCATAAATAAACAGAATTTGACCTATGAGTATATTAAAAGTAGCAAAACTTTTACGGTTTCGATTTTAACACAAGATACTCCAATGACTTTGATTGGAAAATTTGGGTTTAAGTCGGGGCGCAATATTGATAAGTTCCAAGATGTAAAATATAAAATTGGTAAGACTAAAGCCCCGATTGTACTGGATAATACAATTGGTTATATCGAAGCCGAAGTGATAAATAGTGTGGATGTAGGAACCCATACATTATTTATTGGCAAGATTATCGATGCAGAATTAATTAGCGATGGGGTGCCGATGACCTATGCTTATTATCACCAAGTAAAACGAGGTAAATCTCCAAAAACTGCGCCAACGTATATTAAAGAAGAAAATAAAATACAGAAGAAAGAGGTGAAAACAATGGATAAATATATTTGTACCGTTTGTGGTTATATTTATGATCCCGAAAAAGGCGACCCGGAATCCGACATAAAACCCGGCACACCATTTGAAGCCTTACCAGATGACTGGGTCTGTCCTTTATGTGGAGCGGGCAAGGACCAATTTGAAAGGGAGGCATAATAATGCCAATTCGATTAATCAAACCTGATATCTATGCTATTGGTACGATTGATTGGGACCGAAGACTATTTGATGAGCTAATTCCGTTGCCGGATGGCACAAGTTATAATTCATATTTAATAAAAGGTAAAGAAAAAACCTGCTTGATTGATTCTTCTGACCCCAGACAAGAGCGAGAATTTCTCGATAATCTCAAAGCACTTAATATCAGACATATTGACTATATAATTTCCCATCATGCCGAACAAGACCATTCAGGATTAATTCCCAAAGTATTAGACCTTTATCCCTCAGCCAATGTTATCACCAGTCCTAAATGTAAAACAATGCTAATGGATTTACTGTTAATTCCTGAAAGTCGAATGACAACCATAGAAGACCGACAAACAATTTCGCTCGGCAATAAAACTATTGAGTTTATCTATGCACCCTGGGTTCATTGGCCCGAGACTATCCTCTCTTACCTTAGAGAAGATAAAATTCTTTTTACTTGTGATCTCTTCGGTTCTCATCTTGCAACCAGTGATTTATATGCCACGGATACCACCAAAGTATACGAATGTGCCAAAAGATACTATGCAGAAATTATGATGCCGTTTCGGTCGCATATTGTAAAACATCTTGAAAAGATAACGAACTTAAAGATTGAATTGATTGCTCCCAGTCATGGTCCGATTTACAACAATCCGGAATTTATTCTCAATGCTTATCAAGATTGGATTTCGGATAAAGTTAAGAATGAAGTTGTGATTCCTTATGTTTCTATGCACGGTTCCACTAAGAAAATGATTGACTATTTCGTTAATGCTTTAATTGAACGGAACATTACCGTAAAGCCCTTCAATCTTACTGAGACCGATATTGGCGAATTAGCAATGGCTTTAGTTGATACCGCAACGATTGTCCTTGGTTCGCCCACTGTTTTAATGGGTCCACATCCCGCAGTTTTATATGCAATCTATCTAACTAATCTCTTAAGACCGAAAGTAAAATTTGCTTCGGTTATTGGTTCTTATGGTTGGGGTGGAAAAATGCTTGAAATGATAAGCGGTATGGTCAACAATCTAAAAGTCGAACTAATCGAACCGGTTATCATCAAAGGTTATCCTAAACCAGATGATTTTAGAGCATTAGAGCGATTGGCTGACGATATTTTACGACACCACCAGAACACCCCGGAAGTTATCTTATAGCAATAGACGGAAGCATCAAGATTTTGGGGTAAATTGGCTTTTTCTTCCATAGGTGTGCTTTCCTTTTTAAACATTAAACAAGGACGAGAATCCATCTATTTCTTCAACATATCAACACTGAATTTCCACAAAATATCAGACACTACCGAACAGATCATTATGGTGTGATGCCAAGATATTGTATCTCTTCGTAAGACTTCATTCTATGGTTACTTTATCTAATATTATTGCACCACATAACAAATTTTATCAATTATCTTTGGTATCTACTTTTTAAAACACTTAAGAGTTGTCTTATAGTCAAGTTTGTAATCTTCTTGTGGATTGTCTATAATAATTAAAACTGGTTTTTAACCCTTTAATATAATAGTAAATAAATAGTATAATAATTGGAACTTTTTTACTCTTTTAAATATAATTAAGGGATATATTTTGCATATTGCCCCAGATTCTTAAAATTAACTTTTGCTAATTGAAAAACCTGTTTCACATAACCATTATAATTAAATTTCATAAACTGTATAGTATGTCTTGGACCGATTGCACGAATAGATATTTTCTCGAATAAGAATCTTTCGTATCCATTCGGAAGAGATTTTAGGGAAAGAAGGGTAATCTAAATATAGAAAATAGTGGAGAAGAGAGATCTGTGGTTTATCTAATTTTAAATAGAGGTTTTTAAGTAAGACAATATCATTTCGTGATAGTTTTAGGTTATTTCGAGGTTTATCTTTTTGAAACAAACTAGTAAGGCCATTTGTTTGATATTGGTGGTATAGTCTGACGAAATGCCAGTAGGAATAATTTAATATTTTTGCGCCATCTTTCCGGGTTATGTTATTATTATCAATCAAAGAAAAGATTTGTGCCAAGTTTAACAATTTAATCTCCAATGTTTGAGACATATTGCACTCCTTTCCGGAGTGCATGATACATTAAAAAGTTGCGATTTCAAAGTTGGAATTAAAGTTGCGGTTTCTAAGTTGGAACGACATCTCGTTG
Organism: uncultured bacterium; assembly: GCA_964473505.1. Lineage (GTDB taxonomy): Bacteria > Hydrothermota > Tepidihabitantia > Tepidihabitantales > CAIPLT01 > JAOABV01. The sequence goes on along the minus strand of CAYYPG010000021.1, from coordinate 19,021 downwards.
ACTTTAATATTATTATAGGTTATAATTATCTAATACAATTAATTTAAAATAATTAAGATATGCAACGGTTTTTGATATTCATTTTTGGTTGTCTGGTTTTTAGTTCAGTTAATGGACAGACACAACTTAAAATTTATCAGATTGATGTTAATACTGGTGATGCCGCATTGATTGTTTCGCCGACTAATAAATACATTTTGATTGATGCCGGAGACGACCGTCATAATTATGGCGATACGGTTTTAAGATTTTTGAGAAATCTCGGAATAACTCATTTAGATAATATTATTGCCAGTCATTATCATCAAGACCACATCGGAGGTATTCCCCGAGTAATTTACGGCTTAAGTGGTAACAATACTAACGATTCAATTTTAGGTTGGTGCTATGACCGAGGTGATACTTATACAACTTCAACATTTATCAATTATAAAAATGCGGTGGGAACGAAACGACGAACCATTGGACTCGGCGAAACTTTAGATTTAGGTGGCGGTGCTTTTATGTTCTGTGTCGCGAAAAACGGAAAAGTGATGAACGGCGATAGCGTGTTACCTAATACGGAAGAGAATTATCGTTCTTTAGTATGGGTACTACAATATGGACGCTTTCGATTTTACACCGGTGGTGATTTAGTGGGTTATAATGTTAGCGGTGAACGTGATGTGGAAACCAAAGTTGCACCTGTAATCAGAGGAGTTGATGTAATTAAGGTGAATCATCACGGCAGTCGAAATAGTTCTAATCCGATTTTTTTAGATTCCCTGCGTCCAAAAGCTGCAATAATATCCCAAGGGGTGCATCCAGTTAATAACAATCATCCACATCAAGAAGTTCTTGACCGCTTAGCCGCTCGCAATATTTACATCTATCAGATGAATAATAATCCTACCGGTGGTGTGATTCCTGTTGGTCGTGGTCGGATTCTTAATACTTCAGCAATGATTACGGTCAATCGAGCATCTTTTACGATAAATGGCGATGAATATTTATTGTCCGGAGTTCAACGCGATGGTGCTTGTTTGTCTATTTTGGCGCCGCCAGACACCATCTTAGAGCAAACCGTTATCATTCCTAAGGCACTAATAAAAAATTTCGGCAATGAAACTGAATCCTTTCGTGTTAGATTTAAAATCGAACCAGGCTACAATCGAACAAAAACAATTTATAATTTAAGCTCTAATGATACGATAATCGTCATCTTTGATACCACCTGGTATGCAATCCGAGGATTATATCAAGTTAGTTGTTCAACTGAAGTGTTCGGTGACACCAATGGTAATAATGATAAACAAACCAAATCCTTAGTTGTCGCATACTATGATAGTGAAATTACCGCAATCTTAAATCCCCAATCAAACGGATCCTACAATTTCAATGAAACGATAATACCAACCGTGGTGGTCAAAGACAATTCCGAGTTCGCTTATCCGTGTTCAGTAAAGGTTTATTGTCAAATAAGAAACGAGAACACAAGTTATTTTGATTCATTACAATTCTTTTCTTTGCCTGACGCAATTGATACATTCTCCTTTACACCCCTCGTTTTACAAGGATTACCTTGTGGAACATATATTTGTTCAGTTTGGGTTGCACGGGATATTGATTTAAATTCATCCAACAATGTGCAGACGATTCAGTTTGATTTGCTTTACCAAACAGGAATATTTGAGAACCCAATGGTTTTGCCGATTTATTGGCTTCAAGATCAAAATCAACAATTCAAATTAGAAATCAGAAAACTATATGATGTTTCCGGACGATTAATTCAATCCCCGATCTTTTCCAATCCGAGCAATGTGGTAATTAATACCGTGCATAAGTCTATAAATATCAGTCAAGGGATCTATTTTTTCCACATCACGAAGATACCATATGACAATCGACAGAAACCAATAATCCGAATACAAAAATATGTGGTTTGGAAAAGAAAATAAAGATAAAGAAATTATGAAACTAAATAAGAAAGCAATCCTTTTATTATTAACATTTCTTCTTGGGTTTTGTCGTTTCATGCCGGCGCAAAATCCGTTGAAGATATATTGCCTTGATGTAAATCAAGGTAGTTCAACCCTGATCGTCTCGCCCACTAATAAAAAAATATTGATTGATGCCGGTGAAGTTATCGGCAATTATGGTGATTCAATTTATCGGTTTATAAAAAATTTAGGTATCACTCATTTGAATTATACGCTCGCAACTCATTATCACTCTGACCACATTGGCGGGTTTCCGGTCGTAATATGTTCTTTAAGCCGAGGAGCAAATAATGATTCGATATTAAATTATTGTTATGACCGGGGCGACATCGATACTTTTCCGTCAGTTCCGTACCGAAATTATAGAAATATAATCAGTTCGAGGCGCCGGACGATTGCTTTAGGCGAAACAATTAATTTGGGTGGCGGTGCAATATTAGTTTGTGTCGTTAAAAACGGCAAGCTTGTTAACAATGATAGTGTAATACCTTTACCTCCGAGTAGCGAGAATGAAAACTACCGTTCAATCGGTCTTGTTTTGAAATATGGTCAATTTGAATTGTGGGTTGGTGGTGATTTAACTGGGATTGATGGCGAACGAGATGTGGAATCAAAAGTTGCTGCTGTGGTTAAAAATGTCGATGTCTATGTTGCCAATCATCATGGAAGTTCAACCAGCTCAACCCAAATTTTTTTAGATTCCCTTCGGCCTAAGGTCGCAATTTTTTCCCAAGGAACACATCCCAATAATTATGGACATCCACATCAGGCTACAATTGACCGCTTAGTAGCACGCAATTGTTATCTCTATCAAATGAATACAAATCCCAATAGTGGCACATTTCGTATTCCTGATTCAGGCAAAATATTAAACACCTCTGCTTCAATTACGGTTAACAATTGGGAATATGTTGTTAATGGTGATACCTATCCGATTGACGGTGTCCGAAGAGATGGAGAAGTTTTACGAATCTTATTTCCCAAAGACACAATTACTGAAGGAACTTTAGTGACTCCTCGAGCACGGATTAGAAATCTTGGAAATACAATTGAGACCTTTCCGATTAGATTTAAAATCTCTTCGGGCTATAATAGAACTAAAATTATTACTAACCTTCCACCTAACGATTCGCTAGACGTCCAATTTGATACAACATGGCTTGCCCAAAGAGGAAACTATCAAGTTTCTTGTTCCACTGAAGTTCCCAGGGATATATTTTCGGGAAATGATAAAAAAACTGCAACCCTAACCGTCGCGTTTTATGATGCGGAATTAAAACAAATTGTCAATCCCTCGGCAAACGATACATTATTTACAACTGAGACCCTTAAGCCTAAAGTTATCATAAAAGACAATTCCGAATATAGCAATCAATCAGCAGTTAAGGTCTTTTTCCAAATTAATAGCCATACAACTTATATCGATTCCATACTATCTATTCTTTCTCCAGGCCAAACAGATACCATCGTATTCCGACCAATACCGTTATTTAATCTTAGCACAGGTGTTCACCGCTGTTCGAGTTGGGTAAGACGAAACAATGATTTAGTACTAGTAAATAATCAAAAGGCATTATCGTTTGTTGTTAAAACTACAACCTTTTCTTTATGGGAGTCCTTGCCATCGATTCCGCTGGGAACAAAGGCAGTAAAAGATGGTGGGTGTCTTGTAGCCGATAGTGTAAACATCTATGCGTTAAAAGGTAATAATACTTTAGAATTTTATTCATATAATCCAATAACCCGGATTTGGCAACCCAAAACCTCGTTGATTTATAGTCCTTATAATAACAAGAATGTGAGAAAAGGCGCAGCGATGACTTATGGAGAAGATGCTTTTGGTAACAAAGTATTGTATGTATTAAAAGGAAATAGGACTAATGAGATTTGGCAATATTATATTAATGGAGATTCTTGGCGACTGTTAACAAATGTATCCGGAGAAGGATTCAAAGCTGGTTCTGGTATCGCTTATGCGGTAATCACTAATGGTAGCAAATATGTGTATTGTCTTAAAGGTTCTAATAAGGATTATGAGTTTTTGGGTTTTAACATCGCAAGTAATCAATGGACAATTCTCCAAAAAGCTCCTGCAGGGCGAAAGATGAAAAGATTCAATGACGGCAGTTGTTTGGTCGCGGTACGGGAAACAATCTTTGCATTGAAAGGAGGAGCCAGGTATAATGAGTTCTATTGTTATGATATTAGAACAGATAGTTGGACAGAACTGGAAAGTTTGCCTGAAATTCATCCGGCAATCGGTAGGGAAAAGCGTGTTAAATCCGGAGGCGCAATAACTTTTGACAAAGTAAGTAATCGACTATATGTTTTTAAAGGCGGTAGAACTCAAGAGTTTTGGTGTTATGACATAAATAATCGAATATGGATTCCATTAGAAACAATACCTAAAGGCATATCTGCTAACAAAGGGGTAATACAAAGCGGTGGAAGTTTAACCGCATTGGCGGGCAGAATTTATGCTCTAAAAGGTAATAACACTTATGAATTTTGGCGATATAATCCTACTGCCGAAATGCTAAACTTAAGATTAGTCGACGAGGAAATCAAAGCAGATATTTTAAAGCCAAAAGATGTTGTAAATGTGCCACCTTCCATTCAAAACAATTTTTATTTAAAGAGTGATTCAAAAAAGATTGAGATGGTGTTGTATGATTTATCTGGTAGATTGATAAGAAAGAAAACGATTTTGAATTCTAATAACCGTGTATTTTCAGGAAAGAGAAGTGATTTGGCTATGTTATTAAGTCGAGAACTTATTGGCTCGACGGATATTCCTAAAGGAATTTATTTTGCGGTGATTAAAAACAATAAGAGTCAAAGTTTCACCAGAATAGTTAAAGTCAATTAAGGCTTTATCTTTATGAGTCATCAGATTCAGCAATAAAAATACTATTGATATAGGATAAATTAATCCTATTGACTGATAGCGATTTTTAGATAAAATCTACGCTAATGGATAGATGGTGTTTTATTTTTCCGGGGCAAACTTCCCAATATGTTGGGATGGGTAAGGATTTATACGATTCATTTAATCGAGCAAAAGAGCTATATGACAAAGCCGAAGAGATTCTTGAATTTGATATTAAAAAATTGTCTTTTGAAGGACCAGCAGAAACTTTACGGAATACTAATATTACCCAACCGGCAATTTTAATCCATTCCATTGTTTGTTTTGAAATTTTACAAGACAAAGGCATTTTTCCGCAAATGGCTTGTGGTCATAGTTTAGGTGAATTTTCCGCTTTATATAGTGCCGGAGTTTTAAATTTTGAATCTGTGCTGAAATTAGTTAAACAAAGAGGTGCATTGATGTTTGAGGAAGGCGAAAAAAAACCTGGAGCAATGGCTGCAATCATTGGCCTTTCGGATGAGATTGTTATCGACTTATGTAAAAATGCTATTGGGATAGTGGTACCGGCAAATTTTAACGCGCCAGGACAGGTAGTAGTTTCTGGTGAACCAGACGCAGTCAAACAAGTTTGTGATAAGGCAATGGAAAAAGGAGCCTTAAAAACTATTATGCTGCCGGTTAGCGGTGCCTTTCATTCACCTTTATTAAAGGAGTCAGCAGAGACTTTTAAAGAATATATGAAGGCATTTGAGTTTAATCCGCCAAAATTTCCGCTCATTCCCAATCGCACAGGAATTGCTACGGATAAGATTGGGGAGATTCGACAAGCACTGGAAGAACAGTTGGTCAATCCGGTATTATGGACAAAATCAATCTTGAACGCTCAAGAGCACGGCTTTTCCACATTTGTTGAGGTTGGTCCGGGCCGAGTACTTTCGGGGTTAGTAAAAAGAATTGATAAGACGCTAAACGTAATTAATGTGGGCAATGTTGATGAAATAAATAGTTTTAAGATAGGGTAGTAAAAGGAGACTTATGGATAAATTGATACCATTATTTATAGCGGTACCTATCGGTAGCGCATTTATAATTTATTTAATTGGCTCAATACTCAAAGATCGGAGTCGTCGGTTTGCTGATGTTTGGTCGATGTTGGTCGTTTTGTGTTTAGCCGGATTTTCGATTTACTTTTTAAAACAAGTTTCTTTAGAGTCACCTATTCTATTTTTTATGGGGTCATGGCGACCTCCTGTGGGAATTACGCTGGTTTTAGATGGTTTGTCTTGTTTTATGCTTCTGATTATTAATTTCATTGCGTTGATGGCGGTTCTTTTCTCAATCGATTATATGGAAAAATTTACTGCCAAATATAAATTTTATGCCTTACTGATGCTTTTAATTGGCGGAATGAACGGTGTGACAATGACTGGTGATTTATTCAATTTCTATGTCTTTTTAGAAATCTCGGCAATTGCTTCGTATGTGCTGGTTAGTTTTGGGAATGAAGCAATGGAATTAGAAGCCGCATTTAAGTATATGGTATTAGCCAGCATTGGTTCAATTTTTATTCTTCTGAGTATTGCATTAATATATGCCAGAACCGGAACTTTGAATATGGCGGATATCAGTCAAACCATTTTGCGCAATCCGAATTATCCATTTATGATATTAGTTTCAATTCTATTTATCATCGGTTTCGGCCTTAAAGCGGCGTTAGTGCCATTTCATGCTTGGTTGCCTGATGCTCACCCTTCAGCACCAGCACCAATTTCTGCTTTGCTTTCAGGAGTGGTGATAAAAGTATTAGGTGCATATGGTTTAGTGCGAGTATTCTATAATGTGCTCGGGATGTCGCATAATGTTTCCCTAATTATATTAATCTTATCGGGTCTCTCAATGATTATCGGTGTGATTTTACAATTGGGGCAAACCGATATCAAACGACTTTTAGCATATTGTAGTATTAGTCAAATTGGCTATGTGCTCTTGGGATTGGGATTGGGAACACCTTTAGGAATTTTAGGCGGTCTGTTACATTTAGCCAATCACGCAGTTTTTAAGTCTTTGCTGTTTTTCGATTCCGGTGCGTTGGAATATGAGACTCATACCCGAGACATAACCCAAATGAGTGGTATCAATCAAAAAATGCCGGTCACGGGATTAAGTTGGTTTATCGGTTCGTTTTCCGCATCGGGAGTGCCGCCATTTAATGGTTTTTGGTCAAAATTAATTCTCATTATGGCTGCAGTTCAAGCACAACATTATATTCTGGCTGGTATTGCCGGCATCGCGGCAATTTTAACACTTGCATCGTTTGTTAAAGTTCAAAGGCAAGTATTTTTCGGTGCTTTACCCGATGCGTGGTCAAAGATAAGAGAAGTGCCGATATCGATGCTTGTGACTCTAATTGTGTTAACTTGTCTGTGCATTACGATGGGACTTTTATTAATACCTTCAATCCGACATATTGTCTTAGATTCAGCCCAAAATGCGATTTTGGTCGGAACAGATTATGCTAAAATAGTATTTGAGAAAGCATTGCAATGAATGCAATTACTCGTCCGTAGCCGGTGAAAACAAGGAGGTCATAATGACTCTTTTTGATACTTTATTTTTTGGTTTATTGGTTCCGATAATAGTACCTTTGATTGTCGGTTTACTGATTCTTTTCTATCCCAAACGACAATTAACATCTTGGAAAAATCCCATTTATTTTTTAGCAGGATCAACTACGGCATTTATCTTGGTGTATGCTTTATATTTAATGATTAATGTTGGCTGGCAGGCAAATTTAGGAAATTGGCTTTGGTTATATCCTTTTTCCAGTTTAATTTTACTGGCAACACTGCTATTCGGCTTTTTAATTTCTGTTTATTCTTATAATCAGGTTAAAAAGAGTTATTTCACATACCTTTTATGGACAGTTGCCCTATCAAGTTTAGCAATTTTGTCAAATAATTTAGTTGTATTGCTATTGGCATGGGGTGGAGTTGCACTTTTGCTCTATTTATTAATTGGGTTAGGTAAACCTGGTGCCGAAGCGGCTGCTTACAAAGCATTAGTGATGGTCGGAGGTTCTGATATTCTGATGCTGATAGGCGCGGCGATTGTTTATTATCTGACTGGAACCTTAACGATGAGTGAAATTTCGATTTCCTTAAATGGGGCACTACCATTGACTGCTTTTATTCTTTTGCTTATCGGTTCATTAACCAAAGCAGGTGCAATGCCTTTTCATACCTGGATTATTGATTCTGCAGAAAAAGCACCGGTTTCGGTTATGGCTTTTCTTCCGGCTTCTTTGGATAAATTATTAGGGATATATCTTTTAACTCGTATTTCTCTTGATTTATTTAAAGTTTTATCTGGTTCGCCAATGTCTGTTGTATTAATGATAATTGGCAGCATTACAATTATTGCTGCGGCATCAATGGCATTAGTTCAGAAAAATGCGTTAAAGCTTTTAAGTTTTCAAGCTGTTTCTCAAGTTGGCTATATGGTTTTGGGTATTGGTACAGGTGCGCCTATAGGTATTATTGGCGGAATCTTTCATATGATTAATCATACAATATATGACGCGGCATTATTTTTAGGCGTCGGCGCAGTTGAAGATAAGACTAAAGAGACGAGTTTAGAAAAACTTGGTGGTTTAGCAAAATCTATGCCGATAACTTTTTTAGTAATGTTTATTGCTTCCATGGCAATATCTGGGATTCCGCCATTAAATGGTTTTGCTTCCAAGTGGCTCGTCTATCAGGGCGTGATTGAAATTGTCCAATACCATTCTTATTCCATTTTCTTTTTAATCCTCGCTATGTTTGGAAGTGTTTTGACTTTGGCAGCTTTTCTAAAAGTTTTGCATTCAATTTTTTTGGGTGAAAAATCAAAAATAATCACTAAAGTTAACGAAATTGGGTTCGGTAAGACCCTGCCGATGCTAATTTTAGCATTTCTTTGTATAGCACTTGGTGTTTTTGCTAATATGCCAATTAATTATTTATTCAAGGTGGTTATCGGAACACCAATGTCAGAGATAGGATTCTGGAATTCGGGATTGGCAACAATTTTAATAATTGCCGGAATCGTCTTAGGACTTATTATCTATCTTTTTACGAGGCAACCTAAAATTAGGACCTCAGAGGTATTTATTGGCGGAGAAGTAATATCTCCTGACCCTAAAGCGGTTATTTCGTTGCCAGATGGAAGTAAAACAAAAGTTAGTGCGGTTGATCTTGAGGAGGCAAAAATTCCCGGCAGCTATTTCTATGATTCAATAAAAACGATTAAACTCATAGATGATACTTATCGGGTTGCAGATAGTAAGTTCTTTGATATTTTTGAACAGGGCAAGAAGTTAATCTCATTAGTGGTTAAGACCGGAAGGAAAATTCATAACGGTTTATTGCAGACTTATTTGGGTTGGCTATTTTTAGGCGCCATTGTCATAATTGCAATTTATCTTATAATACTACTTAAATAGGAGTGAAATAAAGAACCTCTAAAAAGTCTTTCTACTAACTGCTCTTTTACATCAGTTGTTGTTCTAATAGTAGATAAAATTAAATGAAGTTTATCATTTGAGATGAAATATCACAGCTTATTGAGACAGATAAAAGTAAAAGAAATGATTTTCTGAATTATGGGCACGATAAACCTGACGATGATTTTCTAATTGCTTTTCAGAAAGTGTTAAATATTGTCTTTTGATAGAAGTAAATGTGTTTCTCTGAATAAGGACACCTTAACTCTGACCATTATTTCCTGAGTAATTTTTAAAGAACTACTCATTTTGATTCTGCCGATTGTTCATAAATTGAATACTTATCCCTTTGCTCAAAGCAACTCACAGAACAAATGTAAAATTTCGTTTTTGAGAAAAATAAATGATGTCCCCAATTACTGATACCATAACCCTGACGATTGTTTGCTGAATAATTTTGGCAACTTCACTCATTTTGATTTTGCCAATTGCCTACAAATTGAGCATTATATTGCTACCCAAATTAACTCTCAAACCAACTTTAAAATTTTCTCTGACCTCGCTTTCCCAAGCAACCTTTTCACCTATATTTCAAGCCACCCAGAGGGCTGTGGAGGGGACTGTACCCTCTTTTTAAGGCAAAATGCTATATCTTTAAGAAAAACAATAAGTTATCTAAAAAATCACCTTGTCTAAAACATTAGTTATAACTAATGTTTTTAGGTTTACTTTTAGTCAAGGGATGGCAGAAAGTGGTATAGAAATTTAGGGTGCAGTGCGGTTTATTGCAAAAAGGAGTTAGTAGCATAATAATGGAAATTAAGTCAAATTCTGCTTAATTATTGTTATAGTAGGTAGTGTCTAATATTTTGTGTAAATTCAGTATTGATTTAGAGCAAAAAGCGTATCCTCGGCCATGTTTTCGTATATATATATGGTTAGAAAAAAAAGAACGCACTTATGGAAGAAAAAACTATTTATACAAAAATCTTGGCACTACTTGATAAGTATAACCCCAATCATTCAAAATTAGATCTAACTCATTATAACAACAAGAATAATCCGACTTATATCTTTCTATCTAATAATTTTTTTATCTTTTTGTCTCTCTATCATTTCATATCTCTATATTCGTATATCATTTTTATCTGTATTTTTACATCTTATTGTGCGATGGACCTTAGATGATTATTATTACCTGAGATATTTAGTTATGGATACTATGGGTACTAAACCTTTCGTAATTATTATTGACGCGTAATTAAATTCTAAATACATGCGTTGTTATCACCCAGAACTTATTACAACCTCATATTGACGATTATTAAAAAATTAATTATTATATTCTTTATGCAAATTTTAGTTATTAACTGGCGATGTATCAAGAATCCTTTAGCCGGTGGAGCAGAGATATATTTCCAAGAAATTTTTAAACGGATTGTTAAAATGGGGCATTCGGTTACTCAACTGGCAGTTAAATTTGATGGCGCACCAGAATATGAAATCATTGATGGGATTAAAATAATCCGCATTGGTTCGAAAAACACTTTCAATTTTACAGTTTATCATCGACTTAATCAAATACTTAAACAAGACAATTATGATATTGTTATTGATGATTTGAATAAGATTCCTTTTTATAGTCCTTGGCTTACCTCAAAACCAGTGCTGGCATTGATGATGCATCTTTTCCGTCAAAGCATATTTTTTGAAGTATCCTTTCCCCTTGCCAGTTATGTCTATCTTATGGAGAGTCTAATCCCTTGGTGTTATAGACATACTAATTTTGCGACCTTGTCGGATAGTTCTAAACAAGATTTAGTAAAAATGGGTATTAAAGCCGACAAGATTACAGTAATTCCTCCGGGTATTGACTTACAGGTTTATTGTCCGGATTGGACAAAAAAAGAGAAGAACCTGATTCTTCATGCGGGTCGTCTCAAACGATATAAATCTGTTGACCATCTGCTTAGTGCAACTTATAAATTGAGCCAGAAACGAAAAGACTTTAAGGTCGTAATTATTGGGGACGGCGACGATTTACCGCGATTAAAAAACCTGTCGAAGCAACTTAAAATTGAAGATTACATAACCTTTACTGGTTATCTTGCCGAGAATGAAAAATTAAGATACTATCAGCAAGCGACGGTGTTAGTAGAAAATTCTATTAAAGAAGGCTGGGGAATGATTGTAATTGAAGCCAATGCCTGCGGTACACCTGTGGTTGCTGCCCGGTCGCCAGGATTAAAAGATGCGGTGCTTGACCAAAAGACCGGTCTACTATATGATTATGGCAATATTGACCAGTTAGTTGAAAAAATTGAAATCTTGCTGGATAATAAAGAATTAAATCGCACAATGGCAGAAAATGGTATCAAATGGGCAAAAAATTTTAGTTGGGATAATGCGGCTCAAGAAATGATGAAAATTATCGAAAAAACTTTAACCGGCAAATAGTTGGAAACTATGAATGCAATTGAAGTTATCGATGTTGTCAAAAAGTTTAAGCGTGGTAAGGGATTAAAGAAAAAGGAAATATTTGCGGTTGATAAAGCCAATTTTACAATATTCGATGGCGAATTATTTGGTCTTTTAGGTCCAAACGGTGCTGGCAAGACAACTTTAGTGCGTTGTATTGCTACGCTCTTAATCCCAGACGAGGGCTCAATTAAAATTTATCAGAAGGATATCTTAACTCATTCTTTACAATGTCGTCAGCAAATCGGCCTGGTAACTTCAGGTGAACGGTCACTTTACTGGAAACTCTCAGGTCGGGATAATCTGAAATTCTTTGCGGCTTTATATGGCTTGGATAATAAAGTACGAGACAAACGGATTGATTATTTAATGGAATTACTCGAATTGAAAGATGTCCAATATGAACGAGTAGAAAAATATTCATCCGGGATGAAACAGAAAATATCTTTAGCCCGAGCATTGATTCATGATCCCAAAATATTATTATTAGATGAACCTACTTTGGGACTTGATCCGCAATTTTCCCGCTTTATAAGGAATTTTATTAAAAATACCCTCAATAAAGAACAGAAAAAGACCGTGCTTTTAACAACTCATTATATGGATGAAGCGGATGAGTTATGCGACAGAATTGCTTTTATAAATTATGGTAAGATTATTGATATAAAAACACCCTACGAATACAAGCGGGATTTACCGCATACTGAAGTTTTAGATTTCCGCTGTAGCAATATTGAAAATGTTGATGAATTAAAAAAACATTTACAGGCAATACAATCAGTTGAGAAGGTGACGATTAGTAATCAGGATGGAATAACAAATATAAAGATGATTTTGCCCCGGGCAGAATTGGTTTTAGCCGATTTAATTGAGTTAATCCGACAAAGAGGTCGAATCTTATCTGTTGATGTCAAACAACCGACTTTAGAAGATGTTTTCATTTATGTCACCGGAACTCGTTTAAGTGAAGATACCGCTAAGTTCCGGCCTGAGTTAAATGTAGATTAAAAAGATGAATTGTATCTAAATTAAATTTTCTAATGATACAACTTTATACTATACGAAAAACCCAAAATCTTACCGAGACAATTATGCCAATGCACTTCTTTTTGTCCGGATGGTATAAAAAATGCTGGTAAATTGTATTAATTAGTGATATGGTAAAATACAGATTAGGTACAGAAAGAATCTTAGAAAAATACTTCCGAGACGCCGAAACTCAAAAGAAAAACCAAGAATCTGCTTGTTTATTGGTGTGCTCGGATGAGCAAGTTATTGATGATGGTTCTTGTTAGTAAAGAGATATGAGTTCGGATAAAAATCTACGCATTATCTTTGCCGAATTTAGAAAAACCGTAAAGATTTGGTTTTCCTATCCAATTATGATTGTTTTCTGGTTTATTGCTCCATTATTATGGTTACTGCCTTATGTATTTCAAGGTAAGGCATTAGTGGGTGGGATGTCCAGCGAAGCATTTAGAAATTTAACCGGATCACCGAACTTTCTTCCATTTATTATTATTGGCACAATGATCTCTACCTATATCTTTTCTGGTCTTTGGGGCGTTGGCAATTCATTACGCGAAGAAACTTATTGGGGCACTTTAGAGTATATCATTGCTTCGCCGACAAATCCGATTGTGGTCTTGTTAGGCAAAACTCTTGCGGAATTTGTTTATGCAACGATTAATGTGGTTTTACAGGGTTTTGTGGCAACAATATTTTTAGGATTGAGTTTGACTCTTGCCAAAATCTTACCAGTGCTTTTAATTGTGCTTTTATTGATAATCGGTTTTTATGGATTTGCAATCGCCTTTGCCGGATTTACATTGCTAATTAAAGAAGTTCATGGCTGGGTGCATACTTTGGAATGGGTCTTTTATCTTTTTTCGCCAATTCGTTATCCCGTTGAAGTAAGTCCCATCACCAAGACTTTATCTGCATTCATTCCCTTGACTTATGCTTTAGTAGCGATTCGTGCAATCATCCTGTTAAACAAGAATATAATAAACCTTTGGCAAACAGTTCTGATATTAATAGTGATGGATATTTTTTTAATAACCGTCGGCTATTTGACCTTTCGCTATTTAGAAAAAAAGACCAAACAGCAGGGTACGATTGCACAATATTAACCGAATGAAAACTTATTAATTATGAAAACTCTGGAACACACTTAAAAGACATCAATGCCCATAAGAAAAAATCAACAATTATGCTTCTGCATTTTATGTCTTCTAAACCAATATTGACTTTGTCAGAGCTCTCATTATAAGTAAATGACAACTTTGACGAATTCAAAATCATTTTGGAGCAAAGCCAAGCATTACGGCCGTGCTATCTGGCAAGAGAATATAAAAGAATGGAAGATTGAGTTAACCTACAAGCCTGATTTTATCCGCGGGATGATTGACTTTTTAGTTTATGCGTTACCTTATCTTTTATATGGCGTCGCCTTAGTTGGTGGTAAAACTTCTGAATCCTTACAAAAATTAACCGGTACAAACGATTTGATTACATTTGTAACTCTGGGATATATCTTTATTGGATTTCTTAATATGGCATTATGGGCAATGGGATTTTCTTTAAGAAAAGAACAATACTGGGGAACATTAGAATCAGTCTTTGCCGCACCTGTGCCGAGATGGGTTTTTGCTTTGGGAATGGCTTTACATTCAACTTTACATCAAGGATTAATGATTTTCTTTCAGTTATTAGTGATTAATTTAATATTTAAATTAACCATCAATCCTTCAGGAATTTTGCCGTCGTTAATTATTGTGGGATTAATGTTAATCGCATTATATGGATTTGGTATGATGATTGCGAGTTTAACTTTAATTTTAAAACAGGGTTGGTTAGTTTCCGAAGCCCTCTATGGAATCATGATGGTTATTACTCCAATAGCGTATCCATTAGCAGTTTTACCGGTTTTTATGCAGAAAGCATCGTTGTTTTTACCTACAACATACGGGATAATTACTGTGCGCCATTTTTTAATTGGAGAAAATATGCAATTTCCTGTTGCCTCGGCAATTATCCGGTTAGTAATTTTAGGAATTGTTTGGGTCTTATTTGGACTTCTGGTTTTTGAAATTATCGACCGACGTACTCGTCGCACTGGCACCATTGCCCATTACTAATCAATAGGAAGATTATCTGATTGAAAGATTATGAAGGTTAAAAGATGTGGCGATTTAAAGATTGGACAATTATCAATAAAATCAGCAAAGGCAATTTATTTTCTTGCATACCGGTCAAGATTTTTATTCGGCGAGACTCTAATCAAATACCGCAGAGTGCAATCTCGATGATGTCAACTATTTGCTGAAGAATTAGAGCGAAGAGAAACAAGAATTATTCAATTCGTAGCTAATGCTAAAGGTTCTTATAAAGACTTGAGAAGTTAATATATATATATTGCTCTTATATTAGCAAAAAGCAATTTTTAATGAAAATTATGAGATTAGCGAACAAGTTTTTCTCATTTCTACTGTTAGTTATATTAATCTTAAATCTTACGGCTGGTTTTTTTATCTTTTAAATATGTAATTTTCGCATCTTGGAATTTAATGTGATTGGCATTACCATAGGTGACCCTTCAGGAATTGGACCAGAAATAGTTCTTAAAGCAATTACCTTTAAGACATTACCCAGAGATAAATTTATAATTATCGGAAATCGAAAACTTTTAGAAAATCTTCAAAAGAAGATTGTTAAAGATTCTACGCGAGCCCTAACAAAATGGCGAGTAATAGATGCTTTTGAGAATTTCGATTACGAATTTGGTAAACCCCAGAAAACCTGTGGTCTCGCCTCACATCTCCAATTAAATCTTGCTATCCATCTATTAAAAGTAGGACAAATTAAAGGCATTGTGACCGCTCCGGTATCCAAAACTGCATTATCATTAGCCGGATTTCTTTTTCCTGGTCAGACCGAATTTTTTGCAAAAGAATTCGGTGTTGATAAATACGGTATGCTTGCCTGGTCAAAAGGCTTAAAAATGATATTGGTGACAATTCATCATCCGGTAAAAGAAATTGCTAGAATAATAACTGTTGCCAAGGTTTTGGATAAGATAATTCTCTTAAATAATTACCTGAAACATTATGAAAAGATTAAAAGACCAAAAATTGGCGTATTTTCTTTAAATCCCCATGCGTCTGAATTTACTTGTGGTGCTGAACACCGAATTACTCAAGCAATCAAACAAGCCCAGAAACAAGGGATAAAAGCCGATGGACCGATTCCAGCTGATTCCTTATTTGCAAACCGGTTAATTGAATACGATGGTTATGTGGCAATGTATCATGACCAAGCAATGTTACCTGTGAAACTTCTCTCGAAAGGTACCGGTGTAAATGTTACATTAGGATTACCATTTATTCGTACTTCTCCCTTACACGGAGTTGCATTTGATATTGCCGGAAAAGGTATCGCCAATCCTTTAGCAATGTGTCACGCAATTCAATTATGCTATAAATTAACTCATTAGTTAAATATTATTCTTTTGAACTTCAGAAAGCGCAAAGATTTTTAGCGTTCTCGATTAGATCGTAAAGCTTTTGTATTTTTGAGCCTGTGATGGAAGTGTTAAAGCGAAGTTAAGCGTTAACTGAGACCTTGTTTTAAGACAAAAATGTATATATAATTTATAGTATGAGACAAGTATATTTAGATAATCATTCAGGAACTAAAATTGATGAGCGGGTTTATAATGAAATGCTTCCTTATCTAAAAGAATATTATGGCAATGCCCAAAGTATGCATTCTTTAGGTGCCAAGTCTTATGAAGTAATTCAGAATGCCCGTCAACAAGTGGCAAATTTGATTGGTGCTAAGACAGAAGAAATTTATTTTACCTCCTGTGGTTCGGAATCGAATAATTTGGCAATTAAAGGTGTTGCGGAAGCTTATAAAACTAAAGGCAAACATATTATTGTCTCGGGTATCGAACATTTTTCAGTACTCTATTCCGTAAAAAGATTAGAACAATCAGGTTTTGCGGTTAGTTATCTACCCGTAGATAAATATGGATTAGTATCTTCTGAGGATTTACGAAATGCAATCCGCGATGATACGATTTTAATTTCGATTCAGCATGCTAATCCGGAAATAGGGACGATTCAACCAATTGAAGAATTAACTAACATTGCTAAAGAGAAGGGTGTTTTATTTCATACGGATGCGATTGCCACTGTGGGGGTAATACCAGTGGATGTCAACAAGTTGGGAGTCGATCTATTAAGTTTAGCCGGTTCTCAATTTTATGGTCCGAAAGGTGCAGCAGCACTTTATATTAGAAAAGGTGTAAGAATCGTTCCCCAGATTAATGGCGGCATTCAGGAAGCAGGACGACGGGCCGGAACCGAAAATGTGCCCGCAATCGTCGGATTAGGTAAGGCAGCAGAAATTGTCCAACAAGAACTTGAGAGTAACTATCAAAAAATGCTTTATTTACGCAACCGACTAATCAAGGAGTTGCCCCAAAAGATTGAATACATATATTTGAATGGGCATCCTGAAAAAAGATTGCCCAATAATGTCAATTTCTCGGTTGAGTTTATTGAAGGTGAAGGTATGTTATTGTTTTTAGACGAGAAAGGAATTTATGTAACCAGCGGGTCGGCATGTACTTCTAAAGCCCTGAAAATGTCGCACATCTTATCTGCAATCAAGGTTGACCCGGCAATTGCTCAAGGTTCAATAACGATGACGCTTTCAAAATATATTACGGATGAAGACATTGATTATTTATTACAAGAATTTCCGGCAATTGTTCTAAAGTTACGAGACTTATCACCACTTTATGCTTATTTTATAAAGACTGGTAAAAGACAAGAAGCCGGACCGGGGACTGATTATACTAATCACCATACTGACGAATAATGATAAAATTATGATTAAAATTCGAATTGCTAACGATAAAGACATTAAACAAATTTATTCGATTGCAAAACAGGTTCATAAAATGGTTTCCCAACACCGCTCAAAGTTTTTTGGAAAACTCCGAGAGTTTTGTGGAAAACCTAATGATTATTTGAAATTAATATCTTCAAGAGATAGCGTGTTATTCGTCGCCGAAGAAAAGACTGTCGTTGGATATGTTTATGCTACAATTGAAAAACAACCTGATGACTTAATTGGAATTCCTTATGTTAGTGTAAATGAAATTGCCGTAAAACCAACATATCAACATCGTGGTATTGGAAAACTACTAATGAGATGTATCAATAAATGGGCAAAAGAAAATGAGATTAAAGTAATCCAACTCGCAACCTGGGAATTTAACGCCGATGCAATTAAGTTCTTCAAGAAATTAGGTTATAAAACAATAATGAGAAAAATGGAAAAGGTGCTGAAATAAAATCTTAAATTTATTAATATTATGATTTGACTAACTTCTGCGGAAAGATATTTTAAAATGCAGTGTGATTATCTTAAAAATGTTTTAAATTAGAACGGTTATATATTATTACCCCAAAAACATAAATAGTATATTAAATAATAATAGATGTTAAAGACTTTTTCGAATTTTAAGAAAGCTGGCAAAAGGCAAGAAGTTGGACATCATCATAAAAAGATGTGGATGAAGTATAAGTTATTATTGAAAGGCATGCAAATTTACTAAGAGAAACATTGTTGCCTATGTTAATATATGTTAATATTTGATTACTGGAGGGCTGAGCGATGAAGGAAAAGATGACCATTATATTGTTTTCTGGTGAGTTAGATAAGGCGATTGCCGCTTTTACGCTTGCAACAACCGCCGCGGCTAGTGGAATGAAGGTTTCAATGTTTTATACCTTCTGGAGGTTAAATGTACTTAAGAAAAACACTTGGCTCTTAACCATTTAGTGTGGAAGAAAGACAGAGCCTCAGATCCGCTACTTCCACATTTTTAATCCCACGGTGCCCCTCATTCGATAGACCATAACTTTTTTCTTTTAGGTTCCTGAGCCATTATCTAAAAATCTTCACCTCCTTTCAGACTCAAGAACAGGCACTTTTCCAAAATGTTTTCAAAGAACAATCTTAAATATTATATACACAACTCAGGAAAAGTCAAGAACTTTTTTATTTAAAAAAATTCCTCAAGCGGTTCGAGCCAATATCCGCAAATGCTGGTTGGAAAAATTACGATAACCATAAGCCATACATTGTGGACAAACACCATAAGACGAAGTCTTTATCACTTCCACCATGACCCCT
>CAYYPG010000020.1:0-25926 GCA_964473505.1 uncultured bacterium | reverse complement strand
AAATTTGTTTTGTGTAAATCATTAAAAAACAATAAGACTTTTTCAGAATTTTCATATTAATTATAAATTTTGAAGAATGCAAGAATATTGATACTTCTCATTATGAGTCTAACTGATAATAATGTAGGAGAATATTAGATTAAAACTATTGATGCTTCGGACCATAGATAATAAATAATGTTTACTTCAATAAAATCCACCAAAAAATCCAAGAACAATAATTGTTAATACCTCAAACTAATAAAGAAGAACTTGATAATATTACTCCCGGTAAAATCTAATTGAGAACTTAAAAACCGCTATGTTCATATTAGGACGAAAATTGTTAGAATCACTGTCTTGATTTTATCAACCTTCACTTGCTCTTGATTGATTAATAATTCTGATTACAATTTGTCTCATGGGATATTTTCTTTTATTATTTATTACATTTATTGTCTCAAATGCTCTTTGGACAAAAGATGTTTATTGTGATGCCGACACGGACTGTTGTTATATCTTCCCAGAAAATTATTAATACGAATAAAAGAGTTCCTGCTTTATTATATTTAAGTTGCTCTGGGGCAAAAAATCTGATTTGGATTCTATTAAATTTATCAGTGATAGTTTAGGTTGGATACTATTTTCTTGTTATAAAAGTCGAAATCATCGGGATATTATGGTCAATGATAAAGATATTATCAAAACTTATCAAAAGGCAATTAAAAAATATCCGATTGATACAACCAAAGTATTTATTTATGGCTTTTCAGGTCAAGGCGTGCAGGCGCTATTCACAATGTTTCTCCATCCGACAATGTTTTCAAGGCGTGATTGCTGAATGTGCTCATGAGCAAGCATTACCTTTTGCCCAATGGACCACCTTACAAAATCATCTCATCTATTTGGTCTCCAGGCAAAAAGACTGGAATTTGAATGCCAATTATCGAATGCATCGAAAATTTCAAGACTACGGGATAAAAGATACCTTAGTTATCACCCAAGGTGAACATTCCATTGGCACTTCTCAAGATTTATATCGGTCAGTGAAATGGTTAAAACAAAACTATTAATTTAGTATCAGAATTTATAGTCGGTGGATATCCGGTTTAATTACAGTTAATTATTATTAAATGCGTTGGTTATCGGCATGCGTCGACCAAAACCGAACGCCTTTGGTGTGATTTTGATACCTAATGGTGCTTGGTGCCGTTTATATTCATTATGGTCAACGCGGTAAATAATATCCGAAACTATTTTCTTATTAAACCCCTTTTTGATTATTTCATCTTTGCCTAAGTTTTCTTCAATATAATAATATAAGATTTTATCTAAAATATCATACGGTGGCAAATCATCTTGGTCTTTTTGGTTGGGCCGTAATTCAGCAGACGGTGCTTTCTCAAAAATATTTTTGGGAATAATTGGCGTTTTAGCTTGGGCATTAATGAAATGACATAATTTATAAACTAAGGTTTTGGGAACATCAGAAATTAACGCTAAACCACCAGCCATATCACCGTATAAAGTTGTATAACCTACTGCCAGTTCAGATTTATTACTCGTACTTAATACTAAATAACCAAATTTATTCGCCAGCGCCATCAATATATTTCCGCGGATTCGGGCTTGGATATTCTCCTCCGTGATATTAAAAGGTAATCCCCTAAATTGTTCGGCTAAAGTTTTCAGATAAGACTCATAAATGTCATCAATGGAAATTCTTAATGGTTGAATGCCTAAATTGTTTGCCAGATTAGTTGCATCAATCTTAGACGAGGCCGAGGAAAAAGGTCCAGGCATTATTACCAAAACAACCCGATTACGACCCAAGGCGGCAACCGCCAAACAGGCAACTAATGCAGAATCAATTCCACCTGATAACCCCAAAACCACCTTATCAAATCCATTCTTATTTACATAATCTCTGAGTCCTAATACCAATGCGGAATAGACCTCAGCAACATCCGATGCTTTTGTCTCTTTTCTCGAGACCTTTTTGTCTAAATCAATCACAATTAAGTCTTCTTCGAATCGCTTCGCCTTTCCAATCAATTTGCCATCTTCACTATAGACAAAAGACCCTCCATCAAAAACCAAATCATCTTGACCACCTACTAAATTAGCGTAAACTAATGATACCTGATATTTAGATGCTAATTTTTTAACAATTGCCATCCGTTTATGATATTTACCAATGTAGAATGGAGAAGCGGAAATATTAACAATCAGCTTGGCTCCTTGGGCAATTAAGTTCTTTATCGGTTTATCATCTCTCCAAATATCTTCACAAATCGTTATGCCAATCTTCTGTCCTTTAAGTTCGAAGATCTTATATTCGGTGGCGGGAATAAAATACCGCAGCTCATCAAAAATATCATAATCAGGCAAGTAAGTTTTCGCCTGGCTACCAATGATTTTACCTTTACTAATAAATAAACCCGCATTATATAGCGTATAACCCGGAAAATGGCTAATCATTGAAACATCTAAACTCATCGGTTTCCGTAGTTTGCTCTTCGGTACGACTGTACCGATAATTACCGCAATTCTTTTCGAACTTCGGGCGATAACTTTATTACTTTTCGTAATCGCCCTAATAAAATCATTTTTTAACAGTAAATCTTTTGGTGGATAACCACAGATAGCTAATTCCGGAAATATTAATAAATCAACTTTTTGGGCTTTTGCACGGTGAATATAATTTATGATTTTATCCGTATTCCCCCTTATATCTCCTACAGTTGGATTAATTTGTGCGATACCGATTTTCATACTTCTGTTTCACCACTGATCATTCAGATTTTCCTGAGGAATAAGTTTCAAAATCTGACTAATCCGCAATGCTTTGAATATTAAATTTTAATATATTTATTAGAACTTGTCAAGAATAAATTGCGATATGTCGGACGTGCCCGGATACATCACTACCCCCAATGTCAGTTTGTGATATAATTAATTTTACTCGAAGTTATAACGCTAAGTCAAGATCTATTTGCAATATGTCCAACACATACTATACAGTTTATGAAATTTAATTATAATGGTTATGTGAAACAGGTTTTTCAATTAGCAAAAGTTAATTTAAGAATCTGGGAAAATATGCAAAATATATCCCTTAATTTTAAAAAGTTTAAAAAAACCTGTTCCAATCATTATAAACAATCCACAAGAAGATTCCAAACTTGACTACAAGACACCTCGTGAGAATCTTAAAAAGTAGCTGCCAAAGTCAAACGATGAAATCTGCTTTGTGACACTGATAAATGTTTAAATTAAAGTAGCCGTAGAATTAAGTCCTTAAAAGAGATACAATATCTTGGCATCGCACCTTAATTCCGGCGGTATTAATATTTCTGGCAATGGATTTGAAAATAATGATACAAGGACCTTGTCTGGTGACGTAATATTGAAGGACATAAAAAAAATGAAAAGTTTATACACCGGACAAGAAAGAATGGTAGTGATGGTAAATTTTTTTGAGGTATGAGATAACATAGGTTGGTTACGGCTTTGAAGAACATTGACTTTTTCCGAACACGCAAAATGCAATCTTGACAATTATGGTAATGAATATATAATCTATCTGTTAATGCATTTTATAAACCGACAAATCCATAGATAAAGAAAGGAGCCAATATGGCAAGCACACAATTAATGGATATGTTGAATAAAGCAATTGCCCGAGAATTGCAAGTCGCTATCCAATATATGTGGCAACATGTGCAATGGAAAGGTGTCAAAGCATTTGCAGTTAAAGATGAATTAAAAGCAATCGCAATTACTGAAATGAAACATGCAGAAGCCATAGCGGAACGACTTAATTATTTAGGCGGAATTCCTACAACCAAACCAGAACCAATCTTCGTCGGCACAACTTTAAAAGAGATGATTACCCAAGACCGAAAAGACGAAGAGGGTGCAGTGAAATTATACAAAGAAATAATTGCCTTGGCGGAAAAAGAAGGTGATATTACAACGAAGAAAATGTTTGAAGGTATTTTAGCCGATGAAGAAGAACACCTCGACACTTTTATTGGATTATTAGAAGAAATATGATAAAATCAACATAAGATCAATCTACACAAATATTAATAAATACATATTTCAACATAATAAATTAAAAAATAAATATAAGATAAAAAAAAAGAAAAGAGAGGCAACAATGCAAAAGAAGAAAACTAAAAAAGCAAGTAAAAAAACAGCCCAAATTAACAAGTACCTCTGTGAAACATGTGGTTTAGTGGTCACTATCGATAAACCCTGTGGTTGTGTTGAAGAATGTGATATTATCTGCTGTGGCCAACCAATGAAACCGAAAAAGAAATAAATCTCAAGGACAGAACTTTATTCTACTCACTAAAAAATCCGATTAATTCAAATAAGGGATTAAAAGATTAAATTATTATGAATATAAAGATATACAGTCTCAAAGACTTACTGGTCACTGCTTTAAAAAGTGAAGTCGACAGTAGAAATATCTACCACCAATTAGCCGAAAGCGTCGAGAATTTTCTTCTTAAAGACCGCTTTAATTTTTTAGCCAGTGAAGAAGAAAAGCACCGTGCATTTTTTGAGAATCTTTTTAAGCAAAAGTTTCCTAAGAAAGAAATCGTCCTACCCCCAAAAACGCCGGTGCCTCTTCCCCAAATAAAATTTGATGGAAAACATTTTGTCATTAGTGAAATCTTACTTAGTGCGATGAAAGCCGAAAAAGCCGCTCACGATTTCTATACTAAATTGACCAAAAAATTTACCGATCAACCCGAAATTCAAAAGATGCTTCACTATATAGCTTCAATGGAAATGGGTCATTATCGAATTTTAGAACTGGAAAAAGAGAATGCGGAAAAATTCGAAAGCCATGACATCGAATGGCCGCTGATGCATGTTGGCCCTTAAAGCAGTTTTAGTCATTTAACTTTTAGGAGGAAACAGTTATGAAAAAATGGCGTTGCACTGTTTGTGGCTATATCCATACTGGTAATGAGCCTCCAGATAAATGTCCTAATTGCGGTGCACCTAAAGCAAAATTTGTTGAAGTGCCAGCTGATTTTGAACAGATTCACCTTCATCATGCCCAAAAGATTTCTTACGGCACTGAAGTTGAAATCAATCCGTTTTTTGAAGATTACGCCTCGTTAGCACCCTATATTTATAATTTACCGGTGGGTAAAAAAGTCGGTTTGCATAAACATCCGACAACGGATGAACTGTTTTTTATCATTAAAGGTAAAATTAAATTTCGGGTGGGTGAAAAAGAACTCGTTGCTATGCCCGGTGATGTGGTTCAAGGCAAAATGGATATCCCCCATTCGTTTGAAAATATCGGTGATGAACCGGCAGCGTTTCTCTCGGTCAAAGGACCTAAACCAGTTGATCTGGTAATGTTAGAATAAACCAGTAAATCGATTAAAGCCTAAATATCTAAAATTACCTTTTTAGGACAAGAAGAAATTTTAACAAATCAATGAAACCAAATAAAATTGAAGGCACCAACAAAGGTAAAATCACTTTATACGCCTTAAGCACTTGTGGTTGGTGTAAAAAAACTAAGGCGCTCTTAAAAGAACTCGGCGTGGCTTATGAATATATTGATGTCGATTTACTCACCGGTAAAGAGCGAGATGATGTTCTTCAAGCAATGAAAAAATGGAATCCGCAACTTTCTTTTCCAACCCTTATCATTGACGATAAAGAATGTATCATCGGATTTGAAGAAGCCAAAATCAAAAAGGCACTCAGCACTATCTAACTAATATATAAAAACTTAGTTTCATAATAATTAATAATCTAAAAGAATTTTACCATTGGTTAAGAAAACAAATATTAAAATGAGTCCATGATGGAAATAAATATCAGTGAAGCCGAAGTCCAAGCATTATACGAAAAACTCACTAAAGAGAGTAAAGACTCAGGATATTATTTGAATCCAGACATAGAATTTGTTAAAGATTTATTAAAAGGACTGCTGGTGAATGAAAAGCGTTATGGTTATCAGTCTTGTCCGTGTCGAATTGCCTCAGGCATTAAAGGTGAAGATTTAGATATAATTTGCCCTTGTGATTATCGAGATGCTGATCTAATTGATTACGGTGCTTGTTATTGTGCCTTATATGTCTCGAGAGAAGTCTGTGAAGGTAAAAAGAAAGTCAGTTCGATTCCTGAACGCCGATTGCCCAAAGAAATGAAAGAAAACAAAAAAGAATCCAAAGTCAGAGAAATTTCTAATTTAGCATTACCGGTGTGGCGGTGTAAAGTTTGTGGCTATTTGTGTGCCCGAGAAAAACCTCCAGAAATTTGCCCCATTTGTAAAGTCTCAAAAGACCGATTTGAAAGATTTCTGTAAATTAACTGTCAATAAAATAATCACCTAAGAGCATCAAAAGAATAAAAGTAAAAATCGCGCTTCTTCGTTGT
Source organism: uncultured bacterium (assembly GCA_964473505.1). GTDB lineage: Bacteria > Hydrothermota > Tepidihabitantia > Tepidihabitantales > CAIPLT01 > JAOABV01. The sequence continues at coordinate 19,527 of CAYYPG010000020.1, read as the reverse complement.
TTTCCTAAGAACAATTAAATTACAAATTATCTTTTCTGATTAAACGAAGATTAATCATAATTATATTCGGAATATTAGTAAATGCACAACCTTCCACTCGCCCGCCTCAAGCCATATTATTAATTCAATGTTAACCATTTCAAAAGTTAAACATTTATCACGCTAATCTTCAATCATTTAGTCGTCATCAGAATTTTCAGAGGAAATCGATGAATGCTAAATTTGCCTTACCCGGTATATGACCTCATAAGCCGATTATTGGATAGACTTCTATTAGCCTACTGCCAGTAAGTACCTAGCACGTAGCTAGCCTTTTGCTTAGGTTTAATGGATTATCAATGTAGCAGGTTATGCAGTCTTCGTGGTGGTGTATAATATTTTGTGTAAATTCAGTATTGATATGTTAAACAAAAAGGTGTATGCTCATTATGTCTAAACAAAATATAATTAATGAAGAAAGGAGAGCATTCTTATGGATGAAAAGAAAAACAATTTACACAAAACACCGGATGCTACCGTCATCAGTGTTACAGATGCTTTATAATTTAAGATATGGTAATTTAATATTGTTGCAATTACATTTTCACAATTATAAACCGAATGGAACAATTTCTTAAACCATATTTACCTTCAAGACTTGATTAATTTAACGTCTCTTAAAAAGGTAGTGTCTGATACTTTGTGTAAATTCAGTATTAATAGTTAAACAAAAAGGTGTCTGCTCATTATGTTTAAACAAAATATAATTAAGAAAGGAGAGCATTCTTATAAAAGAAAAGAAAAGAAAAGGCCCATTACCCGAAAATCCTGGTGCTTATCTTAAAAATAATATTAGGACAAAAAGCATTGACTTATCTATAAAATTTTGCCTTCAAAAACTAACATATTCCAGATAAATTTATCGCAAAATAATATTGACTTCCTTTTAAATGGAGTTATTATTTTATCGTGCAAAAGCAAAACCAAACTGAAATGAGTTCAGCACCGTCTTTCAATAAAGTTAATTGTAATTCTAATGTTTCCTGGGTTGAATTTAACGGAAAAAAGTATCTAAGAATTCCGGTCAAAACCCATATTATCACCGATAGAGACAACATTGAACAAGTAGTTAAAGACTACACTTCTCCAATTCGGCAAGCCAAAGATATTATCACTATTAGTGAAAGTGTTGTTGCGATAAGTCAAGGACGGGCGATTCCTACTAATAAAATCAAGCCACGCTTACTGGCAAAAATCCTCTGGCGATTTGTCCGAAAAGTTCCTTACGGTATCGGTTTACGCAATCCTTATAGTATGGAATGTGCGATTAAAGAGACCGGCACTTTGAGAATTCTTCTCGCTGCCTTGGTCAGTGCGATAACCAAACTCTTTGGTCGCCGAGGCGATTTTTATCGGATTGCTGGCAAACAGGCTGCAATGATTGATGCACCACATACCGCAGGAATTAAACAATTTTACGAATGTGTGATTATGGGACCTAAGGATCCAGAAAAAGTTGCCCAAAAGATTGCAGATAAGATCAAAACTCCAGTTGCTATTGTTGATGTCAATGATATTTCTGGATGTTGGGTCGTTGGGTCATCAAAAGATGTTGATGAGAAGTTAATAGAAACCGCATTAGATGATAATCCTGCTGGCCAAGGCGATGCTTGCACACCAATTATTATTATAAGAGAAATTGTTTAAGCCCTAATCCTTGATTTTAATTAAACCACTTAACTAATATAATATATCTAAACTTTTGCTTTATTCATAATAATCTATAATCCAATATTCACAAGTGCAATATAAATGCTCAAAATTTTATATGCTACTTAATGTTCATCCATCTATATTTCTTATTATCATTGCACTTTTATCCAATATCATTTACATTCCAGTAATTGGTAAAACAATCCAATATCCTCAATAATACAATACAACCATTCAAATTCTGTTAATTATTCAATGTCTGTATGCGATATGTGCATCTACTATTCAATTATCTATATTTCTTATTATCATTGCACTTTAATCCAATTTCATTTACATTCTGGCAGTCGGTAAAACAAACCAACATCCATAATTCAATACAACCGTTCAAAATTCTATATTCTATTTAATATTCAATACCTTTATGCTTATATGTACGCCGATTATTCAACTATGTACATTTCTTCAATCTAATTTTATTCTGATACATTTCTGGCACTGATAGAGACATAAAAAACATTGTTATCCGTCGGTAGTGTCTAATATTTTGTGTAAATGTAGTATTGAATTGAGAGGTAAAAAAGGATGTACTTTTTTCTTTGTTTAAGCATATATAATTAAGAATCGAACGTACATCTACAGAACAAAAGACAATTTACACAAAAATCTTGACGCAACCTATCCGTATTACCTTACAACCACTGAAAATAATCTAACAATTGTGTATAAAAAGACTCAAAAATTAAAAACCTAAGAGGATTAAAAAATTGATATAGAAGAGAACTTTGACAAAGTCATTATCTGCTCAAAAGGGGCTGAAGTGAACAAACAAAGTTCTTGTTTTTTCCTTTGAGTCTTGGTGTCTTCTAAGCTCTTTTCAAAGCTTTCTAATAAAATTGAAACGAGATAAAGTGAAATCTTTAGGTTTCCGCATCCGATCGAGAACTCTGACAAAATCAATATTTGTTCAAAAGGCACTTGTATATTGTCTCTTGATTACTGATACCATAATCCTGAGCATTATCTCCTGAATGATTTTCTTAATTACACTCATTTTAGTTCTGCTAATTACCCAGAATTTGATACCTATATTTCTACCAAAACCAGCCTCAAAACAACCGCAAAATTTCCCTTTGAGAAAACTAAATGATTTCCCCAATTACTATTATAATAACTTTGAGCATTATTTCCTGAATGATTTTCTCAACACCACTCAGATTAATTTTGTCAATTACCCTTAAATTGATAATTACATCTCGCCCAAAATTATTCCACAAACCACCTCAAAAATTTTCTCTGACCTTGCTTTCCAAAACTACCTTATCGCCTATTTTTCAAGCAACCCAAAGGGCTATAGAGGGGACTGTACCCTCCTTTTAAGGCAAAATGCAATATCTTTATGAAAAACAATGAATTATCTAAAAATCCACCTTGTCTAAAACATTAGTTATAACTAATGGTAAGTGGCAAGATTTTTGTGTAAATTGGTTTTTCTTCCATAAGTGTGCTTTTCTTTTTAGATATCAAACGAGGCCGAGGTTATGTTTTTTCTTTAACATATCATTACTAATTTTACACAAAATATCAGACACTGCTTTACTAATGTTTTTATGTTTTTCCTTAACTCAAGAGATGGCAAAAAATCTGAAAAGATTAAAGAACAAGTATGCTCTTTTGCCAATAAAGGTTGGCATAAGAATAAAAATTAAGAAAAGCCCTCTCAAAGGCTTATTGTTCGATTAGAAATCTGCTCTGATTAAAAGTGAGTTTGATAAAAGCCTATAAATAGAAAAAATGTTATGTAAGATATATTCCAGCATCTAAGAAAAAATGATTATGAGATAATGTCTTGAGTTTCAGTCAACAAAGAAAAACTTTTGCTGAACTTGCTAAAAATTATATACCTGAAACGATTCTTAATTATCTTAATGTTTGTAACGCTGATAAATTTTACTTTGCAAAATTCTATTTTTTTTATCTATCGTGTTTAAAGCGAGTTTAACAAAAAGTTTAAATACTCAAGCGAATTCGCCAAAAAGTCTAAATACCCAAAGCGAATTTGCTGATTTTCTCCTAAATGGTTGTAAATCTCTAAAACAAGTTCAGAAAAAACAAAAGGAAATTTTTACCTAATTTTCTTTGTCGGATACGGACAACTGTTATTAAAAAGAAAGTTCTGCGAAAGTCTACTTTTGCTATCCTGAAATTTGATTTTTGGTCTCACAACCATTGATTTTATTAGAAAACTTTGAAAATGTTTCCCAAAATGTCGATCCCAGAGAAAAAATCAAGAAATCCGCTTGTGTCTTCTGTATCTCTTGAATAAACATTAACTTTGTCAGAGTTCTCAAAAAGTAATTTTGATAAAACTTTTTTATCAAAATTGAAGTATCTTACAACACCCTGGCAAAATATTTCCAAGTTATTAAAAAGTAATCCAGATAAAACTTTTTTATCAAAATTGAAAGTGCCTTACGACACTCTGGCAAAACAACTTCTAGGTTTTCAAAAAGTAATATAGGTAAACTTTTTATCGCTGATTTTTATAAACAACCTCTCCCTTTTTAATTACAGTCTTTACGGGATTTTTCCCAAACTGATACGCAATGTGTTTATAATCCGGGACATCCAGTATAATTATATCTGCATCTTTACCAACTTCAATTGAACCGATATTGTTATCCAAACCCAAGGCTTTAGCACTATTAATTGTTGCTCCCCGAATGGCTTCGGTTAAAGTTAAACCGTATAATAAGCAACCCAGAGCAATAATTATGGGCATCTGGTAAATCATACAAGTACCTGGATTAAAATCTGAACCTAAGGCTATTACCATACCTAACTTTCGCATCTTGACAATAGGTGGTATTTGCTTGGACCTTAAAAATAAAGTCGTGCCGGGCAAAAGAACTGCAATAACATTCTGTTGTTTCATCATTTTTAAACCTTGAGCAGAAGGATAAAGTAGATGTTCGGCTGAAATTGCGGCAACCTTTCCTGCAACTTCGGCACCACCACTACTTTCAATTTCATCTGCGTGGACTTTAGGAATTAAACCAAATTTTCTTGCCGTCTTAAGAATCCGAAGACTCTCTTGTGCATTAAAGACAAAATTCTCACAAAACACATCACAAAAAGTACTGAGTCTTTGTTTAGCCACTTGTGGTATCATATCGTTTATAATCGTCTCAAGGTAATCTGACTTCTTAATGCCCGGCGGAACTGCATGTGCGCCTAAAAATGTTGGAATGATGGTAATTTTATGATGATTATGTTTCTGCAATTGTTTAATCGTTCTTAAAATCTTTAACTCATTTTCCGTATCCAAGCCATACCCTGATTTAACTTCTACTGTGGTTGTGCCCCACTTAATCAGTTCATCAATTCTTCTTTGTGCTAATGCCAACAATTCCTTTTCTGATGCTTGCCGGGTATGGTTAACAGTTTGTAAAATTCCGCCCCCTGCGGACAAAATTTCTTTGTAAGATTTTCCTTCTAATCGCATGACAAATTCATTTTCTCTTGAGCCGGCAAAGACCAAATGAGTATGACAATCAACAAATCCCGGCATTACCACACAACCTTCAGCATCAATAATTGTTGATTTAGGGTTTTTAGTTTTCAGTTGCTGGTCTTTTGTGAATGCGGATATTTTTCCATCTTTAATTATAATTGAACAATCACCAATTATACCTAAATCATTTCCTGACAAGGTTAAGATTTGTCGGGCATTTCTAATAACAACAAGTCCCATTTTAGAAAAAATTTAGGCGAGATTTTTGTGGGGTGCGACCCAGAAACCATAAAGAGTCGCACCCGTTATTATTAACAACTCATTATCAATAACTCACATTAAGCCCAATCCGATGTGAATCACCTAAGCGTCCAACATCCCGATAACCATAATCAACCCGAAAAGATAAATCGTCAACTGGTTTGACGATAAACCCCGCACCAAAAGAAATTCCTGTACGCCAAAGAATATTTTCGGCATATTGAGTATCTGTGTTCAGAATATAACCACCGCGTAGCGAAATATTCATTATTGAATATTCGATGCCAAAGTTTATCTTTTCATTCACATCATTAAAATGCGTAAGGTCACAGGCAACTGTAAGTTTATCTTTACCTGTAAGATTGAAATCATTAGCAATCCCAAATCGGAATGTGATGGGTAAGGGAAATTTTTCGGTCATATAAGATGCGGGAATTGGGTGCCAGGTCCAAGGCCAAGTCCAATCATCACGAGTATTTACAGTAAAATCTAATTGCCGACCAGAAAAACGAGCATCCGGACCAAAATTGGCAATTGCCATGGCTAAACGGAAATTTTGCCATCCGGTATTATAATAGGTTCCGAAATCAAAAGCCACGGTTGATGCGGAAAGTTCCCAAATTCGCTCTTGAATAACTTTTACTGAACCACCGAATGCAAACCGGTCGGTAAACATGCGAGCAAAAGAAAGTCCAGCACATAAGTCACCAGCACTAAAAGTTCTTCCGGTTCCTTGATATCTATCTATGGTCGTTTCTTCAAAATCACCGATATGTACACTGGTTATGGAAACACCTAACACGCCTAATTTTGTCGGAAAGACACCGGCGATGTATTCATGACGCGAGTCCAATATCCAATCAATGTGGTTTATCAGAACTTCTCGACTCTTTAATAATGCTAAACCTGCTGGATTCCAGTAAGTTGCCGAAGCGTCGTCTGCAATCGCAACAAAAGCATCACCCATTCCGGTTGCTCGACCAACACCAATCTTTAAGAATGGCATTCCGGCCATCCCCAGTTTTGTAAATACCCCATAAGCAGGCGTGAAGACGAAAAAGCAGAGACAAACGAAGAGCAACAAATTTTTAATTTTTAATGTCTGATATATAACTTTCATCACCATCTCCTTAATAGATAATTACAAATTTACCTATCTGATTGCCAATTTTGGATTCAACATGAAAAAGGTAAACACCAGGTGCTGGTTTCTGTCCTGATTCTGAAAGCAAATCCCAATCCTCATCACCACCGGCTTGCAATGGCACATTACCGGGCTGCTGAGTTTTGGTTGCCGAATGTTTAATTGTTTTAATTAAATCGCCAGCGAAATTATAAATCCGTATGGTACATTCATCCGGAAGATTAATAAACTTTATTTTCCGATAGTCTGGATGTCTTTCCCATTCATTCCGAACCAAATACGGATTCGGCACAACCTTGACATTTAGTCGATGAATTGTATCTGAGATAACCATTGGCATGGTGATTATTTGAAATTCGGAATATGCCGGAGCAGCCGCAATACGTTTAGAATATATTATCCAAGTATCGCCGGGAGAAGGTAACATTGTAGCATCTATTGGTCTTCCTTTATTTAAATTAAGTTGACCACCACAAATAATGAGATAGCGAGTCACACCTGGTACCAAAGTATCAGATCCTCTTGGTTCTGCTAAACCCGAGAAACTCCAACCATCCGCTGAATCCTGATCTGGAGTCACCGCTACCGCGGAACGCAACCGTCGATATGGCACAGATTGTTCCAATGCTAAGTCGTATACCTCAACCGTTAATGGACTGTTTGTATCTGATGGACGGTATTTTTTCCAGACGATTCTATAATCAGAGCCCCGATAAGCCCAAAGCGCTTTATTCCCGGTTAATAGCGGTATCAATAAAGAATCTCGGGGGTATGAACCAGATACAACTTTTACTCCTCGGACGCTGTCAAAAATCTGTAAAGGTACTGAATCCATCCGCAAAAGAAGTCCAAGGTCTATTATCGGTAAATAAGATTTTATTGTATCGACTCGCGTCAAAGTTCTTCTGACACCGTTAATTAAAGTATCAAATTGGGTTTCGGTAATATTTATTACGACGGTATCTTTTATTGTCGGGTAAAGGTAAATTGGAGCGGTATATTTTCGGATATTGACATCAAAACTTTGAATTGGAACTACAGTATCGCCATCTTTATTGAGAACCAAGAATTGATAAATTGGGAACGAATTTCCGTAAGGGTCAAAAGTACATATAGGATTGAGAAACCTTACAGTATAAGTGTCTAATTTTACTGCATGATTGGCAAGTGTCGGATTATAGCTCAAGTTTAACCGTTCACTGCCTCGGATCTTTTTAGTTATAAATTTAGGTGGAGAATAATTAGTTGGTTTTGTTCGGGCAATTGCTACTTTTGGCTCCATGCCAGATTCTAAACTTAACCAGTTTGTGTCCGGTGCCGCACCCATCGTATTCACATCAAAAGATGTTACCGTATAATAATAAGGAAATCCCAACCGAATATTAACACTGTCGACATAAATATATCTTAAACCTTTATCTGTCGCTTTGGTTCTTATGGCTTCAGCCACCGTGGTATCTTCAAAAGTAATGCCGTCAATCTTATCATATTGGTCTAATAATGTCCATTCGCCGACTTTACCGGTTTGACTGCGCCACACCTTATAACCTTGAAAATCATACTCACGATAATGTAAGTCACGTAAAGCACGAGCGTAAGGATAATATCGGTCTTTAACTTTTTCTGGATAGTCATCCCAAATTAAAGTGATTCTTCCTTCACCAGGAATTAAAGTAAGATGTGGTGACCGAGGCGGGTCAGGTGAAATCCAGTTATTATCATAAGCAAGTTGTGCAGCCGAAGATGCCACCGCTAAAGGATACAAATCGCCAACCCCACCTACTGGATTCGATGGCGCGGCAATTACCGCTATCGTCACCGTGGCTAAGGAATCCGGAGACAAATCAAATGGACCGGTCGATTGTAAGAAACGTTTATCTGCCGGACTCAAATCTATCGAATCAAAAGGTGCATATTCAGGCGATGGTTGCCAATAATTATACCCGGCCATGCATAAATATTGTTCATAATCATTACGAGGATCGCCGGCTTGTAAAGTGAACATTTTATACGATACCATTCCCAACTGCTCGAGTTCTGATGGTTCATCAATAAGTCCATTTGGTTTAATAATAGTGTCATTACCGATTATTAGACCGTCCATTCCGTCTGGTCCTTCATCGATAACTCCATTATGGTTATTATCAATACCATCATTAAAAGCATAAGGGCTTTGTAAAAAATCAAATCCCACATAACCTGGTGGCGTTGACCAGTTTTCATTAAAGTCGTAGTCGTAAACATATCCGACATTATCCGCAAAAACCGAATCCGTGCCTTGTCGATTTTTAACATATTTTCTTAATATCAAGCCGCACATGTCATCCGTGTAATTACCAATGTCTGCATCACAGACCATACCTAAATATACATTTTTTAGCGTGGTTTTAGATACATTTTTAACCGTAAAGGTAAAAAATACAATATCTCGGTTTTTAGGTAAATTCCAAGAATATGTTATCTGATAAACCTCAACACTGCAGGGCTTTTGTGGTGCAACATGTTGAGTTCGGTCACGGTCATTAAATACACACCACGCGTCTCCGGTTGAAATTGAAGTTCGTGGTATAGAATAGAAAAATCCTCTAACCGTATCGGTTGCGCTTAAAGGAATCCTTAAATAAGTGGGAAATGAATCTTGCAAACTTGAGGGAAAATCGCGGGGATTTGGTGGCCAATCTTCCGGATAGATATAAATCCTTTCAAACTCACGATTCTCATAACCACCCGGTGCATTATCCCAGCAACCAGTAGTAAATTCACTTTTTCCTGAACTTGGATTATAACCACAGGTTACTAAGGTTTCGCTTCTTGATGGTCTGGTTCCAATCCATATACCCGCACCATAAATATACATATTACCCGAACCACGAGGCCATTCACCGCCTGGTGAACCTTTACCATATCCGAAAGTACCATAATTAGTAATTGTCAGTGCCCATTGATTTTTTCGATACCATTTAAAGTCTTCTTTTCGCTTTCTTTGAATTGTATTCGTGCTGGTCCGTCCCAGTAGAGGAGAACACAGAACTATAAATGCAAATAGTATCGAGGATATTAGCCATAACTTGTTATTGCGCAAGTCATCCATTTTTTTGATCTTTGACTTTTGACCTTTAACTATCATTGTTACCTCCTAAAATTCAAGGTCGATGCCGATTCGAATTTGTCTCGGCGAACCAAAGTTCATCGGATTATTATTTCGGTCTTTGCGTGCGGTCTTATACGCAATATATTCCTCAACATCGCTAATAATACCATCAGAGTTAATATCTCGCGCCGGATGATAAAGACGAGAATTTATCGTGATATCAGCCTCATTCGCCCACTGGGCAGGAGAAAAAGTGTCGGCAAAACCATCGTCATCCGGCTTTCCGGTGTAACCATAAACCCATTCGACATTTTTATTATTAAAGAGATTGTAAATATCACAAACCAGATTAAATTTGATTTTTGAGATTGTAAATCCTTTAGAAATTTTACAGTCGGTCGTGAATCGTGCAGGCATCCGCGACGAATTTTTCTCCGCAGTGCGTCGACCTGAATTTAATCGGTCGCTTAATTCGCGGGGCGTATAGGGTAATCCTGATCCATAGGAAAGTAAAGCCGATGCTTTGAAACTTCGTAGCGGTATAAAGACAAAGTCATAGGGGAAATCAACCCCTAAATCTAATTTTGCGGTATGGCGTTCATCAAAATCTAAAGGATAATCTCTTTTTGGCGGTTCCATTTCTTGTCCTGTGACCGGGTCAACTCCATACGCATATCGTTCGTAATAATACTCGTAACCATATGAGGCAGTTCCTTTGGCTAATGATAAACCATAGCCTACGCGGGCATCCCAATAATTTGATAGTTGTTTGATCAAACTGATTTCAAATCCCCGAACATTACCGAATTCTTCATTGACGATAGGGAAAAATCCCATTCGGCCTGCAGGATTATATCGGACACCAATCAAGTCATAAATATCTTTATAATAGGCAGTGAAATCGCAGGCCAAAATTCTTGTAAACAACACTTCGGTACCAATTTCATAGGCAACAGTCCTTTGGGCGGACAAGTCGGGATTACCAATAATCATATTACCTCGAGAATACGCGGCTGAGGTTATGTTGTCGTAAAGATAACGATATGCCGGAGTTTGATAAAAATGTCCATAAGAGAATCGGAATTTTGCTCTTTCGCCAATCGGAAATGAAATCCCTAATCGAGGTGAAATTTTAAATTTGGTCATTGCTCGAACTAAAGTCGTATCTTCGATATTCGAAGGGTTAGCTCTTTTATATGCCTTAGGGTCTAAATAATCCAGGCGCGTTCCGATTCTTACAACTAAATCCTCAAAATCCATACGGTCTTGAAGATAAACTGCCAGATTTACTGGTTTATAATCATAAGAATCGACAAAGGGATTTGGGTCCCACGGTAATGAATTGTATCTTCGGAAAAGATAATTTTGTCTAAATTCAATCCCAGTCTTCAATTCATGAATTTTACCGATATTGTGCGTTAAGTCGGCTTTAATGGTATGAACTGTAGACCCATGAAAAAGGAAAAACCGATAATCACCTTCACCAAAGAATGCTCGGTAAACGCCAAACGGATTATTAGTGACATCGTCTCGTTGTTTTGTATATTTACTCCAGGGCATCCATAAAGATTCAATTAAGGTTGGCCGTGCACGAATTGAATCCAGTGCTTTGAATTGATAATCTTGCCAAAATCGCCAACCAAATTTTAATTCCATTTCTGCTTCTTTTTCCAAATCCCGCACCGCTTGCACTCTTTCATCCCAGAAATAGCCATAACGGACAGTATAGAAAGTTGAAGGCGAAATCATATGGTTAGCACTTAACCCGGCTTTACGTACCCGTTCTTGTCGCGACATAAAGTGGTCAAGATGATACTTAAACTTTAAGTGGTCTTCGCCACCCGCACCTTCTCGTTCATAAGGATAGAGTTCCCATTGGTCTCGAGAAAAGAATCCATCAACAGTAAGTTTTAATCCTGACAGCAATGGTATCGAATATGTAAGTTTTCCAGTTAACTTATAATCCTGGCGATTGTGATGCGGTAATTTATGTTTTCTTGGTTCATAATCTTCTGCAATAAAAACTTCGCCCGAGAGAAAATATCTTAATTTCGGAATTGGCCCTGGACCACCAAGGGAAAATTCTGTCCGATTATAACCAAAATTTACTGATTGGGGCATAAAGGCATCGGTCGTGTGTTTGAACCGAGTTCGCAGTTTCTCATGTCCTTCTTTGGTAATTACCTGAACAATGCCTGACATCGCCTCGCCATATTCCGCATCAAATCCTCCAGACATCACTAACACTTCTGCGGTGGCCTGGGGGTTGATGCGTGCCGCAGAATAGCCGTAAAGGGGATCGGAAGTTGAGATCCCATCAACAAAATAGACAATCTCATCCGGCCGACCGCCGCGCAAATGTGTCCCAAATGACGGGCTGGTGACAACGCCCGGTAATAAATTTACAATCGCGCCTAAAGTTGCTACCGGTAATTTATCAAACTGGTCGGTAGTAATAACCCTTTGAGTTGAAGCCTGGGTGCGAACTAATAGGGGTCGGTCTGCGGTGATTTCTACTGCTCCCACAGGAATAACCGTGCTCTTTAATTCAAAATTAACTGCAACGGTCTGGTCTAAAATCACTAAAACATCTTTCATCCTTTGTGGTTCATAACCCATATAAGAAGCATTTAAGATTTGTGTTCCTGCGGGAACATTAATGATTAAGTATTCACCTTTTTCATCAGTCGCTGCGCCAAGCAAAGTTCCTTCTACAATAATATTTACCCCGGCTAAAGGTGCTTTCGTTTCCGCATCAATAACCCGACCTCTAATGCGACCAGTTCCCGCCGCAAACAAACCGCTAAAAGCAAATAACATATACCATACCGTAAACAGCAAATAAACGATTCGCGATTGTAAAAAACAGCACCCTTTGTTATCGGCTTTTGTTTTTACAATTTGCACTTTCATATTACCTCCCATCAGGGCACAACGTTAATTGGTATTGCCCAAGTTGTTGACTTCCACAGAGAAGACGGATAATACAGATTCGAGCCAGGTATAACTTCGAAATAAAGATGTTTTAAGCCCTCGGATGAAAAACTTACTGTTGTTTGGCCAGTGCCGGATGATTTTGTAATATTATATTTTGAGGATACATTAGGTAATCCGTAACTCATAAAGAAATAATTATTATCCGCACTTGAATCCGCCAAAATCTTAACATTAACTAGTTCGTTTTTACTAATTCTAAATATCGAATCTTTTAATTTTAGATTCATTACGCCCAATCTACCGCTTGAGGAAAAAGCGTAAAAAGTATCACTACGTTCTGGTCGAATAAACGCAACAAATTTTACTTTTGGCGCTTCGGCACTACTGGGTAAATACATCGTAAAGCCCGTAAGATATTTCAATTTATAAACTGTTTGGAATTTTTCTTTTCTCAATTCAAGTTTTCTTACAGTAGTGAAATGGTACTTCTTTTCTTCTTCTTCTGGATAAGCAAAACCTCTTTTATAAAAGGTATCCAATTCCCAAATGGTTTCCCAAGGTGTTACATTTGTTAAGATGGTATCAATTCGGAATTTCACCGTCCAGAGACTATCAAATCGCAAGGCCGCGATACAATTTCGGGTTGAATCTTTGTAAGTAACAAAACAGAAAGTATCTTTTGTTTGAAGCGTATCAACTTTAACGCCGAATATCATTTCATCAATATGTAAACTATCGCCAATTTTTTCGTAACAACCTAATAGATGAGCAATTTTTATGAGACTATCACCAGTTCTCGAAACCAGATCTTCACTTGCAAGCGGTATGGAAATCTCAATATTCCTCATCAAAGTATCGCCTGACGCCTTTTTTAAGAAATGAAAACCATTAATCGAATCCCGCCAAAGTGCTAGTTCAGAAAGCACGGCTAAAGAATCTTGTGCTGTCCACCAGGGCCATGGTGGTGGCGGTTTTGTTCCGCAGGAAAATATCAATAATAAAAAAAGCGCAATTAATAATGACCAGTATTTTTTGCTCATAAAACCTCTGAGGAAAATCTCTAAAAAAGCACAAAGGGGTGCGAGATAATGTTTGGTGCTCGCACCCCTTATTTTTTTAATTTGTCCGGATGAGTTTTTTAGTTAAGGAATTAGTATTGGTTTTAAGCGTATAGAAATAGATGCCGGCTTCAACCTTTTTACCCCGATCATTTCTGCCATCCCATAAGACAGAATACTCACCTGCCGGTTTTGTTCCTGAAACCAAGGTTCTTACTGCTCTGCCAACCACATCATAAATTACTAATTCAGTCTTAGACATTGTTGGTAGAGAGTAAGAGATTCGCGTTGCTGAATTAGATGGATTAGGAATTGCTGAACTTAGACTAAAGTTATAAAATTTTGTCGTTGTATTGTCTTCAATACCTGGTGCTGGGTCGGGAATTTGGCTTTTATGGACCCGATGGCAAACAATCGGATTTCGAGATTGACGACCTTGGTTCATCACCACAGAACCAGCAACTGAGTCAATCATATAAGCAACAATCACCGTATCATTAACCACACCACCAATACAGGGATATCTTTTGGAAGTTGCATCTCTACTATTTAGCCGAAGTGGCGCACCCCAAGTTCGGCCACCATTTAACGATTTTGCCACATAGATATCTGCCCGGTTATAACCAGATGTGGGATCGACATTGGGCATAGAATCGAATTCTTCCCAACATGCGTAGAAATTATTCGTACCTGGTTCTTGAACTAAAGATGGACGGCAAGCCCAAATATAATTAGAACCACCACCGGCAATTAAAGTATCAGTATCCGCCCGACGCACAAGACTCCAAGCCGGATTATTAGTTGGACAATAATGCCAAATTTCTGCCGGTAAAACAAGTGGCAGGGTATCATAAAAGACTGCATTTACTGCCGCCATTATGCGCAAGTTATCCTGATTATCAAACATTGGAAATAGTGAAGTAATATGATATGATGGTCTGGGATTATCTGGATATCCTTGATATGCAGGAGGAAATGGCATTAAAACCGGAGTTTCCCAAGTAAGACCGCCATTATTCGATATAACATAGTAAGCGGAATCAACCGGTGCCGCAAGTCCACCAGGATGTTCCCATTGAACCCAGGCTATTACTACTTTATTAGAAGTTTTGGAAGCAAAAATATTATGTGCAGGACCATATGGTTCTGGCATCGGCGGCGCTACTCTTATCGGACTTGACCAAATACCCCACGGCTGAACTCTTGTATAATATAGCGTATCATCATAATCACCTACTGGGTCTTCTTTTATGCAAGCAACATGAATTGCCTGATTATTGGTAACTCCACATGGTGGCCATAAATATCCGGCTGGACCCGTACTGGGGTCAAAAATTCCGCCACCTGAAGCTTGGTCTCGAGCAGCAACCGGAGTGAGCCAACCACCAATAGATTGATGTGCCACGCAATTCCAAACACCGGTAATTGGATTGTAATCAAATCCCCCAAAACCGCTTCTGGCAGTATATATCTGTAGTTCTAACACTTCCCAGGTTCGTGACGCAAAACTGTAAAAACTATATTTCTCGTTTCGGTCAGGCCAAGGAGATGCCTGTTCACTTGCCATCCAACCGATATGAATACCATTCGCTACTGGGTCAGTGCGACACCAAGTATAAACCGGTCCATTAAATTGCCAGTCATAGGTAGTATAGCCAACAACCTCGCGTCTTCCGACTGTTAAATTCTCATTTGCTGGCGGTGTTGTCAGTTCGGGTAATATTTTTAATGAAGAAGGAATTTGAGGAGAAATGTTATGCTCAGGAATAACACCTTCTTGCACCCGGAGTTTTTTAATATCAGTATTGGCGAGATTAATGGCGATACTTGCCGTAAATATTACTAATACCAACAATACTAATCTCTTCATCATTGCCTCCTAAAATTTAGTTTGCCCATTTCGGGGTTTTTTATTGCTTTCTTGCCATTCAATAATTATCCGATGAGACAACTCATCACCGGCTAAATGGCAGAAAGACAGGTTATTAGATTTGTTGGATGTTTTTTGGCTTTTACCTCCTTTGCCAATTAGGCATTGCCCTTTTGGGCTGATTTTTAGTTTTTTAATAGTTTCGCTCATTTTAATTTTGGGGTTAATGTTTATTTTGTGCCGGTTAGAGTAAATCTGAACGGAATCGAAACCCAGACGCGAACGAATTGGTCGCGTTGTTTTGCCGGTGTGAAGATGGCTTGTCGGGCAGCATCTAATGCCGCAGCATCTAATGATGAATTACCTGAAGATTTTAGAATTTCCACCTCGATTATTTTACCGTCAACATCGACTAAGGCTTTAATTACAACCTGTCCTTCAATTCCAGCAGCGCGGGCTAATTCTGGATATTGCGGTTTTGGAATGTATTGGGGTTGAGGTTTTACTTCTACGACCCAATAAGGCACAATCGGAATCTCGGCTTCTGTAACCTTTTTAGTTATTTCCGTGAAATCAGTTTCTTCAATTGTTGTCGCTTCAACTTCTTCAGGTGTTTCTGCGGCTACTGCCAGTTTTGGTCTTTCAATTTTGGGCGGCTCAGCAATCTTTTCTAATTCTGGAGGAAGTTCTTCGGCAATCGTTGCAGTCTCTTTACGCAATCGATATACACCACCGCTTAAGAATTCTTTCGGTAATACCAAAAATAAGATATTAGTGATAATTAATGCTACGATAAAACTATAACGGATATAGAGAGCATAATACTCATCCCGATCAAGAACTTTTTTCATAAAATCGCTCCTATCAGATTGTCACCACATTTCTCTTTTAACTTCATAACAACCATAACCAATTACCGATTTTCGAATTCAGTAGCAAAAGTAATTTTTAAGGCACCAGCTTCTTTTAGGGCTTCGAGCACATCATTAACTTTACCATATTGAACTTCTTTATCTGCGCGCACGACCATAATTAATTCCGGATTATCCATAACTTTGTCTCGTACCACTGATATCACACTGCTAATATCTAAGAGATTATCATTTATTGAGATTCGTTCTGCTTTATCCAACCAAACATGAGCTACATTTCGTCGTTTTATTAGTCGTTCGGTGGCTTCAGCACTCGGCAAGTTAATCTTCAAACCGAATTCTGTCCGGAAAACTGTTGTGAGCATAAAAAAGATAATTAAAAGAAATGCCACATCCGCGGTTGAAGCCGTGGGAATTTCTGTTTCGGTTCGCTTCAAACCTTTGAGTCGTCTCATGTTTCACCTTCCTATTTGTTTATCCTTCTTCTTTTACAGGTATCAGACTAATTTTTTCCGCTTTGGCTAACTTCAATTCGTCAAAAACATCAATCATCGTTTTATATGGAGCGCTGCGACTGACGCGTAATGCGATCACTAAATCGGGATTGGATTGTAATTCGGTTTTCACGATATTTTTAATCTCATTAATAGTGACGATTTTATCTTTAATTAACACTTCACCGACCGGATTCACCGAAATAGTGAGTATATTTTCGGACTTAATCTTAACTTCTTGCCCTTTTTCCGGTAAAACAATTTTTAAGCCTTTCTCGCGACTAAATATGGAAGTAGTCATAAAAAAGATAATAATGAGAAATGCAATATCGCCTAAAGACGCGGTGGGAATTTTCGGACTGGAAGATTCTCGCTCTCGGACTTTCATTTATTCCTCACAATCTTTGACAATTGTTATTTCGGTGAACAGACAAATTTTTCTGCCAAATAGTCAATAAGGGTAGTTGCCGCGGATTCCATATTCCGGGTATAAGAATTAATTCGGCTTTGAATAAGAATAAAAACAATTGATAACGGTGCAGCAATAATTAGACCCCATTTAGTTGTAATCAGAGCTTCAGAAATACCACTGGCAACTACGGTCGGTTCAACTTCACCCACCGCGGCGACAGCGGCAAAAGCACGAATCATGCCCGTCACTGTGCCTAAAAATCCAAAGAACGGCGCCACGGTGATAATTCCACCTAAAAGACTCATCCCGCGGTCTAAAAAAGCGAGTTCTGAAGTTCCCGCCCGCAAAACCGCATCTTCCATTTCTGCCCGACCGGCCGAAGCCTTTTCTAAAGCGGCTTTCAGAACTTTAGCCACAGGTGACATTGTTTTATCACATAATTCTTGACCGGCTTTGAGTCCATCTTTTTCAATCGTGCTGATGAGCGTTGCCACAAATGCTTTAACATTAAGTTTCATCTTAAAAAATATGGTAAAGACTCTTTCAATCAATAGTGCTAGACCAAAAACGATACATGCGAGTAAAAACCACATGATGCTGCCACCGGCGATAAATTCTTTTACCATTTGTGCCTCCTGCTATTTTTTTGTGTTTGTTTTTTGCATAAACTAAAATAAATCCTAATTAAGTAAATATAAAATATATATAAAGTATATATAAAAACTTTACCAAAAATTAAAGAGATGTCAAGAGAAAAAATTTGTATTTAGTTATAATCTGAATTATATGTCCTGTCAATTATAAGAAAATTCTGAAAAATACTCAAAAGACACCTATGCCCATAAGAAAAAATCAACAATTATGCTTTTGCATTCCATGTCTTCTAAACCGATATTGACTTTGTCCGAGCTCTCTATTAAGAATAATTAAAATCCGCACTGATTACTTCGTAGAATGTTAACGCCGACAATACAAGTAATGAGATATTCCAAACAGATTTTGAAGTCCATATTAGGTAAAACTGATTTATGATAAAAAGCAAATCTGAAACTGAATTAATTTAAAGAAAGATGAGACCTGCTCTGATTACCATTATAATATGTTGGACACATACCTTACACTTAAGAAAAATAATAAAAATATGCTTAAGTTAGTGAGGCAAATTATATCTGATTGATTAAAAAAAGCAATATTGTTTTTTATATTTATAAAAAAAATAATTTAACCCTACGCAGATTACTCTCGCAATATGTCCGACATATTCACTACATCATACACTACATATATACACTACATATTATGAGACTTAATTACAAGAGATATCTAAAAAATTTTTAGTCGGATACTATTAGCATAGCCCCAAAAATTTTAATTCTTAATCAAAACAATTTTGCTTCTGAATGTTACTGAAATCATTCACGCCAAACAAACTCGAATTGAAGCAAATAAAATCTGAATCTATTTTATCTATTTTGCCACAAACG
Organism: uncultured bacterium; assembly: GCA_964473505.1. Taxonomy (GTDB): domain Bacteria; phylum Hydrothermota; class Tepidihabitantia; order Tepidihabitantales; family CAIPLT01; genus JAOABV01. The sequence goes on along the minus strand of CAYYPG010000020.1, from coordinate 698 downwards.
AACACTACTCAAAGCACATAGCGCACTAAATTCAAAATTGAATTACATTGGCAACAAACACAGATTAACATTTTTATGATTTTTAAAATTGTTATTTTTTTTGCAAAAATGCCAAGTCAGAATTTTCTACGACTGAAATCTTATAAAATCTCAATGCTTTAAATAATGAAATAAAGCACAATTGAATTAAAATATTGACATTGAATCTCGAATCCGAAATCCGCTAAAGCACAATTAAATTAAAATCATTTCAATTAAACCCATTATATAAATTAAACTAATATAAAAGACAATAAAATCTTAACCCGATTTTTTTATTCTAACCTTTTAACAGACAAAATTAATAATCTCTTTATTGGAGTATAGTTCTCGATATGGTCTCTTTTGTTTTAACTAAATGCTGAAAATTTGGACTTTTGACACTACGAGAAAATAGATGAGTATTATATACCATAAAAATAGTACAATTATTTAACTGATTTTTTTATTTAACTGTTTAATAGACAATAAGTAATAATAATTTACCTTTTCTATATGGGTATAGTTCCCTATATGGCACATGGCACGGATATTGCTATACGCTGAATGCTTTATGCTAATGGATGAGTATTGGGTTAGGGTTAAGCAAGTATAAGGGAATAGTTTGGGATTTGGTTAAGTGTCAAGGGGTTAGTGCGTTGCGTTATACGTTATATGCT
>CAYYPG010000019.1:0-26564 GCA_964473505.1 uncultured bacterium | reverse complement strand
TCACCTTTAATTTTGATGTCAATCCGAATCCATTCAACAAGTTAACCACAATCCGTTACACAGTTCCGATTTCAGGTAAAGTTGCAATCAGACTCTATAATGCTACTGGTCGGTTGATTGAAACCATAACGAACGAATATCACAATGCTGGTTCATATACAAAAGCACTCTCTGCTAAGAATCTTGCCAAAGGAATCTACTTCTTGAAATATGACGATGCGAAGAACTCCAGTGAAATTAAACTGATTGTCCAATAAGTTTAGAAACTTATCCAGCACTAAAATCGTGCTGGATAACCAACCCAAGGGGCCGAAAATTCGGCCCCTTGTTTTTTTATCTGTAAAAAAGAGTCCGACGCTTATGCCAGGGGCTAGCCCTATGCTAACCCTATCCCAGACTAACCAATACCCAGGGTTATCCCATATACCGCATACCTGACCGCCTACTCCTTAGCCTTGAGAGCAAGTGTTCGTTTCTCTTATCAAAAAGTCTCAGCAATAGAATTTAAAATTAGTTTAATTTACGTTCGTTTATTAGCATCTTCATAAGAAAATTCTGAAAAACACTCAAAAGACACCAATGCCCATAAGAAAAAATCAACAATTATGCTTCTGCATTTCATGCCTTTTGAACCGATATTGACTTTGTCAGAGCTCTCCATAAGAAACATTGACAGATAGAGCCTTTATAGTTATTAATTATTCCACATACTTATTGGTAAAAAGGTATCTATCGATTTCTGAAAGGTATTATTTTGAGAATCTCTTTTGTTTACACCTCGCCTGTTTTTGACCGTTGGCCTGCGGTTGATGCTTTACGGGGTGTGGCAATCTTTTTTATGGTGTTGGGAAATTTTCTTGCCTACTACAATATTTTACCTTCTTGGCTTTGGCATGCTTCTTGGAATGGCTTTACGCTTGCGGATTTAGGTGTTCCAATCTTTCTTTTTACCTTTGGCATCTCGTATCAACTTTCATTCCAAAGACGCATTCAACAATCAAATCGTCTCTTGACTATCTTTCATTTTCTAAAACGCCACCTTGTTCTTTTTGCCTTTGGATTTTTCGGCTATTTTTTCGCCTTGGGGAAATTGCAATGGGAAGTATTACAATTACTCGGCGCGGTAGGCATTTTGGATCTATGCTTTATGTGGCTTAAGCCCCTTATCCGAATAGTTATCGCTTTGGTCTCTATGGTTATTTATCAAATCACCATTCTTCATTGGTCACAAAATTGGGTATTAAGTTTTGCCCAAACTGGTTTAGGTGGACCTTATGCAGTCTTATCTTGGAATTTTGTTCTCATTTCAGGTTCAATTGTTGCCCATCAACTTAAATTAAAGCAAGCCAAAAAACCTATTGGGATTTTAGCAATCGGAGCATTAATCTATCTCTCTGTTAGTCTTCTTCTCTCTTTGGTCATTCCCTTTAATAAACATTTGGTTTCCATTTCGTATATTATCTTTTCTACTGGAATCGCCATTGTCGGAATATTAATCTTTCACATTATTATCGAAATTGGACATCAGCGGATTATAATCTTTGAAACTTTGGGTAGAAATCCGCTTGTTTGTTATATTACAAGCCAACTTGTAAGTATCGTTATCTATAAACTCTTGCCCCATATTAATAATCCTTATTTATTGTTGATTTTATCCTTTATTATCTTAATGAGTTGTGTCGGCCTTACCAAATTTCTTGAAGCCAAAAAGGTCCACCTTCGACTATAATCCACAAATTATTCTTTAAGTAAGATTGAATACGAGACTTGATTTATACCACCCAAACCGACTATGAAGATTCTTTTCTTTCCCATAATAGAAGGTTTGGTAACAGTCTTATTCGGAAGATGATAATGAATCTTGTTTTATACTACCAAAACCAGACTTAACCTTGCATTATGAAAATTCTTTTCTCGCCCCAAAAACAGAAGTCTTAGTAATAGTTCTGTTCAGAAGTGGAAAACGAGTCTTATTTTTACTACCGAATTGGTTTAACCTTTATACGATTTGAAATCCTTTTCTATCTGTAAGATTAGTAAATAGTATTATTTAGAAGTTAGACAAAAGTTTTGATATATACTGTTCTAAGCGGAGTTAACTCTTCTGTTATTGAAGTTCTTTTCTGCCTTCAAAGGCTTCAGCGATTGTTGTTTCATCGGCTAAATCCAAATCACTACCTATCGGCAATCCCCGAGCAATGCGAGTTATTTTTATTCCTAACGGCTTTATTAATTTCACTAAATAATGAGCTGTGGCTTCGCCTTCCCGCGTGGGGTTAGTCGCAATTATCACTTCTGAAAACTTTTCTCTATTTAATCTCTGCAACAATTCTTTTATTTTCAACTCCTCCGGTCCAATATTATCAATCGGTGATAACGCACCGCCTAAAACATGATATACTCCATTATACTTATGCGTTCGTTCAATGGAAAGTATATCGGCTGGGTCTTCAACCACACAGATTATTGTCCGTTCCCGTTCCGCTGACTGACAAATTTCACAGATCTCATCCTCTGTGAGATTAAAGCAGATAGAACAGAAGTGAAGTTTTCTTTTGGCTTCAATTATTGCTTGAGCCAATTTCTCAACTTCCTCGGTTTTAGTTTTTAAGAGATAAAAACTTATTCTCTGCGCAGTTTTACGGCCAATGTTGGGCAAGTTCATTAACTGCTCAATCAGATTATTAAGGACTTTAGTCATTTATCTATTCTTTATTCAAAGCTTCCTTTGTAAATAAAAACGAACCTATCAAAAACATTATTATCGGGAAAACAAGTTTTGATTATAATGGTGAAAATGGCGGTAAGGGAAATCCAATAATCTTCTCAAGTTCTTTTTGTACTTCTTCTTTCGACTTATTTTTGGCTTCATTCACAGCGGCGACAATTAAATCTTGAAGCATTTCAATATCTCCATCTTGCAATAGTTCTGGTTCAATTTTGATTGAGATAATGTTGCCATAACCATCTGCCACCGCTTTAACCATATCACCACCAGCCGAGGCTTCAACCTTTACCTTCGCCATTGCTTGATTAATTGTTTCCTGAATTTTGGCTAATTTCTTTAAATCAAAATTCATCATCTTAGCTTAATCTGATTATTCCCTACTTTTTGCCTGTTCTTATTGACTTTCACAAGTTATTTTATTCTTTTGCAATCAGGAAAGACCTTCTTGAAAATTGCTTCCGGGTCAGTACTCTGGGTGCTTTCAGCTGTTGAGGTTGATGGCGTCGACTGTGCTGAATCATTCTGGGAAATAGACGGCTCTTTAGTGTCATGTTCTGTTAAAGAGACTTTGTTCACATTGACTGAAGCGACTTGTAGACTAATCCGTGTCGGTTTTTTCCGGATCTCGGATAAACATTTTTCAATAACTGATTTCTCTTGTTCAATAAAATCCTTATGGTCTAAAGCAAGTCGGGGATTAAGAATAATAGTCAAGGTATCATCCACTATCTTATCCACTGCGGTTTCTTCCAGATAATTGGCTAAATATGGCCTTCGGTCTTTTAATTCGGTAAGCATACATTGCCACAACTTCGATAAATCCGATACCATGGATTTATCTGAATCCGAAAATTTATTACTGGGGGTCTGTTTTGAAGTGCTGGTCTTATCTACCTGATTTGTTTGTGCTTTGTCTTGTTCTGCGGACTGAAAAGTGTTTTGATCAATTAAATTGGAAGTTGATTTCGTCTTTGTTGGGCTTGTTGCCAAAACACGAGAAGAGTCGATCTCTGTATGAGGATTAACGCTCGCTGTTTCTGAAAAACCAGTTGTGGTTGCAAATAGATTCATTAATCGTAACGAAAGGATTTCGAAAAGAATTTTCGGTTCTGTACTGCGTTTCACATCATTCTCATTATCCGCAATAAATTTCATCATTGCAATTATCTTTTCTTGACTTAACCTTTGGGCTTGGCTGGCTAATTTCGGATAATCACTGGGAATAATATCTAAACGATGTTGTTTAACTCCTAATTTTACCATTAACAACAACCGAAAATGTTCTAATAATCCAGAAAAGAACTCCATAAAATCATAACCGCTGGCAAAGACTTTGTCGAGAAATTCTAACATCTCGCGCTCCGCCTCAATATCTTTATCCATTGTCTTTAACACAATATCCGTGTACTCGAAGAATATCACCGAAGAGATGATTCCTAAAAGGTCTTCGACATCTTTTAATTCAATGCCTTCAGGTTTATATGCTCGTAATTGGTCAAGAATACTTTCCGCGTCCCGAATTGAACCATCAGCGCGCTTACCAATTGCATATAAAGACTCTTCGCTGATTTTTATTTTTTCTTGATCGGCAATCCATCGTAAGCGTTTAACAATATCTTCAACTGAAGCACGGTGAAAATCGAATCGTTGACAGCGCGATAAAATTGTACTCGGAACTTTATGCGGTGCAGTCGTGGCAAAGATAAACTTTACATGTTTAGGCGGTTCTTCTAAGGTCTTAAGCAGGGCATTAAATGCCTGCTCGGTCAACATATGCACTTCATCAATAATATAAATCTTATACGGACAAGATGTCGGCAAATATTTTATATTCTCTCTTAGTTCCCGAATCTGGTCAATGCCTCGGTTAGAAGCACCATCAATCTCAATCACATCCAAACTCTGAGAATTGGTAATCTCTTGACAGACCGAACATTTTTGACAAGGGTTTAGAGTTGGACCTCTAACACAATTTAAACTTTTGGCTAAGATGCGAGCGGTAGTTGTCTTGCCGACACCTCGTGGCCCGGCAAAAAGATAGGCATGTGCAACTCGTTTATCTTTTATCGCTTTTTTCAAGGTAGTCTTGATATGTTCTTGAATCCACAATTCGTCCAATGTTTGTGGACGATACTTTAAGGGCAAAACCTGATAATCCATTGGTCGATTGAAACTACTTGTGGCTAAAGTCTGGGCAGGACAAAGACTGCATTAACGAGAATACGCTCTTTATTTTTTTCTTCATCTTGTGGTTACTGGTTAACATTCTTCTAATAATCAGTATGAGAACCGCATTTAAATGTTTTTTCATAATCTCAGTTGCTTATAGACATTCCTTAAAATCGGTCGTGCAGCAAATTCGCATTCGCCAAAAGAGGACTTTATATAGTTTTGACTCCAACCAGGCACTCCGACAACTAATTTTAGCACTACTTACCGTTGCTACCTTCCGGTCCTGGCGGAGTTTGTAGGCAAAATTATTGTCGGACCCAGTCTTCATCGCCAAGCCTAAATAAAGTTAAATCTCTTTTGGAAATACTCTGTTTGCCTTATCAATCCCGCATAAGCCGGGTTTCGGGTTACAGAGGACCGGCAGCCCTCCATCTAGCACGACCGAGACAATCTGCTCAGCAGGAGTAAACATCTTTTGACCACTAACTATTTTTGAAGCTGGCTAGGTTCGGGAAATAATGTTTGAATATCAAAAGTATTCGCCAAAACTCCGGATTCAGCCATTTTACTCATTAATGTGACTACCGCACCTTTATTTATTTCCACCAGTTTCTGAAATTGGGGTAAATAAACATTTTGATAAATGTCTGAGTCTAAATTATAGAACTTAAGAAACATTTTACGGGATTCTTCAACATTAGCATCCGCAAAAGCCACGCTTGCGTCGAGTATAGTCTTTAATTTTATGGCAATTCTTCGTTGCTCTTTTATTAAGTTGCGAGTTATAGTATAAGCCGCACCAGGAAACGGAGCAATAATATTTTTCGGTAAAATTGCCTCGGCTAATATTACTTTTCCTTGATTCAGCGCTGAAGTCCGTTCCGGTTCCAAAACAAAAATGGCATCAAGTTGATTTTGACTTAAAGCTAAAACCAGAGCCGAATTGGACATTTCAGTTAATTTAATCTCAGTCTCTTTTATGCCTATCTGTTTTAATATCACGGGTATCAATTCTCGCATTTGGGGTGGATAGCCCAATCGTTTATTTTTCAGGTCTTTTAATTCTTTTATTTTCGTTTTACTCTTTTGCGCTGCCACATCCGGATTTATCAGAATAGCATCAATCGGTATTGAAACCCGAAATTCGACTGAACTTAACACTTTGAACGAATCAGAGGCAACCGGAACTTGGTTGAGTAAAGTCGGCCAAGGTGTAATCGCACATTGAATTTTTCCTAAAGTTAAATCTTCTAACATTACTTTGGGTTCAGCATAATATACAAACTCAGGAATTACTCGTTCGGTTTTTAAAAAACCTTTTTCTTGGGCAACCGCAAATAATGTCGCACTTACAGTACTATCACATCCAATTTTTACGGTAACTGGTCGGCTTTCTTGCCATTGGGGATAGACAATGATAAACACCAAGACTAACGCCAATAAAACAATAATAACATTCAGCAACTTAGTCATCATTACCTCCTGACCACTACCCGATTCGGGATGCTGATAACCCGATACGGATAAAGAGAATAATATTTTCTCGCTTTGTCAATTTGACTTTTAATTTTGTTATGGTTGTTTTTTCATTCTCTCGGCTTCTTGTAATATTTCATAAGCTTTTTTCTGCTCGCCTTTTTCTCGGTAACAAACTGCTAAATTCCGATAAGCCGATTGATTCTTCGGATTTAAGGCTAAAACTGTGTTGAACGCGACAATCGCATCATCATATTTCTTAAGATTAGTTTGAACTGCACCATAAAACAACATTAACTCTTCAAATGCAACTGGGTCGATGCCACTAAGAAAGACTTGATTAAGTTTTGATGTCAGTTCGGTAACCGAAGTGTTCTTCAACATCGGAAAGTACACATACCAGTAACCAGTCTTAAAAGTTTGTATGGGTTCAATTTCTTTTTCCAGTTCTTTAATGATATCGGATTTCACTTCCCAATATCCCTTTTTTATGTCTTCGCTACTAATCTCCGCAAGCAAACCTTTTGCCAAGGACTCTTTTAGTGAGCTTAAGGATAATAAGGCTAATCCTACGATTGAGCTAAAAGTCTTTTCCGCCTCCGCATCAGCACCTGACCGATAATGAGTAAAGCCTAAATTAAACAATGCGTCGTAATCTAAAGGGTTATACCGAAGCACTTCATTGAAATAACTCCTCGCCTGATTGAGATATGGTTTTTGTTGTGCCTCAGAAGTAAAAGTATTGGCTTTTTGCAATGCTGAAGACCCGGCATAAAAATAACTACTGCCGAGTAAATTCATTATCAAATAAATCTCGTTACTCATGCCGACTAATTTCATCATTTTCGGTTTTGCTTTTAATGTCTCTGCAATATAAGCCTCAAGTTGTTTTGTGCCCCGAAGTCCATATAATCGCATTGCCACAGTTTCTGCTCTTGCCAAGTCTATTTTCAATTCCTTGCTTAACAGGTCTTTTGCCTTTTGGAAACTATTAGTAAATTGCGTGATGGATCTTTCATAATAGACCAAAGAAGAATCCCAATCCTGCTTTTTGAAGAAGTACTTTCCTAAAATCACATTAATTTGTGGATTTAGCGAATCTAATTTAAAGAGTTTATCCGCAATATCTTTAATTTTGGCAACACTGTCAACTGTTCCATAGACCAGGGCTAATTGTAAATAACCCTGAATACTTTTCGGGTCCGCTTCAGTAGCACGGTTAAAAAATTTAATTGCGGTGTGAAAATCACCATTTTGATTCATTATATTTCCAGCACGACTAAAAGCATTAAATACCGAATATTGATTTTTTTCATCTTTGAGCATTTTTGCCACATATTCTGGCGCATCAGTAAAACAAGAGTCAAAATGTTCTGCGGCCTCAACAACTTTACCCATTTTTTCTAGTGTCATTGCCAACCAAAATCGAGCCTCAGGATTATCCGGATAATTTTTTAGTGCCTCTTGAAACTGGTGTAAAGCCCGCTCATAACGACCACCCTGAAAATGGATTCTGCCTCCGCGCAAAAGCGCATCTAAAGGTATTGTCCCATAAATCCAACCAAAGAAAATTAATGTAATCAGACAAATAATTGTCCATCGCCGAATTGCGTTATATTGATATGCCATTAAAGCCTCCATTCTTAAAAGGAAACAGGCACTGAACAATAAAGAAAAAATAATCGTTTGGTTTCTCCTGTTCCTTGTATTGAAGAAGTTGAATACTCTTAGAAATTTCTAAGCACTGCATTTTATATTATAATTTTGATTATATATCATGTCGGCATTTTAAGCATTTATCACTCTCAAAAATTATGCCGATAACAATTTTAATCTTATACCAATTATAATTAATTTCTTTCCAAAGTCAACCTTATTTACCTGCTTCCCCAAAAGTATTAAATATTGTCTTTGGAGAAAAGGAAAACGATTCCCTGAATTATGGACATAATGACCTTGACCATTATTTTAAATTGCTCTTAAAAGGTCCTAAATAAAAGTAAATGATTTCTAAAATTGCAACCTAATAACTCTAATCCATTATTTTTTACTTACTTTTCCAAAAAGTGTTAAATATTGTCTCTTAATAAAAGTAAATGATTTCTGAATTGATAAATCTACGACTCGAGCCACTGTGTTATTCTTGCTTTCCCCAAAGTATTAATATTGTTCTTGATAAATGAAAAATAATTTCCTGAAGCGCGGCCACAATAATTCTAACTGTCATTTTTAAATTAACCTTCCAAAAAGTAAACACTTTCTCAAGATAAAAGCAAATAATTTTCTGAATTGCTGATCCAATATAGCGAACAATTATTTTCTAATTACTTTCTCAACAAGTTCTAAATATTGTCTCTCGATAAAAAGAAAAATGATTATAGAAGCGTGCTCCCAATTTTAAATCAACTTTCCAAAAAGCAAATATCTGTCTTAAGATAAAAGTAATTTATTTTCTAATTGCTTTCCAAAGTGCTAAATATCAGCTCTGGATAAAAGAAAAATGATTTCCTGAAGCGCAATCTAAATAATTTCTAATCATATTTTTTAATTACCCCTTAAAAGCACTAACTATTATCTCTTGAGCAATGTAAATGATTTTCTGAATTATAGCCTCCTTAACTTTAACCACCATTTCTTGAGTGATTTTCTCAACTCCACTCAAATTAATTCTGCCAATTGCCCAAAAATTGATACTTATATTTCTGCTCAAACTAACACTCAAACCAACTCCAAAATTTCTCTTGACCTTACTTTCCAAAACGGCTTTCTTACCTATTTTTTAAACAACCCAAAGGACCGGTGGGGGAACTATACCCTATTTTTAGAGCAAAATACAATATCTCTATAAAAAACAATGGCTTATCTAAAAATCTGCCTTGTATAAAATTCTAATTATAACTAGTAATTTTATAAAACTCTGATGAAGACAATATTGCTTCAGAAGGCATGAACTGCAGATGAACAATTGTTGTTTTTTTCTTATGAGGCTTAGTGGCTCTTGAGCATTTTTAGAGATTTCTTAATGAAAGCGCTCTTAAAATTTATCATCGGCTAAAATACCACGCGGTTGCGAAACAATGTATTTAGTATATTTATAGCTTTTGTTGAGCGTTTCGCATTAAAGGTTGACAGAAAAAAATTCCTTAGTTATAATAAGTTTCATAATTTTAACACCCGGCTTATGCAAAAACAATGCGACGAAAGAATAATAAATTATGTTCAAATTTAATATAAATCAGATAGCAGTATAGATTAGGAATATATAAAAATAAATAATGAAGTCTTTAATAGATAATTTTAAGTAAAGAAAAAGATAAAGTGGATCGCGTAATTTTTACAGAAAAACTTACTAAAGATTACCGAACTGGTTTTCGATTGCAAAAAGTTCGGGCAATTGAAGATCTTGATTTAGAGGTTTTTGCCCACGAGATTTTTGGTTTTTTAGGTCCTAATGGAGCCGGTAAAACTACGACGCTTAAAATTTTGGTCGGTTTAGCCCATCCGACCAAAGGGCGGGCATCTGTTTTCGGCAAAAGTCCTAATCATATTGAAACTAAAAAAAGAATCGGGTTCTTACCTGAGTCACCTTATTTTTATGAATATCTTAATGCTAAAGAATATTTAGAATTCTGCTGTCAAGTCTCTGGTATTAAAGACAATGTGAGCAAACGTATTAATCGTTTGCTTGAGTTGGTGCGTTTAGCCCCTTTTGCTAAATTACCAATTCGCGGATACTCCCGTGGTATGCTGCAAAGATTAGGTATTGCACAAGTTATGGTTACCGACCCCGAATTAGTAATTTTAGATGAGCCGATGGGTGGACTTGACCCCATTGGCCGTCGGGAGTTTCGAGATATTATCATCGCATTAAAAGAGCAAGGCAAAACTGTTTTCTTCTCCACCCATATCTTAACTGATGTTGAAATGATTTGTGACCGCGTTGGTATCATTCTTAATGGAAAACTTGTCAGCACGGGAAGCTTAGATAAAATTTTAGCCGAGAAAGTTGAAATGATAGATATTGTGGTTGAAGGCTTAGACCATAAGACAATTCGAGCCATTGAGAAGATTGCCACCAAAGTAATCGTCGGAGATAACCGAGCATTAATCACGGTGCAGAGCGAAGAAGCCGGCGAACGAATTTTGACGATTATCCGTGAACTCCGAGCGAAATTAGTCTCTTTTCAACCAAGACGCAAGACCTTAGAAGACCACTTTATCAGCCAAATTCAAAAAGAACGGCTCAAAGAAATTTAATGTCCAACCATTGGTGACGATAAAATTATGAAAATTATAGGAATCATTTTAAACACCTTTCGTGAATCGGTTCGCGATAAGGTCTTTATTACCATTATTGTCTTCGCAATTTTAGTGATTGGCAGTGGTAGAGTCATTAAACCCTTGGCTTTAGGCGAAGAAGCCAAAGTGGTTAAAGATATCGGGTTAAATGCAATTACCTTCTTTTCGGTTTTGATTGCCATCTTAGTTGGTGGACGACTGGTTTATAAAGAAATTGAAAAACGGACAATTTATCTGATTCTATCCCGACCAATCTCCCGCTGGCAATTTATTCTGGGAAAATATTTAGGACTGTTATTGGTGCTTTTTGAGAGTATTTTAATTATGACCGGTGCCTTTTACATTATAATGTTCTTATTAAATATTCCCGCTAATGTTAATTTGCTTTGGGCAATTTTTATGACCTTTTGCCAATTATGGGTACTTACCGCGATCGCAATACTTTTTTCTACTTTCTCCACGCCGATTACAAGTTCTGTCTTTACCTTTGCCATCTATGTAATGGGTCATTTAACACGGGATTTAAAACGGTTTGCCGAATTAAGTAAATCGCCAATCAATGAAATGCTTGCCAACATTATCTATTATGTCTTGCCCAATTTCTCCAATTTTAATATGAAAGCAGTGGTCGTACACAATTTAGTGATTGAAACCAATGCGCTATTTTTAACTGTGCTTTATGCAATCTTTTATTCAACACTGATGCTCTTTATTGCCAGTCAGATATTGGCACGTAAAGATTTCTAATATATAATGACTCCTCTTATTCCATTGGAATTTTAATCAATGGTAACATTACGATTTTTAATTCTAATTTTAAAAGGACCTGTTCAAAGCTGACACGCCAACTATTAATAAATAAAAAAGTAGTGTATAATATTTTGAGTAAATGTGGTATTGATATGTTTAAGAATTGTGTATCCAACGCCATGTTTAAACATACTAATGAAGAAAGAAGAACAGCCATAAAAGAAAAAACAATTTACACAAAAATCTTGATATTACCTAATAAAAAGTGCATTAACAGTTTTTAGCGATGATCAACGAACTTATCCGACGGATTATTCCGATTCCCATTATCGCAATAGGTTTTATCCTTATTTGGCAAACTCAAAATAGCATTGATCTCGCTCGACATAAACCTCTTCAAGTACGGATCGTAGAAGAGTTAATGTACTTTCCCTCGGGTAAATTTTTAAAACCGATGGTGATTGAATATGAAACCGCTATGGCGGATTTAGTTTGGTTACGGGCGGTTCAATATTACGGACAGCATTTAATTACCGACCGAAAATTTATCTGGTTAGACCATATATTTGACATCCTAACGACTTTAGATCCCAGATTTATCGGTGCCTATCATTTTGGCTCAATTGTTATTGCTTGGGATGCACGTCAAGTAACTGAGGCCCTAAAATTACTTAATCAAGGAATGACAAATAACCCCTTAAATTGGCAATTAGTATTTGATGCTGGATTTATTCATTATATGATAACCAAAGACTATGTTTCCGCTGGTTATTATTTTGAAATTGCTTCCAAACTACCGGAAACTTGGGCAATCACAGGACGTTGGGCAGCATTTGCTTTTGACCGCGGTGGAGCCAAAGAGATGGCAATAGAAATTTGGCAGACCATTTATCAGACAACTGAGAATCGCAAACTTAAAGAAAAAGCCGAACAAGAACTAAAACGTTTAGGCGCCCTTCCATAACCAATCGTAGTTTTATCAATCAACTTGAAATTTTTATTTTTTATAATATTGTTATATTAATCAAGTTTGAAATTTTTTATCCTTTATATTATTGATGCTGTATCTTGTACATAATGCCTATTTACCATTCTCTATGCGTCGGGGAATTGGTGCTTGACTTTTAGTCTACAAAATGTAAAATTGAATATGATGTCACCAAATAATTTACGGAACACAAGTAGTGATACTGATTTCTCTTCTTCTGATGTAACCACTAAGAATTTAGACGAGAATTTCTGGACACCATCAGAAATTGTTGAATATCTTGGCCGATATATTATTGGTCAGCAAAAAGCCAAGATGGCAGTGGCAATTGCTTTACGCAATCGCTGGCGTCGTCAACGAGTCAGTGGTAAAATAAAAGAAGAAATTTATCCCAATAATATCATTCTTATTGGTCCGACAGGTGTTGGTAAGACTGAGATTGCTCGGCGTTTAGCCAAATTAGTCCGGGCTCCGTTTGTTAAAGTCGAAGCCTCGAAGTTTACTGAAATTGGCTATGTTGGTCGTGATGTTGATAGTATGATTCGCGACCTAATGGAAATTGGGGTTAATATGGTAAAGTCGGAAAAATTACAAATGATTACTCCTAAAGCAGAAATGCTTGCCGAAGAACGCATTTTAGAATTACTTTTGCCCCAAATTGAAGAACGAAAGCGAACCGCAACCACTGGAACAAAATCTAATGCCAAACATACTGAGAGTCAATCCATGACCGAAACCAAAGAGAAACTCCGTAAAATGCTTCGAGCCGGAAAACTCGATAATCGGCTGATTAAAATCGAAACCACAAAACCGGCTTTACCCTTCATCGAAATTTTGCCTCCAACTGGCGCTGAAGAAATGTTCCTGCGGGTTCAAGATATCTTTGCAGACACCCTGCCGAAAACTACTAAGAAAAGAAAATCAACAGTTAAAGAAGCAAAAAACATTCTTACTAATGAGGAAGCCCAAAAACTACTTGATATGGATGAAATTGTGGCTGAAGCCAAAGCCCGCGTAGAAAATTCTGGAATTGTCTTTTTAGATGAAATTGATAAAATTATCGGCGCAGGAAAATCGTATGGACCTGATGTCTCCCGCGAAGGCGTACAGAGAGATTTACTGCCGATTGTCGAAGGTTCTAATGTCATTACTAAATACGGAATGATTAAGACCGACCATATCTTATTCATTGCTGCTGGCGCCTTTCACAATGCGAAACCATCAGATTTAATTCCTGAATTACAAGGCCGATTTCCCATTCGGGTTGAACTCGATTCTCTCAATAAGGATGATTTAAGGCGTATTTTAGTCGAACCCGAGAATGCGTTAATTAAACAATATAAGGCATTGTTAGAAACAGAAGGAGTTCATTTAGAATTCGACGATGAAGCCATATCCGCGATTGCCGAAATTGCTGCGCAAGTAAATGAACAGATGGAAAATATCGGCGCGCGTAGACTACACACGATAATGAACGCATTGTTAGAAGACATCTTGTTCAAACTACCCTCACCCGATATCCAGCTGATCAAAATCAGACGAGACTATGTTCAAACTCGACTGAAAGACATCATTGAAAATAAAGATTTGACAAGATATATTTTGTAAGAAATTCATCAATCCTAAGTAATTAATGAACTTGGAAAAAGTCAATGTTTGCTCAAAAGGATAGAGTGCGCAGAGATATTGCTTGGTATTTTACCGTAAGAACCGTGTGTTCGGCGCTAAATTCAGAGATTTCCCATAACTAAGCCAACCAATTTGGTTAAAACTGATGAAATTAAAAGAGGGAAGAAAGAAGGTTAAATGAAAAAAGACTTATTAAGCATTTCCGATTTATCTAAAGAAACAATTAAAAAATTAATATTTAAGGCTATTGATTTAAAAGACGAATTAAAATTTGAACCGAAATTATCTTATTTGGAAGGGAAGATTTTGGCTTTGGTCTTTGAAAAACCCTCCTTACGAACTCGGGTAACATTTGAAGTTGCAATCCGGCAATTAGGCGGTTCAGCAATTTATTTAGGACCAACTGATATTGGATTAGGAAAACGGGAGTCTGTGGCTGATGTTGCTAAAAATCTCAGCCGTTGGGTAGCAGTGATTAGTGCTCGAACTTTTAGTCATAATACCGTATTAGAACTTGCCAAATACAGTTCTGTACCCGTTATCAATGCACTTTCGGATTTAGAACATCCCTGTCAAGTTCTGGCTGACTTTTTAACCATCTACGATAAAATTAGCACAATTCATAATGTAAAAATTGCCTGGGTGGGCGATGGTAATAATGTTTGTCATTCTTTGATGCTCGCCGCGGGTCTACTCGGTGCGCACCTAAAAATCGCCACGCCCAAAGAATATCAACCCAAAATCGAAATCTTAAACAAAGCCTTAGAACTAGCGAAAACAAGCGGTGGAAAAATTGAATTATTCAATGAACCCGAACAAGCGGTCTCAGAAAGCGAATTTATTTATACTGATACTTGGATTTCTATGGGACAAGAGTCTGAAGCCGACAAAAGAAAAAGGATATTTAAAAAATTTCAAGTGAATGCCCAGCTTTTATCTTATGCTCCAAGTAATTATTGGGTGATGCATTGTTTGCCAGCACATCGAGGTGAAGAAATAACAGATGATGTGATTGACGGTCCACATTCTTTAGTCTTAGACCAAGCAGAGAATCGACTTCATATTCAACGCGCGATACTACTCTACTTATTAGGAAAGTTCTAACACTTAAAGCTTGGCACGAGACTAAAGTCGTCAAAACCATTAATGCGCCTCGGTATTTTTTCTGACATCCATTCTAATTTGGAATCACTCCAAGCGGTAGTTGATTTTTTAAGCCGAGAAAAAATTGACCAATATTTATGTTTAGGTGATATTGTCGGTTATGGGGCAAATCCTAATGAATGCGTGGCAATAATTAAAAGTCTTAATTGCATTTGCGTAGCCGGTAATCATGACTATGGCGTTTTAGATAAATTTAATATTGAGAACTTTAATGAAGCCGCCCAAATCGCCATCCAATGGACTAAATCTCAATTGCATAAAGAAAACATTGAGTATTTAGCCAAACTTCCCCTTCAAGCGGAATGGAAACAATTTTTTTTAGTCCATGCCTCACCACAAGAACCTTATGCTTGGCATTATATATTTCGGTTAAATCAAGCCCAAGTCCAATTCCAATATTTTAATCAACCTATTTGCCTAATTGGCCATTCTCATTATCCGTTTATTGTTGAAGAGGATTTAAGCAAAAAACAAGTTAGAGCATTCCCGAAATTAAACACCGTAATTATTAATGGCGATTGTCGTTATCTGGTCAATGTCGGAAGTGTTGGACAACCCCGCGATGGTGACCCCAGAGCTTGTGTTGTCATCTTTGATAATGAAACCAATTGCCTCAAGTATCAACGCGTAGCTTATAACATTAAATTGGCACAAAAAAAGATATTAAGTGCCGGTCTACCATCAATGCTTGCCCATCGTTTAGCATTCGGTAAATAACTAATTTTTGCCACTTAACCGCAGAAATATTTAAGGTCTAATTCCGCTCTTTTAAGTGAATAATACAATTGTAGTTTTGGTTTATTTTGGTAAGTTTTAATTCAGACAAATTCATATTCATCTCATCTGTTATAAAAATTCTGTAGAAGTTCCCTTTGTTATCCTCAACTTGATTCATGGGTTAGTAACCGTCATTTTTATTAGATGCGGAAACCAGATGATGAGTTTCGCTTCATCTTGCTTCGCACCAGTATAACAGTTTGTGTAATTATAGATTTTTGCTGAGTTACCTGTTTATATTGTAATACTGAATCCTTTTAACATGTTAACCATTTAACCATAATCTGCTGCCCAGTTTCGATTTCTGGTCATCTCTCAATCTATATACATATCAAGTCTTGAGAGAAGGTCAAATTCCCGACAAAAATTTTCGAGTTTTATTGGAGATATTAACTCAGTCATATTATTTTATCGGCTTTTGGAGTTTCTATTAAACTCTTTACATAAAATTATCTAAAACTATGAGTTTGTGATTAATGCTTTTTCCGTATGTTACAGAATGAGCAAACAGATTGTTTGCTTCCGGACTATCCGGACGGAAATTTCTACCTTACAAGAAGGTTTGGCTTTTGCGGTTATTATTCGGTTGGCTGGATTTTTTATTTAGGAGAAATTCAGAAGATTTCTATTGTAGCAATTTGTTAATTGCTTTTGGCAATTGGTCAATTAAATCTGATGCGGTCAAACAATATTCGGTTGTAGCTTTTACTTTTAAGTCGGCACTAAGTCCATGAAGATAAACGCCAATACAACTCGCATAAACTGATGGCGAACCTTGAGCTAGAAAACCAGCAATCATTCCTGTTAGCACATCTCCACTTCCGCCTTTAGCCAGACCAGAATTTCCTGTAGGATTAATAAAGACTATGCCTTCTGGTGTACCAATTACTGTTGGTGCACCTTTCAAAACCAATGTCATTCCAAGTCTTTTGGCCCATTGCTCACACAAATTAATTCTTTCCCGATTGATTATTTCGGGAGCAACGCCAACCAATCGACTAAATTCGCCTGGATGAGGTGTAAGAATTATATTTGCTCTTTGAGTCTTAGGTATTTTTAGTAAAATTGAAACCGAAATATTATTTATTGCATCCGCATCCAATACCATTGGTATTTTAGCTGTCAGAATAATTTTTTGAATCAATGTTTTTGTTTCAGGATGAGTCGTGACTCCCGGACCAATTGCCAAAACATCTGACTGCTCAATAATTTTTTGAATTTGGTTATACCCTGATAGGGCTAATGTGCCTTCAGAAGTGGTCGGTAACGGAATCTTAATAACTTCAGACAATTTCTTTTCTACTGCCGAATTAATGCTTAAAGGAAAACATAAACGAACAAGTCCGGATCCGGATTTCAAAGCACTGAAACTCGTAAGACAAGCAGCTCCAGAATACCCCTTGCCACCAGCTATAACGACTACCGAACCAAAAGTGCCTTTGTGACCATTAGGTCGGCGTTGAGGAAAAATTTTTTTAATAAATTGCGGAGTCAGTAAAAAGGTTGAGGAAGAAAACTGAGTTATAAAAGTCGTAATCTTGTTTGATAAACCAGATTTGGTGGTCTTAAGATGTTTGTTTGAACCTATTATTGACCAGAATAGATTTTTATAGTCAATTCCAAGATTAGCAATTTTGACTGTGCCACAACACCTTTTGCCTGGATAGAGCCAATGGCCTCTTTTGTATAAACCCATTGTAATTGTTTGATGAGCTTGAACAGCAATTTCCTCAACCCAACCATTATCTCCATTTACTCCTGAAGGAATATCAATGGCAATTTTATATGCCTTATATTGATTAATTGTTTCAATGACATCGCGAAAAATACCCTCTGGCTTGGCCTTAAATCCTGTGCCAAAAATACCGTCAATAATCACATCCGGCTCAAAATCTCTCTTCAAATTTATTTTTTTACGAGGAGTTAACTCAATAAGTTTGATCGTTATTGCTTTAGGTTTATATTCGGAGGCAAATTGTATTTCATGGTTTACAATTTTTTTAATGATTTCATAATTTGTCTTAGCATCGCCCCGGTATTCGATTTTTGTTTGAGCCGACAAAATCACAAGGATAATTTGTCCTTTTTCCAGCAAACTTAACAAATATCGGGCGCTGACTATAGCGTCGCCGCCGTTATTTCCTGGACCAGCAAAAATCAAAATTTTAGGGTCAACGATTTTTTTGTCTTGAAGATATTCAATTGCACTTTCCGCGACCAACCTTCCGGCATTCTCCATTAACAAAATTAATGGCATTGAATATACCAGATTAATTGCTTTATCTAACACTGCCATTTGGTGATTAGTTGCCACAGGTTCTAATAGCAGCTTATGTCTATCGCTGGAGAATGTTTTTGATACTTGGGAAAAACCTTTACTCACCTTCGAAACTCAATTGATTATATTTTTAATAGTCAGAAACAATCACTGCTATTATTTCGCTAATAGAAATTTGTTTTGGGTATGCATTTTATTTTAATCGATGTTGTGCAGGTAAGACTTCTATCACTTTGTCTCGAACTGCATCTGCCGGTTTAATATTCAATAAGTTTATCCCGATACTCAAAACCGGATATCGAAAGCGCGTATCAGTGAGTACTGATAAGATTTCAATGCTTTTGATTTCCGGATGGTTCTTAATAAAATCCTCATCAAAGACATCGTAAAGATTTTGCCAGCCCAAAGGAAGCAATCTTTGGGATGAACCGCTAAGGAGAATACCTGCTCTCTTTAATAAAATGGGAACGACATCTTTATAGTAATTCAAAAATGGCAGACGATTTTCCGGTTTGGCTAATAACCAACCGGTTTCTTTCGACGGGTCGATAAGAAGAAATATTTGTTTATCATTAAAAACTTTCTGTAAGTTGCTATGCAAGGCCATACCAGTTAATGCATTCTGGCAAAAATCTTTGACCAAATTTTCTTTTTCTAAAAACAACTGGGCGTTTTTATCAGCATAAAGTATTTTTATGCCATACACGCTTAGTGCTTTTCGAAACTGCTCGCTGATATTATAATAACGCGGTATGGTGGCTAAAACCAAACCACAGCCGATTCGGGGATTTAGGATACTCTGGTCAATGATAAGATACCGGTTTTTGACAATCCGCAAATTATTTAGCATCCCGGAATTTTCCTTGAAGTATTAAGAAAAAAATACGGCAGGAAGCATATATCTAAACTTATTAAGGATTTTTTTATCGGAATCAATGTGTTCGCAAATAAAGAATAAATAGAAATACTTATTTCTAATAGCATAATACTCTTTTAGAATTCTTGTAATTTTTTACGAAAAACTTCTGCTTCATAGGAGTCATGGGCAATACATTTAATAAAACAATCAAAGCCATCTTTTCTTAATACATAGTTTCCGTTTCCGATTACAATTGCATTCATTTTAATCCATTTATCAAGGTCTTCTGGTTTTCTTATCATTTGAATGTAGGTATCGTAGTTTATTATCGGTTTTTTGGTTTCGGGGTCAATAATAAATCCGATAAGAACGTAGGGATAAGTCTTCAAGTCAATTTTATAAGCGGGTGGCATCATAACTTGGGGATGCTCTGGGTCGGTTTCAGGAGAAATAATTTCCATATTAACAATATTTGATGGATCTAACAATTTCGGCAAATCGAACTCACAAGCAAGCCCCAAACGGTGGGCAATTACGCAAATCCCCAGATTTTGCAGTTTGATTGCCGTATCCGTTGGTCGAAATATTTTTATCATTCTTATCATAAATTTAACTTTTCTCTGCTGGAGAAGCAATTCTCGAAGACTATATTTAGTCATTAAAGATGCCAATCCTTTCATTCGATATTGTGGCTTCACCATTATATCCCAATAAATTATTTCGCCGCTTTTAGGATTACGGTCAATTAGCGAACGTCCGATGGTTTCGTCTCTGATTTTGAGATAAAGGGACATTCTGCAGTTTGTAATCTCTTGTTCAATATCCAATGTCGTATTTTGTAGTGGGCCATTTAAAATTTCAATTTTCAATAAATTGGGTGAGGATACACCATAAGCACCGATGTGGATTTTATAGTCCGCAGCAAAATATTGAGAAGAAAAATTATTGGAATTTTCCGCATGGGTAGTACCTACAGCGGGCTTCCTCGTCTTTACTCTTTTTAAAAAATCAAGTGGAGACATAATTATTTTTGCTCACTCAGAATGTTATTCCCGCAGAAGAAAAAGACTGGTTTGTTTGGACATCAGTTTCTATTATCTCATTAAATTAGGATTTATTTGAATTGCTCGGGTAATACATTTGATTGCTTGTTTAACATCGCCTTTGTTGCGGTAAATGATACCTAAGTTATACCAAGCAGATGGATGGTCAGGATTTAATCTTAATAGTTCTTTATAAGTTTTGATACTGGTTTCGATTTCGCCTAACTCATAATAAGTTTGAGCCAAATTATATAATGCCCGGAGATTTTGTGACTCTTTATCCTGGGATTCTCCTTTGTGTTGATGAGAAATTTTCAAGGCTCGTTCAAAATAGAGCAGGGCTTGTCCATATTGTTTTAATTGAAAATACACATTACCTAATCCTAACACGCCTTCATAGTAATCGGGCTGAAGAGTTAAAAGCCGCGTATAGATTTTTTGGGCTTGAATTAAATTTCCGTTCTGATAGTAGCAGTTCGCAAGATTGTTATAAGCATCAATGAAGTCAGGTTTCAAGGAAACTGCTTTTTCTAAAGCATCAATTGCTTTGTCATAATCTTTAAGCAAGCAATAAGTACTACCTAATAAATGATGGATTTCTGCAGAATCAGGATAAAGTTCTGACATTTCTTTTATCTGAGATAATACTAAATGGGGCTGTCCGGTTGTGATATAAGTACGAACCAATCGATTAAGAAAACTTATATATTCAGGGTATAATCTTACTGCGGCCCGATACATTTTAAGCGCCTGGTCAATTTCTCGGCCTATTTTAATATAGATATCCGCAATGGTGACAAACATTTTGGCGATCAAAAACCGATAGTCAAAAATGTGTCTTACCGGTGGCGAAACAAAAAGCATTTGAGGAGTATTAGAAATTGGCCACCAGACACTTACTGAAGGAAAGATAACCTCTAAGAAATACTCGTTATGTTCGGTTATGACCAAATAAACATTAAATCCATAATAAGTAAGAAAGATGATATCCAAAATTGCAAAAATATCTTGAGTGGCACTAATAGTTTTGGTTTTTTCCCAATTTTGGTTTAATAAGTGGGTAAACAAAAAGTTGTTGTCGTCAAATTGACGAATAGGAAAATTTTCTGTCATTTGACTGCGTAAAACAGAGAGAAAGGTTAATTGTGCGTCAAGTGAATCTGTGCCTTGAGCGTGTTTAAGTTGCGTTGAAACTAATGGTAATTTGGCCAATTTGGTCAGCAAGACATCTATCTTTTGGGCATAATATAAAAATTCAGAATTGGATTTAATACCACTTAAGATTAGCATTGCATAAATAAGTTCGACTGTCGGACCTAATTCTTTCTTGAGCATATCTAATTTATTTATCAGCTGGTCGATATTGTCGTAATCAATTTGTCGCTCGTGAAGATTTTGAAAACCCGGACAGGTCAATAATTCTTCTGTTTGGTCTTTAATATGCATAGATAAAATTCCTAAGGCTCTTCTGATATTTTGGATGTATTCCCAGTCAGAGAGCTGACAAAAATTTAATTTGTGATGAATTAATAAGGCTTCGGCTTCCGCACGGAGAATTTCAAGATGTTTTTGTAGAGGCGAAAGATATTTGAACTCGGACTCAGTGTAGCGGAGTAAAACGTCATCGGCAAAATAGAGCGGAAATTGCCAATGTCGAAAATTGGTTTGCTCGAGTACAGACGATGAAGATTCGGGATAAGACAAGTTATGCGTGATGCGTTGCGCATATGCTAATAATTCTTTATCCGTAGCCTTAATGGCATCTTTAAGTCGGAGACTAATTGAGATGTGGGATATATCGGCATGAGAACGAATTTCTGTTGAATGTAAAAATTCCTCGCCATTTTCCTTGGTATTTTTGGTCAAATCCAACCGGGTATCATGATTTTTCATTTTAGGTCAACGATAAACATATAATAATATCTAAAACGAATTGACTATTTTTGTTAGAACTAAATAGAAAAATAACCTTCCTGTGAGTAACCTGCTCATTTTGGGATGATTAAATATCTATTTGTGTTATCAAAGAAAATTAAATTAATCATCTAATTTCTACACGGTCTACGATTCGGGTTAATCAGATTTTAGCGATTCATTACTTTCAGTCTTTATTCTCTCGGCCAAAGCAGTTGATAAATTACCAGTACGAAAATCAGGATGGTTTAAAATTTTCAAATGAAACGGAATGGTAGTTTTAATGCCCGAGATGACCATTTCTTTTAATGCTCGCTCCATACGGGCAATCGCGCCTAGCCGAGAAAGATCCCAGGTGATAATCTTGCCTATAAGAGAGTCGTAATAACTCGGAATCGTATATCCGGGATAGATATGCGAATCGACCCGCACACCAAAACCGGCTGGAAATCGTAGTTCGGTAATTTTACCAGGTATCGGTTGAAAATCTTTTGCCGGATCCTCAGCATTAATACGGCACTCGAGCACATGAATATTAGGATTTCGCAACGAAGGCAATGACATGTCTAATTTTTGTTTATTGGCAATAAGAATCTGCTGTTTCACAATATCCACGCCGGTTAATATTTCAGTAATCGGATGCTCAACTTGGATTCGGGTATTCATTTCCATAAAATAATAATCATAACTATTGGGTTCATCAGTATGTGAAAAAGTAACCAAAAATTCCATAGTTCCAACGTTTTCGTAATTAATTGCAGAAGCCCCCTTTACCGCATCTTCACAAATTTTGCGTCGAGACTCATCGTCTAATAAGGGTGAAGGGGTTTCTTCAATCAGTTTCTGGTAGCGTCTTTGAATAGAGCACTCGCGCTCATAGAGATGTATTACATTTCCATAGGCATCGGCTAAAATTTGCACTTCAATATGTCGGGCATTTTCAAAGTATTTTTCAATATAAATACGATCATCGTTAAAACTGGCTTTAGCTTCAGCTTGGGCTAAACGGACATTTGTTTCCAAATCACGTTCTTGCCTTACGATTCTCATTCCTTTGCCCCCTCCGCCGGCGCAGGCTTTCAAAATAATCGGATAGCCAATTTCTTGAGCAATTTGGCGTGCTTGTTTAAGCGATTCGATTGCGGCTTGAGAACCAGGTACGACTTTTAATCCAGCTTCTTGCATTTTCTTGCGGGCTAACATCTTATCCGCCATTAACCGAATAGTTGAAGATTTAGGACCTATAAAGCTCAAATTACAGGCTTCGCATTGTTCGGCAAAATCTGGATTCTCTGCCAAGAAACCATATCCAGGATGAATCGCATCACATCCCGTAACCTCGGCTGCAGAAAGAATGCGGGGAATATTCAGATAACTGTTTTCAGCGCTTGCTGGTCCGATACAAATTGCTTCATCACTAAGTTTAACTGGTAAAGATTCCCTATCCGCCTCAGAATAGACGATAACGGTCTTCATGCCCAGTTCTTTACAGGTGCGAATGATTCGCAGGGCAATTTCACCGCGATTTGCAATTAATATTTTCTTAAACATAGGTTAATTTATTCAATTTCTTAAGTTCACGATTAAAAATTTCCTATCCAACACTCTTAATGCTATATAAAAATCTTCATATCAAAACCTCAAATCCGCTTTATGCATTATTATATTTTGCGAATCGCGTCAAGCATTTAGCGTAATTGTTATCACCGGTATCAGGTTTACGACAAATGTTTTCGTTTATACTCTTTCTACATAAGTATTAGTTCGCGTATCAATTCTAATTTTATCGCCAACTTTAATAAAAAAGGGTACGGAAATCATTAATCCGGTTTCTAATTTTGCTGGTTTACCACCACCCGTAGCGGTATCGCCTTTATAATCTGGTTCGGTTTCGACTACGGTGAGTTCCACAAAATTAGGAACTTCCATTGTTAATGGTTTGCCATCAATATATAGCACATCAACAATAATATTCTCGGTCAGATAAAAAATTTTCTCGCCTAAAATATCTTTTGAAAGCACAAATTGGTCGTAGTGTTCTAATTCCATAAAATGAAAATGTTCACCATCATTATAAAGGTATTGGCATTTTCTGCGTTCGACTTCTAATTCGTCCAGTTTTTCTTCTGAGGAAAGATTTTCTTCAATCACACGTCCGGTTAATAGATGGCGAAATTTAGTTCGGACAAATGCTCGGCGTTGGGCAATTTTTACCCGTTGATATTCGACGATTTCCCAAATATCGTCTCGATAACGGACCAAAAGACCTGTTCTAAAATCATTAGGTGTAATCATAATATTGCTCCTTATAGACCGCTTTCAATAAATTACGAGACACAATCACAATATTAGACTAAAAGTCCGATTCTAAAATCATTATAAATTTAATCATCATGCTGTTGCTATCTGATTGCGAATATTTATTTAGTTTAGCCATCGGGCTTGCGGTTAATAAATATCATAGCTCAATTAAATCTTTCGGACTACGGGTTAAAGTTTCACCACAATCTGATTTAACTAATATCAAATCTTCAATCCGAATACCAAATTTATTGGGTAAATAGATTCCCGGTTCAATTGTAACCGTTTGTCCGCTTTTTAATACTTCAGTACTTTTTTCGGATAATACGGGCTTTTCATGGACCAGAATTCCGACGCCATGTCCTAAACCATGACCAAAATATTCACCATATCCGCTCTTTTGGATGAATTCACGCGCCCATTTATCAATTTCAGCGCAGAGCTTATTGTTGCTAATATTTTCTTTAGCCCGTTGTTGGGCAGTCAAGACGATTTCATAGATTCCTTTCACTTCAGAACTTGCTTTGCCCCAAACTAAAGTTCGGGTCATATCCGCACAATAATTATCAAATCGGGCACCAAAATCAAAGAGAATAACATCGTCTTTTTTTAGTTTACGATTAGTAGGTTTAGCATGTGGTAGTGCGCTTCGTTCGGCAAAAGCAACAATCGTCGGAAACGCTAAGTCCGCCTCTTTTTTTATTTGATAGTCAATCTCATTAGCCAAATCTTTCTCCGTAACATTGGGTTTAATCATATTTATAATATGTGCATAAGTTTTATCAGTTATCTCTACGGCATTTCTAATTTTCGCTATTTCTGACTCGCTTTTAATTGACCTGAGTTCTTCAATAAAAGCATCTTTAATCGGAATTAACTTGATCTTGTGTTTAAACTGTTCTTTTAATGTCTGATAGTTAGCATAGGAAAGATGATTACTGTCAAAACCACAGGTTTTAACATTGCTCATATCGTCCAAGGGAAAATCGGTAAACAGATTACGAGCGATAATTCTGATTCTACAATTATGAACCTCATTATGTGCCTGTTCTTGATAACGAAAATCCGTATAGAAAATTGGTTGGGATTTATTGGATTTAATCAAAAGTATGCCATTAGAACCAGTATAGCCGATAAGATATAGAAGATTAGACAAATCAGTAACCAAAAAAGCATCAAGATTGTTGCGGGTAAGATATTGTTTGAACTGAGAAACCCGTGTCCTATATAAATCAGCCATTGCCATAACTTATTCACTCAACAGAAGATAACCGACAATATTTCATGTGGTGCAAATTGTGTCTCTGATATAAATTAGGCATAGGTAAGTGCCTTTAATCTATTAATATATCAAAACCTCTAATATAAATTAGGTGTCAGCATAACTTGTTTACTAATAAATAGGACCAATAATCTTACATCTGCTCAGAAATTCCTTGTTAAAGTTTAACTCAAATGTTATGATACATTATTTATTGCCAGCAAGCCTAATAACTTCTAAATCGATTTAATAATTGTTTGAGATCCGCTAAATCTCATTATTTGACCACAAAAGTAGTAATAAATATTACCCTAAATCTTTTTGAAAGTCAAGAGGTATATGGCGAAAATTTATAAGAAGATTACTCGTAAAATCAGATTAACTGGGAATAAAGCTACGATTTCTAATAACCATACATCCGAATTATGAAGCTTTAAAAAATTAAGCAACTATACCTGCTTAGGTTTTATAACAATCAAACTTTTGAATATGGAAATATTATTAGATTTTAATAAAGAATTGCTATTTTATAGGCGCAATTAAAAGACCGACAAGACTTAAAATTAAAACTACTGATTGAAAAAAGAATATAATTCTCACATCTAAAAGTTAAATACCGTATTTATAAGAAAACACACACAATATTTTAACAAGGTTTAATCTAACTCATTGAAATACAAAAAATAAATTTTGGATTTTGCTCTTCTGGTTTTTCAAAAATTCGCATCAATGAAGGTTTTGGGTTTACTTATGTGATAACCAATCGCATTTAGCAAGGGGTGTTAAGGTTGAAGATTCAAATAATTAAGTTTACTTGAGATGAATATCTGGCTCTTAACCATTTAGTGTGGAAGAAAGACAGAGCCTCAGATCCGCTACTTCCACATTTTTAATCCCACGGTGCCCCTTATTCGATAGACCATAA
>CAYYPG010000018.1:0-27362 GCA_964473505.1 uncultured bacterium | reverse complement strand
CACGTAACCATTATAATTAAATTTCATAAACTGTATAGTATGTGTTGGACATATTACATTGAGAACTCTGAAAAATGCTCAAGAGACACCCAAACCCATAAGAAAAAACAACAATTATGCTTCAGCGTTTCGTGCCTTTTGAAACAATATCGACTTTGTCAAAGTTCTTTTACATTATATCCTTGACATCCTTCTAGTTATATTATACAATATATTTATAAATATTTAGTGAAATTTTTATTAATGGAAAATAAATTCTATGAGCGATATTAATTACTTTGATGAATTATTAGAAGAGTGTATTCGGCGTAATGCTTCTGACCTCCATTTAACTGTCGGACGACCACCAACTCTGCGTATTGATGGCATTCTTCATCCTATGGAAAGAAAAGAAGTTTTAACTCCGGAAATCACCGAACGATTCAAAGACCTAGCCATAAAAACTGTCCCGCACTTAAGGGACCTTATTACTGAAGATGGCGGTGCGGATTTTGCCTTAAATTACAAAGACCTTGCGCGATTTCGGGTTGCAATTTATCGCCAAAAGGGATACTATGGTTTAGCCCTTCGGCTGATTCCTAATAAAATTTTACCATTTGAAGAGATTGGGTTTTTACCGCATCAAATTCCGCGGATAAAAACACTGCTTGACCGTCCTCATGGCTTAATTTTGGTAACTGGGCCAACCGGTTCGGGAAAAACTACGACTCAAGCAACTTTTGTTGATTATATCTTAGAAAGTCCACGTCATGTACTTACGATTGAAGACCCGATAGAGTTCATTCATCAACACAAAAAGGGTCTAATCACGCAAAGAGAGGTTGGTGTTGATGTTCCTTCTTTCCGTGAAGCCATAATGAAAGGATTACGCTCCAATCCCAATGTGATTTTAGTTGCTGAAATTAGAGACGTTGCTACGGCTGAAGCAACAATTTGGGCGGCAGAATCCGGACACTTAGTAATTGGTACACTACATACCACCAATGCAGCTGAAACCGTCACCCGGTTCATCGATGTTTTTCCGCCGGAAATTCGGGACCAGATTCGAATTCAATTTTCCATTTCACTTTTGGCAATATTTGCTCAACGACTCTTGCCACGTGCTACCGGTCGAGGCCGAATCGGAACTTTTGAAATTATGGTTGCTACACCAGCAGTAAGAAATCTTATCCGCGAAAGAAAAATCGAACATCTTCAATCTGCCATCCATTCCAGTATTTCTGAAGGTAGTTGTACCTTTGACATGGCACTGGCAGAGCATTATCGTGCGGGCAAAATTACTTTTGATACCGCCTTAGCCAATGCTTTTGACCCACGCGCTTTACGCGAAATGGTCGAATTTGGTATTAAAAGTCGTAAAGCCTAATCACTCTCTTTTTCAATATAGATTTCCCAAACCAGTTAGTCTTAGTAATCTTGCTGTATTTCTAACTTATAGCATAATAAATAATAAACTCACCCATCAACTTCTCAAGTAACCATACCAATTCCATTTAACAATTTTTCACCCATAATCATTTACAATTCAACCTTAGAAGTAATTTCGTATATATTAGATTAACCATTATTGCAAATAGCATTGACAAATAGTATAGTTTTAATTATTCTAAAAGCAATATGAATCATCTAATGTTATTTAATTCTTACAGCTAAATGCATATTTGAAACAGCATCCGACCATGTCTCTAATTGTTCTTTTTCCTTTTAGTAGCGGTTTCCCAATATATTTTGCATCATTAGTCATCGGTTATTTAATCGGCAGCATTCCTTTTGGATATCTTATTAGTCGTTTGAAGAGAATTGATATTCGTAATTTTGGTAGCAAAAATATCGGGTTTACTAATGTTTATCGCACCTTAGGTCCTTTATATGCAATTCCGGTTTTAATTTTAGACATGGCAAAAGGCTTTTTACCAACTTACTTTGCCCATAATTTAGCATTGATACCTTCAATTGTTGCTTTAGGTACAATCTTAGGACACATTTTCACTCCCTTTTTGCATTTTAAAGGTGGCAAAGGTGTTGCGACGACCATCGGTGCTCTTCTTGCCTTAAAACCGTTAATCTTATTAATCGGTATCATAATATTTATCGTTATCTTGACTCCTTTCTCCTATGTTTCATTAGCATCAATCGGTTTTGCGGTATCTCTACCCATTATCGTATTAATCTTCTATTCAGATAACCAAATACTTCTTTTCAGCATTATTATTATCTCTTTATTGATTATTATTAGTCATCGATCTAATCTTCAGCGTCTGCTTAATAAAACCGAACCCAAATTTTCTTTTCGCAAGAAGATACAATAATGAACATATCGTTTATTGGTGCTGGCCGTTGGGCCGTAACTTTAGCACTTATTTTAAATCGTAAGAACCACAAAGTTATAATGTGGGAAGCATCTGCCGAACGCTATGAAAAATTAACTAAACAAAGAACTCTATCTGAGCTTCCGGCCAACATTACTCTTCCTCCTGATATTACCATAACTACCAATTTAGAAGATGCTTTAGAATCACCCGAAATTATTGTTCTGGCAGTTCCCTCTCAAACTTTGCGGAGTGTACTCACGAGGTTCTTTTCGGTTCGGATTGATAATCGAGTTGTTTGGGTAAGTGCCATTAAGGGTATTGAAAATAAAACTTATAAACGGATGTCGGAAATTATAAAGGAGTTTTTTTCAGAGGCGAAAATTGCAGTTCTCACTGGTCCGGGTATTCCCTATGAAATTGCTTTAGGATTACCGGCTTCTTTAGTAGTGGCCTCAAATCATCAAGAGGTCGCAATTCGAATTCAACAACTATTTTCTTATGATAATTTGCGGATTTATACTCAGTCGGATGTGGTGGGTGCTGAATTAGGTGGTGCAATAAAAAATGTGATTGCGATTGCTGCAGGAATTTGTGATGGTCTGCAATTAGGCGAAAATGCTAAGGCGGCGCTTTTAACGCGGGGCTTAGCCGAAATGACCCGCTTAGGCATTGTGCTGAATGCTAATCCTATGACCTTTGCTGGACTTGCCGGGATTGGTGATTTAATCGTAACATCATATTCATCGCTCTCTCGTAATCGCAATTTCGGCGAAAAACTTGCACAAGGTGTCCCCCTCGCTTCACTCCTCTCTTCTTTAACCGGCGTTGCTGAGGGTGTCGCTACCACAACCTCAGTAAAAAATCTATCCACTAAATTGCACTTAGAACTTCCAGTTATAAATGAAATATTCACCATTTTATCTCAACCATCTAAAGATATACCGCTTACGACTATCATCAAAGAAAGTATTGCTCGGTTAATGAGCCGACCATTAAAATCCGAATCTGATTAAATACCAATTTAGAATGAAAAACACCCTAAAACAAAATTATTTGCTTTACGGTGTTTTTTCTTATTAAAGGAGTCATATGAAGTCAGATAAAAAGTATTATACTTTCAAACAAGTAGCTAATCGCACTAAGATCTCGGTGCCAACCTTAAAATTCTGGGTGAAGCAATTTAAGATTACCTTAGACAAGAATTCCGCAGGTCGAAGAATCTTCTCTGAAGAAGATATTGAAAAGATTTTATTGATAAAACATCTTCGCAATCACGAAAAACTCACTCTCTCGGGTATTAGACGCAAATTAACTACAAGTTCCGAACCCGAGCCGAAAAGAAAAATTCAAGAAATTCTCTTACGGGTTCAAAAAGAATTATTATTCATCAAGAGTATTTTAGAACAACCCTAAAATTACCTTTCATCTTAGCTAAACCTAGAATGGTCGTGTATAATATTTTGTGTAAATTCAGTATGATTTATAGAAAAAAAGTATATCCTCTTCCATATTTTAACTAATATAATATAAATAAATTAGAAAGGAAATCACACACCAAGAAGAAAAACCAATTTAAACAAAAATCTTGACGCTACCCCCAGAATTTAGCAATTGACAGTGCTTGTTAAATGGATTACAATCTTATTAAAATAGATTATCAATAAATAATTAAAAAGGAGTCAAAATGTATTCAATCGTTATCTTAGTAATTATTGTCTTAATTATTCTTTCTTCAATGATAAGAATCTTGCGTGAATACGAACGGGGAGTAATCTTTCGCTTAGGACGACTCATTGGTGTCAAAGGCCCGGGTTTAATTATTCTTATTCCATTTATTGATCGAATGGTAAAAATCAGTTTACGCGTTATAACCTTAGATGTTCCACCGCAAGATGTTGTTACTCGGGACAATGTTTCAGTAAGCGTTAATGCCGTGGCTTATTTTCGCGTATTTAATCCAGCAAAGGCAGTCGTTGAAGTTGAAGACTACAAATATGCTACTTCCCAAATTGCTCAAACTACCCTGAGGAGTGTTTTAGGCGAATATGAATTAGACGACCTGTTAAGCAAACGAGAAATGATTAACCATCGCTTACAGAAAATCATTGATGAACAAACTGACCCTTGGGGAATAAAAGTTGCTATGGTTGAAGTAAAACATGTTGATATTCCGGAAACGATGCGTCGGGCCATTGCTCGACAGGCTGAGGCTGAACGCGAACGCCGCGCAAAAATTATTCATGCGGATGGCGAATTTCAAGCCGCAGAAAAGTTACGAGACGCAGCCAATGTCTTAGCCCAAACACCGGTCTCAGTGCAACTTAGATTCCTCCAAACACTAACTGAAATTGCCACAGAAAAAAATTCGACAATAATCTTTCCAATTCCTATCGACCTACTGACACCGTTTATTAAAAAAGAAACGAAAAGTTAACCTAATTAATATTAACTTTTCATTAGGATAATTTATTCGCGGAACAATTTTAAATTCATTATTTTAGATTCTCTCCAATATAAAGTATACTCAAATAATCTGCATCATTTAATAGGCAAACCCAGGGGCTAGCCTAGGGGTATACCAAGGGGATATCCTGGGGGTTATCCGGCAGACTACCCACCTGACCACTACCTTAACGGTATTGTAGACTACGCTCTGTTCTGCCTAATGATTTAACCAATAAGTTATCATTAGAATAATACGTTAGATTGTCTTATGGTCTTCCTAATGGAGCAAATGGGTCTCTTAGTTAAAGTGTATCAACAAAAACAGCTTGACAGAACTTTACAGAAAGAAAAAAGATATGCTTAACTATAACAAATTTCCACAAACATTGACAATATCTCTCCGCGGTCTCATTCTTTTTACAAACAAATTATAGACGGACAATTAATCACAAATGAAAAATAGTATGTTGATCATTAATTAACAAATTTTCTCCAAACAAGCACCTGTCATATATCCTGATAATACTAAGTGTTCTAAGTGCATATCCTTATTAGGTCATTAAGGTTTAGTCTAACTTCTAATTTATATCGATATGGTAGCCTGCTTAATTTAAAACCTTTGAAAATGGTGTTGTAATGAGTAATTTATCCGTACAAATGAGTTTAATTCAGTGACAAATTTATCTAAACATAACCGGTACGGATTTTATCATTAATATTGAACATCGGCTGGTTAAAATAACAAATAGAACGTCGGAGATGTCAAATGGTTGTATGCGTTAATAGTAATCAACATCAAAACTTTTTATAATTTATTATAAAGGAATATATTTTGCTGATTAC
The DNA here is from genome assembly GCA_964473505.1 of uncultured bacterium. Lineage (GTDB taxonomy): Bacteria > Hydrothermota > Tepidihabitantia > Tepidihabitantales > CAIPLT01 > JAOABV01. The sequence goes on along the minus strand of CAYYPG010000018.1, from coordinate 21,762 downwards.
TCATTAATCTCTAACATTAATCTCATAAACCGTACAGTATCTGTTAGATATATTGCAGCACAAACTTGACAAAAGATTAAATATCATCTAACCTTCTATTAGTTATGTTGGTCGCCAAATCTGACAGGGAACTCTAATTCCTCTTCAGGAGATAAAATGACCAAGATGATTGCTTATTGTGGCTTAAATTGTGCAGAATGTCCAGCATTTATTGCCACTCAAAAAGATGATGATAACAAAAGAAAAAAAGTTGCCTTAGAATGGCAAAAGCGATTTAATATTAACATTAAACCACAAGAAATTAATTGTGATGGTTGTACTTCCCAAAGCATAAGGTTGATTAACTTCTGTCAAAGAAACAAAATCCGATTATGCGCAATCGAAAACCAAGTTCAAAATTGTGCTTATTGTCCAGCATACGCTTGTGAAAAGCTTATTGAATTCTTCAAATGGGTTCCTGAGTGTAAAATAATTTTAGACGATATTAAAAAATCGTGAGATGAAAAATAGTTTCTTTATCTTAATACTACTAGTTTTAGCATTGTTTTTTATTGTCGCCGGATTCTTGCTAAATGTAAGGGATTACGCAATCAATATATTGGCGGAGATGGCGGGTTTATTTATTGGAGTTATTGTTGCCGTCGTATTGGTTGACCGATTGACTGAAAATCAACGAAGAAAACGATGGGCACGAGTCCGTGAATTGACTCATCGCACAATTTCTCATCATCTCGTTAATATCATGCTTGAACTTTTCAACCATTTTCCATTAACCAATCATCGGATTACTGCAACGCTTTTAACAAGCCGTGACCATCTCGAACCCAAAATGATTGAAGCGTTAAATAATATCATTAATCAAATCAAAGATTTATTGACTGCGAACAAAATAACTAATCAATCTGCATTTGATTATTACCACGCAATCAAATGGGATGTGAATCAAATACGGTTTGATTTAATTCCCAGAGTTATGCAGAGTTCAGATAACCAAAATTTGATTGATACCTTAGTAGAATTTGATGACACAATACAAGACATCCAAACCGCCTTAATTATGCAAAATCAGATTTCTGATTCCGACATTCGGTCTCATATCGTGCCTCTATTAGAAACAATTCAGAATATCTATAAATGTTTAATTGAAAATAATTCAAAATATCAATAAAGAAGATTTTCGAGTGGTGGTGAAGTGAATGATATTGAAAGAACTAAAAAATCTATATACATACAAAATGTCATGTTGATAATAAGTAAGAGAAATGTTGCGAAATCAACTTGTTCAGCACTTAATATCCGATACAGATTTTCTTATTAGATGTTATGGCTCAAGCGGTTTCTGTTAAAAGTCATCGTAGAAGTTTGCCTTGCTTTGTCTTGCAGTAACCTAAAGACGCTTTTCTGAAAAGGCTCTAATGTTCTTCTTGGAAAATTAGTTTGTGAGATTTTAAAAAATAAAAGGAATTAATAATGAAATTAAGATATTCAAACGACAATCATATGACTTTCAGACTACAAATTTTTATTAAACTGCTGTCATTATTTATTTACCGCTAACCAGTAAAATGCAAAAAATCCATATTCTCGGTATAGTTGGTAGTCCACGTAAAGGGAAAAATACTGACAGTTTAGTGCAACGTGTATTAGATGGCGCAAAAGATGTTGGAGCCAAGGCAACTAAGATTTATCTCAATGACTTATCAATTAAACCCTGTCAGGCATGTAACCGACATCCATTTCCCAAATATTGTTTTTATCATGACGGTATGACAAAATTATATAAGCTTTTCGCAACAGTTGACGGTGTGGTTTTAGGAACCCCGGCTTATTATGAAACAATCTCTAGTCAAACTAAACTCATGATTGACCGGTGTAATTGTTTATCCCAAATAACCAAGACACCGTCGGGTAAATTACATTTTACTCGACGAATTCAAAAATCCAAAAAAGGTATTTTTATTTGGGTGGCAGATTGTTCTCAAAACATAAAGCCGGCCTTATTATCAATTAAATTTTGGTGTCAGGATATTAATCTGAAAATTATCCAGATAATCAAAATGCACCATTCGGACCGGCCGGATTCTAATCGAGAAAAATTGTTAAAAAAAGCATACCATGCAGGTAAACTTTTGGTTGATTCGATAAAAATGGGCTGAACAAATTATTATTTAACTCGACAAAACTGGCGCACTGCGTCAGTTAAATATAAAGGAGGCGTTATGCCTACATATATCTTATTAACCAAATTATCTCCAGAATTGACCCAAAAGGTAAAAGACCGCTTTGAGATTGGTCGAACTTGGTTAAAACAGATTAAAGAGAAATGTCCCAAAGTAAAATTTATCGCTCATTATGCCTTATTAGGACCTTATGATTTCTTGGATATTTACGAAGCACCAAATGAAGAAGATGCAGCAAAAGTAGCAATGATTAGTCTTGCTTCCGGCGCAGTACAATCTGAATCCTGGACGGCAATTCCCTATAAACGTTTTCTGGAATTAACTAAAGATATCTAAATAATTTCGGCTAATAGACACAAATCATTAGTTAAAAGTCAAGGAAGTCGGAAAATATCCAGGTACCAGGATATTATCTGTTGGTTAAAGAAAACTGCAATTACTGACCCAAAAGCAAGAAATGCGCCGAAAGGAATAAATTCTTTTCGCGATTTAACCTTAAATAAAATAAGCAACGACCAGATAAGAACTCCAAGACAAACCCCTAAAAACAATGCTAAAAGCCCGGCACTGACTCCTAAAAATGCTCCAATCATTCCGGCCATTTTTATATCTCCCCAACCCATCATCTCTTGCTTCTTGACCCAAAGGCCGGCTTGCCGAAATACCCACAGAATCCCGGCACCAATTAGTGTTCCGATTAATGCATCTAATAAAGACGATATATTGAAAAGTAAACCAACAACAATGCCGGGTAGAGAAACCACATTAGGAATAATTTGATGCGATAAATCCGTAAAAGTTGCAATGATTAAAAGACAAAGAAATATAATAAATTTTAGCAACGAAAACGATAATCCGAATTTCAAAAATAATAATACAAAAAATATTCCACTCAAAAATTCGACTAACGGATATCGCCATGATATTGGCTTTTTACAATTTCGACACTTGCCACCTAAAAGAATATAACTCAAAATGGGAATATTGTCATAAGGTTTTATTGGTTTACGACAATAAGGACAGAAAGAACGTGGTCTGATAATTGATTTATTTCGCGGTAAACGATAAATACAAACATTTAAAAAACTACCAATTACCAGGCCAATAATAAAAAAAACTATTATCAACTTAACCTGATAATGTTTAAGTTTAACTCACTTAAAATAAATTAGTGTCCCGAAAATTAAATAGCGTAAATATTGTGTTAAGTTTTAATAATTTGGGGAATAATAAAAATTAACAGTTCGCTCTTTTGTTTTGTGACTTGGGTGCGACTAAATAGTAATTTCCCTAAAATGGGAATATCGCCCAAAATTGGAACTTTGCTTCGGACTTTTGATTCTTCATCTTTAATCAAACCACCAAGAACAACGACTTCACCATCCTTTACTGCGACTTGGGTCCTTGCTTCCCTGCGAGTGATGATTGGGCGACGGTCTTCCGGGGTTCCTTCGTAACCAATAATCGCCTCAACTTTGGGCTCAATTGTCATATTAATCATGCCATCACTGGTTGCATGAGGAGTGACCTTAAGCGCGATTGGAATAAATCTTTCGGACCAAACATAAAATCGCTCTCTGGTTTCAGGGTCAATTCGTAGCGACCGAACTGGTACGGAAATGCCCATATTGATTTCAGCCGTTTGATTATCCAGAGTAATTGTTCGCGGATTAGCAATTAATTTTGATTTGCCCTCGCTTTGCATAATTTCTAATGCCATTGAGAGTTGGCTGAGTGAAAGTTTACCGATCACCAACTCATAAAATCTTACCGGCAATGCCATTTCCCCGGTTTTGGGAACTTCAGGAGTCACTGCGGTTCTTAATGACCAATCAACACCATACATATTATCCGAACTCATTATTGTCTCAATAAACTTTGCCTCAATTGCAATTTGCGGTAATGGTTGGTCTAATTGAGCAATTACCGCCGCTGCTTTTTCCAGATATTCGGGATAGTCCATAACCAGAATTGCTGCAGTTCTTTTGGAACCACCTCCGTCCGCAACTCGTCGATAGATAAGTTCTGATGTTCCGCGGTCGGATAAGATTGTTTTCAGTACATCTTTGATATCAGATGCTTCGGCATAATCTAATTCGAATATTCGCGAATCAAATTCTCCGGGTACAGCCCGTCCTTTGGGCTTTACTAACATAATTCCGGATTCATACATCACAAAATTACAACCCGCAGCTTTAACCAAAGCATCAATCGCACTCATTACCGGAACACTGTCCAGGCGAACTGTGATTGAAGATTTTACATCGGGCGCGACAACAATATTAATATTAAATTGGGTACCGATCATCCGCAATAAATCAACAATATCAGCATCTTTAACATACATCGAAACCTTTTTCACAGTATCGATAATGGGTGGTTCGACAATGCGTTGTCTTCTTAAATCCACATCGACTACAATCAGATTCTTTTCTCGAAGCAATGTATATTCAGCTTTATTGTCTAATTCGATTGTCACGCGAGTGATTAACGAAGTTCCTTGCCATTGGGCAATAGTAATTTTACGAATCGGAAAAATATTTACCACTTGGTCCTGAATATCAGAAGATGGCTTAGTGTTGAACAAATCAATGACAATCCGCTCAGGTTCTTCTGAGGTAAAATGCGAGACCAAAGGTGGCGCATTACATAGTAGCGTGACACGGACTTTATCTAAAAGTAACTCATAATTTATTGATTTTAAAGTTATTTCTTGGAGTGTTTCTGTAATCTGGCCAAAGCATAATTGTCCAATTAATGATAAAAATATTCCTAATATTACAAATGTCTTTTTATTCATTTAAAACTCCTTTTCGTAGGTTTGTTATTTTATCTTTAAAATTCAAATCATTCTCCTAAAATCAAGATAAAGGTTCTTCCGCTCTGTTCTAAAATTACTCGGTCTTTTTCAATCGCAATAATTCTTTTACCGGCAATCGTTTCCCCGGCTTCTAATATTTGGTCATTGATTAACGCATAGGCTTTATTTCCGCTCACTGTAATAGCTCTTAAACGCAAGTCACTTATTTCTGTGCCCAACATCCAGCCACGGGCGAACGGGTCAGTTCCCCATTTACCTTTTTCGGCTTCCGTTTCGACCACGGTCGATTCCGGTTTTGCTAAAAGTGGGGGAATCATTTTTTTTGCAGTTTCCGTCACAGTCTGGGCTCTACTTTTAACTGCCGATACTTTTTCTTTAGTCCGCGCTCTTGTTTTCACTGTGGCTCGAGCTACCGTCGGATTGGGTTTACGAAATATAAATGTATATAGTGCGATTAAAATCACAACCCCTAAAATTATAAATAATATTCTTTGTCTCAAGGTGCTCCTTTCAATTTAATTAAAAAACCTTCAACTTGTCGTATCATTTTATCTTATTGTTCTTCGTTTTTCTCTTAACACTGAAGGTAATATAGATTCACCCATTCTGACTTCACGTCTTCGGCCAAATTCTTCGATAATAATTCGATCATCACCAATTTCAACAATTCTTCGACCGGAAATTTCCTCGCCGATTCCCATGCGTCGACTATCAATTAAAGCATATTTTTCCGAGTCAATCTTCATGATTGCTCGTAAAACATAAATTTGTTTTGCCCTTTTGGACCGACTTCTTCTTCTTCTTCGACTTAGTCGGCGTAATCTTTCCAATTCTCGTTGTCTTCGTCTTATTTCTCTTCGCCGGGCCCTCTCTTCTCTTTGGGCACGTCTTTTTTCTTCACGAAGTTCTTCTTTAGTTTTAGTCTTAATTTGGCCTGCGGTCCTTCCCCTCTGGGCTCTAACGGCTAAAGTATCAGATGATGATTTTTTCCGCGTGCCTACATTTGCTTTTGGTTTGGAACGGGAAAATAATCTGGTTGATGCAAAGACAATTAAAACACCTAAGATAATAAAAAGAATTATCCGTCTCATAATTTACCCTAAAATAATTATAACAACTATCATCCCATCTAAAATTATTGGGGTCATAATTTACTGGCGGAAATCAAGCTTGAAGCATAGATATTTAATAAGATTTTTGCTTCGACCATCGGCCGAATATCATCTTTCCCAATGATTTCCAATTCTGGAGTCCGGAGATAATAAGGAAAATTGCTAAGCTTTTCCAAAAAGCGGCCGATTTCAACATAGCGGCCTTGGACGGTAATAGTAAATGGCACCGGCGATACCGGTGCTTCTGGCCGCTCAGTGTAATTCAAGATATCTAAACCAGGTGGATGAATTTCGACAAATACTATTTGGTGAGGTTCGGCTAATTTAATCAATTGGCGGACGGTTGTCAGCAGTTCGGAACGGGGCGCAATTTTGGACATAAATTCTGTGCGGGCGTCTTCTAAATTTGCTACCTGTTTACGCAAACGGTCAATATCTTTTGCCATTGTTTCATATTCTTTCAGTTGTTTTTTGAGTTCGGAGATTTGTTCTTCAATTTTTGCCCGTCGGGCAAAATGGGGTCGGTAGAGAAACATTACAAAAAATATTACAATAACCACCAAAAGCACGCTACCAATTAGCAAAACCTTACGTTGCAAAATTGCCATTATACCTCCTGAAACATTTTCAACTCAAAATTTAGCATAACATATCGACGATGACAATTTATCGTTATCACCCTTATCTTATCGTTGTGTTTAATCATACTATTGAGGTAAACAGTTTATTTCAAAATCTAACACGGTCTCACCTTGTAATAAGGTTCGTGATTTGTTTACTAATTTAACATTTTTGAAATATGGTGAGGCTTCCAATTGGATCATAAATTGTGTCAGGTCTAAATCTAAAAGAAAGGGTTGTCCTGAAACTGTTCCGGTGAAATTTATGCCTTTTTGAGTGGTAAGTGATAAAGTCTTTAGTTGAATATTTTCCGGTACGAGATAACTCAGTTGTCTTAAAATTGGCACCGCTTTGCTTTCACCACCGACAATCGCCTGTAATGACTTGTGTTTTGTTTCTAATTCGGCAACATCGGATTTTAATTCCAAATATTCAGTATTAATCATTTCAAATGCCTTTATTTTTCTTTTGTAATATTCGACATTTCTTTTTTGGGTTGTTGTTTGCAACGCAAAAATAATATTAAGAATAATTAAGAGCGGAATAACTAATAAATATAAACCCGCGACAATCTTCACATCCCGAATTTGAATTCGTCGAGATTTAATTTCTGATGGTAGAAGTTCTATGGCGGGATATTCAAAAACTAAACCTAATGCGGCAACTAATTTTACCCCTAAACCTTCAGTAAAGGGACGGTTACGTAAATATAAATTGTGACTGCGAAATGGGTCAAAAATTTCAGTGGGTAAGCCAAGATTAGATTCAAGATATTTATCAAGATTTTTAAGTAAAGCCCCACCACCACATATTAGTAAGCGGTCAATTTTAGCTACCGCAAATTCCCGGCGATAGTAATCAATGCTTCGGAGAATTTCAGCCCGAAATCTTTCTAAGACTGGTTTCTGGAGCGTCAACAGATGCTTAACTCCAATTCCCGAAGGTAATCGTTCGGTCGAATCTTCCGCGGGAATACCGTATTGTTTTTTAATCTCTTCGGCTTCACTAATACCTAAGGCTAATTCGCCATCTTCAGTCATAATAGCAACGGTCATCGCTTCCGTAATCGCATTACCCGCAATTGTAAGCGACCGGGCAAATTCTAATTTTTGATTACGCATAACAATAATATTACTGAATTGTGCACCGATATCAATCACCATCACTGTTTCCGCAGGACGCAACCGCCCAAATCTTCGAACCGCACTGGCTAAAGCCAAAGGTATCACCGAAATTGCGGTCGGCTCTAAACCTGCTTTTCGGAATGTCGCAATATGTTCAGAAATAACATCACGTCGGACCGAAACCACCATTACATTATCTTTAACCACACCGGCTTCTTTAATATCCGAAAGCACTCTGAAATCTAATATTGACTCTTCAAGGGTAAATGGTGAATATTTCTCCAATCTTAGTAAAATCGCATCCTTTAAATCCTTGGCCGACATTCGAGGAAAAGTTGCCTGACGAATACTTACTGCGGGACCAGAAACAAAACTATAAACTTGGGTCGGTACGGTTTCCTTAGTCAATTCTTTCAAAATTGAGGGAATGTCGAATATTTCGGCAATATCTTTTGCACCATAATCAAAAATTCGTCCTCTGGCTGATTTAACATATTTCACCGCCGAAGACCCGATGTCGATGGCTAAAATTTCGTTGCTACCGGAACCAAATAACTTTTTAACATCCAATTTTTGCCTCCAATTTCATTAAAAAATTGTCTTTGCCGATAAAAATATATTATACATCTCTGCTATCAGACGGCGAATATCCGTCACTTTTAGATAATCTTCGTTTGTTCTTGGTCTGAAAACCACAGCGGTTTTATGCATATTCTTTTTACCTTTGAATATTTCCATAATCGTATTCTGTTTATTGCTCCAATAAATCAGTAACTCAGTTTTCATATATAAATTATATATTAGTTTATTATAACATAAAGTCAATAATTAATTTATTTTATAATTATTGCACTTATTATCTTCTTGGTATAATAAGCCATTGCTAAATTTAACTATTATCTTTGCTGTATCCATAATCATATTAATTGCAAATTGATTTATCGTTTTATTTAATTGCATACTTATTGTATCCGCAATGTTCATGGGACAAATTCGATAATTGAACCATCACTAAATTTAATTGCAATTTTTATGCCGGACATATTTACTGCAGGTGAATAGATATTCAATCGATGCCTCTTAAAATTCATTAAATCAAAACGCACAACACTATTAGAGTTTATTGTTGGATTGGGATTTAATTCCACAATATCATTTTCACCTGCTCGTTTAGGTGGCGAATTCCAGTTATGATTCCAGACTTCGCTACCTTGAAAATTAACACTTTCATAAAATGCAGTTGTATCTAATCTTATGACCACTAAGGAATCAAGTGTAATATCATCACCACTGTTAAAAACACTAAAACCAATACAATTCAACGAGTCTCCCCAAGCCCTGGCACTACCTTCGACATATTTCAGATTATTACGAAATCCTGAGGCAAAACGAAAATCGGCGACGATTTTAGAACGCGGTGGTACTGAAACCATACGGATAATACTATCCTTCGTGCCAAACTCTTTTTTTACGACCAGTAGATGAAAACCAATCGGCACCGAGTAAAATTCATAGAAACCATCACGACGAGGTCGAGTTGTTTCGGCCACTAAATTACCATCACGGGAAACCATAAGTCTAACAAGTATTTTATTGGCTATTTCTACCGGTGGTCCACCAGTAATATCAGTAATTACTCCACATATATAGTTATAAAATAAATCATTGGTATCCTCAGCAATTTTAGCAGTTAATGTCTGTCGTCCACCAACGCTTTTAATCAAAAGATTTTCTTTATCATATACATACGGCTGACCCCAAGCATCAGTTAACCAACCTTGTCGGTCTTCGCTAAATCGTCCGGTGACATAAGGTCCTTTCCAATTGCCACCTTCAGAAAAAAACAATGCGTTTAAACTGTCCGGCAGTCGGCCCATATCGCCAACATAACCAAAATTAATTCTCACCCCATCAGCCAATAAATCTGGATTCCCAATAATTCCTTTAATTAACTCCGTCATCTCTTTTCTTGTGGCATCAAAACGCGATTGATTGGTCGTAGCATCAATTGTTCGCAATGCAACCGCTCCCAATATTCCAATTATTAAAATTACCACCAGTAACTCAACTAGGGTTACTCCATTATGAGATTTTAACATCTGTCTCAATGGTTCTTTACACTGTAATCTCATCTTCTAAAATCCTACGGTTAATCGAAAATTAACTTCATTGATTATTCCCGGATAAATACAACCATATTTCTCAACATAATCTGTAGTATCGGGTAAACTGGGCGTAGTATCATATAGACAAAACATCCGATGATTGCCTTGCGGAATATCAGTTAAAATATAATTACCTTGGGCATTGGGATGTCGCATTTGGGTTGCCAGAGAAGTTCCATTGTTAATGGGGTAAATAATTCCTACAGTCAAAAATAAAGTATCAATACCTGGACCTGGTGGATTGTTTAATAAATCAGAAACTCTTCCTTGAACAATATTTCTTATAAGGCTTAATGAATCTCGGGCAAATCTTTTCGTTATCCAAGTATTAGGGGTTAAATTTGTACCGCCGCCGTAACTACGAATAAAAAGACTTTCACGACTATAAATGTAATAATTTCCCCAAGCGTCTTTCAGATAATCATCTAAAGTTTCGTTAAATTTTACTGTGACATAGGGGCCGCGCCAAGTAATTGCGCCACTTGGTGCCCGCACTAAATCGGCTAAACTATCTGGTAAACTTCCCATATCACCCACATAGCCAAAGTCGGTTCTTTTTCCTTCAGCATAAAGATTGGGATTTCCCACAATTGCCGTTGATAAATCTTCGATTTCTTTTACAGTTTGGTTAAATCTTGTTTGTTGGAGGGTTACATCCCAGGTTCTTACCGCACCGGCAATTAAAAGTCCCATAATCATAATCACAAATAATAATTCAAGGAGAATAATACCGCGCTCACATTTAATGTTATCCATATTTTGCTCTTGTGGTTTTAATTGTTGTCTTGCCTTAATCTTTTTCTTTAACATTATCTAAAATAAGACTTTAATATCATCGCCGACAATTCCATGCAATTCCCATTCGCCATCAATCCCAGGACTTTTTAAACCAATTGTATCTCCACTGCTATTTACCAGAAATTGATAAAATTCACCCCAGGCATCTTTCATAAAACCTTGTTGCCCATCATCCCTTATATACGGTCCTTTCCAACCGCGTTTATTCCAGGGGTCCCAGATTGGTAAAGACTCTTTATTGGGATAATTATATAAAGTTGTATCCGGGCGCCGAGTTGCCAGTTCAATTAAATGGCGGGGCAATCTGCCCATATCACCTTTGAATCCAACATCTACAAGTTCACCACCGCTAACTAAATCAGGATTTCCTACGATTGCTTTTCTTATCTGTTCCATCTCCTGACGCGTAGCATTAACTCGAGCGTTCATACTAATTCGGGAAGTCATGGTCGGAAGAAAAAATGAAAGAAAAACGCCAATGATAAATATCACCACTAAAAGCTCAATAACTGTAATGCCTTTGAAGTTATTTTGTTGCATATTATTTATCAGTCCCTCCGGATTATTATTCCTTGATCGACAAATTTTATTTCTCCTTACTGTCTCTTGATGTCGTATTTGGTTTTGTGTGTTAGCCATAACTGTGTTCTTATGGACGAAAATGGCAATGTTAATTTTATTAAATTATACATCAAAAAATATATATGTCAAGAAAAAATGTGTCTGATTCGGTAATGTACAATATTTTGTATAAACAGACTCTTGCTATAATAAAAAAAGTGTATCCTCTTTTATGTTGAAACATATTAACAATTAGAGAGACGAGAAAGAAGAACACCCCTATGAAACAATATAACTTAACCTAACAACTTAATATTACCAAGAAAGTGCCTAATAATCTTTAGAAATCAAGCATTATTATGTTTCATATATCCCTTTATAATAAATTGGATATGCCCGACAGGTTTTTATTTAGCATAGGTAATATTAAATATGAAAATTAAAAATATTTGACAATACGCAAAATATAATATATATCAACTAAAGAGTTAAACCATACTAATTCTGATTATTATATAATAATAATTTATTAAATAAAGATTTAAGAAAACTAACAATGTTTATTATGACAATCTATGAAAGCATTTATGTTCTTACTGTACAAACACCTTATAGTGATCTTCACCCGATGATGTATCCGATAGGATGATACAATCTACTCTCTCGTATCGGTTATGTTAGAGAAATTTGCCATTGAATTTGGTTTAGGGAATTGATATCATAACATGCCATTGATTTACTTTTTAATTTGCATTGCCTATAACCCTATCAGTTAATTTCTCCTTTTATCCTCTCTAAAAATTTATTTTAGCGTAGGATCAGTTCCTCTATAATACACGATCTTAGAGTTTACTTCGTTTAATACCAGATATACTAACTAAAAGAAATGGACTAAAGGTTTTTATTTTTATTAGTGTTTATTGGTTAAGCAGCGCTTCCTAAATCAACCAAATGAACTGAGCAAGAAATACAAGGGTCATACGACCGAACAATCATCTGTAAAATCAGTTCCAATTCTTGCTTTTTATCTTTCTTCCGGATACCGTCAATTAAATTCTGAGCCGCAACTCGAAGATGATTTTCAATCGCATCTAAGTTTTGGGTTGTTGGGATAACCATATTGGCATTAGTTACAAAACCACGCGTTACTTCATAATAATGGTATAGCGTACCTCGTGGAGCTTCAACCGCGCCCACATCTTTACCAGTTGTTATCGCTGGTTCTTTAATCTCGCTCTCAGTCTTTAAGGTCTGTTCCCGCTTTATCAGTTCATCAACTACTTTGGGTATTTCCTCTAAACAAAACAAAATCTCAATTGCCTGGGCTAAATTGGCATATAAAGGATTACGAATCCAACTAAGACTATAGCAACGCTTAAAGCAATTAGCCGCTTTACCGTGAAGTCTTTCACCTAAAAGGTTCATTCGGGCTAAAGCGCCCACAACAAACGGTTTATCATTATACCGACATCTTTTCGCGGTCGAATGTGCCACAATACGCTCGTTGGTTAATTCTTTGTATCTTTCAATTGGATGTTCTTCGCCGGTAGAAATCAAGACAGAATCACCCACAAATCCATATCTTTCGGTTGGTGGTTTTAAACACATAAAAACCATTCCATCTTCCATGGAAGTCGGATAATGGAGATTGCGCATTATTTCCACTAATTCTTCGGTATCAGGAATCAGTGCTTCACTTTGTTTCTTAAGGTCTAACAAGTCCTGTTTCGGAGGTATTGCACCAAATCCACCTACTGTCGGATTTTCGCCATGCGTCCAGCGACCGGTAACAACTGCCATAACCTCATTACCAAATTTTTTCAGTTTTAATGCTTTTAGAACCTGCGGGGCAAATTTATCAAACATGGCAATTGCTGATGGGTATCCTAAAAAATCTGGTAGCGCCAAAACAAACGCGTGCAAAGCATGACTCTCAATCATTTCACCATAATGCATCAGTGTCCTTAGCAAACGTGTACCTTTCGAGGCATTTATTTTTAATGCTCGTTCTAAAGCCCGGATTGCGGCGTAGCGATGAGATACCGAACATATCGCACATATTCTGGGAACAATATTTATAACTTCTTTTGGCGTTTTATTCAGAACTAAACTTTCAAATAGTCTTGGCCCTTCGGGAATGTTTAATCTTACATTTTTTAATTTTCCCCTTTGAACTTCAACTAAAATATTTCCATGCCCTTCAACTCGGGCTAAGGCTGGTATCCGAATTTGGTTTGTCATAGTATGTTTTTCCATAGATAAACAGTTACGGATGCGATTTTGAGGATAATTTAGCCTTAAGGTTTTTAATAAATTTGGTGCCCCCAAAAATTCGTAATTTCCGTTCAATATCAGAAGAATTAAAACTTTTTTCTTTGAGCAGATTAAATTCTGAAGTCAGATTACCTTCATCCGCTGGACCAAAACAACCAACACATGGTAAATTTACTGAAGGACATCGAGCCTTACAACCCGACGCAGTAATTGGACCTAAACACATAATATCTTTTAAGAGTAAACATTCATTTTCTCGCCACTTACATTCAATACAGACTGGCGTTTTTGGAAAATCAACCGGCAAGCCTTTGATTAATCGAGCATAATTATAAAGAAATAAATCCGCATCAATTGGACAACCTGGAATATAAAAATCAACTGGAACAAATGCATCTGCTGGTTGCGATTCAAAGGCTTGAACTATGGTAAATGGCTTTGTCCCATAAACTTTTTGGAAGCGTCTTTGCCAATTGCCTTTGCCAAATTCCATTGCCTGAAGACCTCCGTAACAAGAACAGGTACCTAAACAAACAAGTTTTTTGGTTCGGGTTCTTAATTCTTTAAGGAACTCCTCTTGTTTATTTGTGGTTATCGAGCCATCAATAAAAGCGATATCTAAATCCTTTTCTAAATTATCGCTCTTAGCCATCAAAAACGAAACGACTTCCGCCGCGTTGAAAATATCAAGTAAATTATCTTCACAATTGATAATTGTTAACAAACAACCTGCACATCCGGAAAAATTATAGAAACCTACTTTCAATTTATTGCTTTCCATGCTTATCAACCCACATAGACTTCATTTTTAGATTAAATCTTTCATATGTAATACATCCCAATATGAAAAGACCGGACCATCAACACAAGTATAGATTGAGCCGATAACACAATGCCCACATTTGCCAACACCACAATGCATCCTTCTTTCTAAGGTCATAAGAATTTGATGTTTGGGAATACCGAGTTTAATAATTTCATTAATCACGAATTTATACATTACTGGCGGACCGCAGACAGTGGCATAAGTGTTTTCCGAGTCAATATCTTTTAAAAACTCAAATAGAGTGGTTACGACTCCAATATGTTCAGTCCATCTTCCCGTATCATCTTTATCAACGGTTAATAAACAATAGAGGTCATCGCGTGCTTTTAATTCCATAAATTCTCGACGAAAGAGCATCTCTGCGGGTCGGCGTGCACCATATAAAAAGTAAATTTTTCCAAAGCGGTCACGATTATCTAAGGTATACAGCAAAAGTGACCGAAGCGGAACTGCACCTAATCCGCCAACAACGATAATTAGATCTTTATGCTCAAACTTATCAATGGGAAAACCATTGCCAAATGGTCCGCGGACGCCAATAATTTCATTTTCTTTGAGTTTGAACAATTGTTCGGTAATTACTCCAACTTTACGGATACCAAATTCTAACAGTCCTGGTCTTGAAGGTGTTGATGAAATTGAAAACGGCGCTTCACCAACTCCAGCCAAAGAAATCATCATAAACTGACCTGGCAAATAGTTTAAATGAAGCGCGCGTTCCATTTCTAAGGGTCGGACTTGGAAAAATCGCACATCTTCAATAAGGTCATAGCGCCGAACAATTCGCATTGGCTCCGGTAAATAGATATTTTGATTCATATTTAATCTTCCAACAACTTGTCCTCCAAATAATTTATCATTTTATTCTTTGGCACTTAAAGAAGCCTTCGGAGCAATCGATCGACCTTTTAATTCTTTAACTACTGTATTAACATTAATATCAACTGGACAGGTATCAATACATCGGCCACAACCAACACAAGCAGCTTTGCCGAATTCGGTAATAAATGCCTTCAATTTATGGGTATACCATAAGCGAACGCGTTGCGAACGGTTCTCACGGAAATTATGACCACCAGCCACGAGGGCAAATGGTTTAAACATACAAGAATCCCAATTACGCATCCGACGACCATTTCTCTGGCCTGGCCGTATCTGGTCTGAAACACTATAGCAAGGACAAGTCGGACATACCATTGAACAAGCGCCGCAGGACAAACATTTCTCACCCAATTTATTCCAAATCGGACTTTCATAATTCAATTCCATAATATCGGGCATAGCAGTTAAATCTAAATTGAGTTTATATTGAGCATCACGCCAAGCGCGCCACTCCAAATATCGCCTTAAGTCTCTTTCTTTAATGTTTTCATCAAATAAATCCAATCTTAGTCGCACCAAATCATCACCTAACGATGAGCCAACCCAAACCAAATAAAAATCATCTAAATCATTAAATGCTAAGTCAAATCCGGATTCCACATAGTGAGTATTAGTTGATTTAGCGAAGCACTTTTCATCCGGGACACACGATAATCCTATGATTGCCGTTTTGCGTCGACGTTCTTGATAGAATGGGTCAGGAAATCTTTCTAAAAAGAATTTATCTAAAATTAACAGACCATGAATTTCACAGGGGTGCACACCAAATACAACCCGTCGCGGAATGTTTTCTAATTCTGGCTTATAGGTGTTGCCATCAAAGGTAAAGGTATCAAATTGAGGCGGAATTAAAAACTTTTTTATTGGTAGGATTGTCCGTACCATTTTTAAGTCCAGTTTATCCAAGTCATCTAAATGACCGTAGATAAACTTTTCGGCTTTGCGGACTGGTCCATAAAGTTCGCCAAATTGGCGAAGAGATTGGAGGTAACTATTTAAATTTTTCTTTTGTAATTTTAATACTTTCATTAAATGTTTTTAATTAAAAAATTAATTTACTTGCGGGGATTATACTAAAGATTTCGAGACCTGTCAAGCCATTTGAATGAACTCGGACAAAGTCAATATTATCTCAGGCGACACAACAGGCACATACGTGTATCTTGATCTTTCTTTCGTGTCTCGGTGTAATCAGGACATTTTGCAGTGTGTTCTGATAAGAGCGTTCTGAAAAAGTCAAAGTGCCTTTGAAGCCCTATCCAATCTATGTTATCTCATCCCTCAAAAATTTGCCATCACTACCATTCCTTCTTGTCGGGTGGTATAATCTTTTTATCTTTTTATACCCCCAACATTACGCCACCAGACAAGGACCTCGTATTATTATCTTCAAATCAATAGCAAGGAAAGTTGAAGGCAGCGTCAAGATTTTGGGATAAATTAGTTTTTCTTCCCTCGGTGTGCTCTTCTTTCTAATTTCTAACATAGTCATATTAAAATTATGTTAAAACATCGAAGAGGATACGTCTTTTGCGCTAAATCAACATTGAATTTACACAAAACATTATACACTATCTACTATAACAATAAATTAAGCCGAACTTGACTTAATTTCCATTATTATACCACCAGTTTCTTTTTACAATAAACCGCAATGCTCCCTAAATCTCTCTACTACTTTCCGCCATCTCTTGAATAAAAGAAAACATAAAGACATTAGTTATAACTAATGTTTTAGATAAGACAACTTTTTAGACAATTTATTGGTTTTCTTAAAGATACAGTATTTTGCCTTAAAAAGAGGGTACAGTCCTCTCCGCAGTCTACTGGGTTGCTTGGAATATAGGTGAAAAGGTTGCTTGGGAAAGCGAGGTCAGAGAAAATTTTGAAGTTGGTTTGGGAGTTAATTTTAGTAGAAATCTAATTCTCAATTTGTAGGTAATTGGGAGAATAAATATGAGTGGCGTTGCCAAAATCATTTAGGAAATAATGGTCAGGCTTAAGGTGACCGTAATTCAGGAACACATTTATTTCTATCAAGCGGTAATATTTAGTATTTTCTGTAGCAATACTTGTCTTAGAAACGTAAACTCAGGAGAACTCTGAAAAATGCTCAAGAAACACTAAGCCTATAAGAAAAAATCAACAATTATGCTTCTGCATTTCATGTATTCTGAGTTAATATTGACTTTGTCAGCGTTCTCACCCGGGACTTCTTGACATTTTCCATAAATTAAGTATATTCTTAATGTGTAATTGCCAAAATTAGTATCCTAAAATATGTTAAATAATTATAAATAAGTTATTAGTAAAATATGACGAGTTCTAGGTATAATAATGTAGTTAGCGACGAATATATATTAATTATAAATAAAAAATCGGCATCACATAAACTATTTTAATTCAGATATCAAATTTTATTATCTGTGAGGTTTTATTAATACTATGAAAGAAAACCGAGAAGACATTGTTAAAGTATATATTGAAGATGAAGTAAAACGGTCGTATTTAGACTATGCGATGTCGGTAATCATTGGACGGGCATTACCGGATGTGCGTGATGGACTTAAACCGGCACAAAGACGTATTCTCTATGCGATGCATGAATTAGGTTTAGCCCATAATCGGCCATTCAAAAAATCCGCCACGGTTGTGGGTGAAGTTTTAGGTAAATATCATCCTCATGGTGATATCGCGGTCTATGAAACTTTAGTGCGGATGGCACAAGATTTCTCTTTGCGCTATCCCTTAATTGAAGGACAAGGTAATTTTGGTTCAATTGATGGTGATGCACCTGCAGCTTACCGTTATACTGAGGCCCGACTTTCAGAACTTGCAAGTGAATTACTTCGGGATTTAGAAAAAGAGACTGTCGATTTTGCACCAAATTTTGATGGTCGGCTGAAAGAACCGAAAGTATTACCAGCAGCTTTTCCCAATCTTTTAATCAATGGTGCTTCTGGTATTGCCGTGGGTATGGCAACTAATATTCCACCGCATAATCTGTCTGAACTGATTGATGGTTTAGTCGCTTTGATTGATAACCCAGAATTAGACATTGAAGATTTAATGAAATACATTCAGGGGCCGGATTTTCCTACAGGCGGTGTAATTGTCGGTAAAGAAGGTATTAAAGAAGCCTATAAGACCGGCCGGGGGAAAATTGTTGTTCGGGGCAAAGTTCGCATTGAGGAAGGTAAAGGCGGTAAAGATAAAATTATCATTACGGAAATACCGTATCAAGTTAACAAAACTGCTTTAATTGAACGCATTGCCCTATTAGTCCGCGAAAAGAAGATTACCGATGTCTCTGATTTACGAGACGAATCGGACCGCGATGGAATGAGAATTGTTTTAGAACTCAAGCGCGATGCTAATCCGGAAATTGTCATCAATCAATTATACAAGTTCACACCACTACAAGAAACTTTTGGTGTTATCCTTTTAGTATTAGTGGATAATGTGCCGAAGATACTTAACCTTAAAGAATTATGTCAGCAATTCTTAGATTTTCGTTATGAAGTTGTCCACCGACGCACGAAATTTGAACTAAAACAAGCCGAAGACCGGGCGCATATTCTGGAAGGACTTAAGATTGCCTTAAATCATATTGATAAGATAATTGCTTTAATCAAATCGGCAAAAGACCCGGAAATCGCCAAACAAGAATTAATGCGCCGATTTAAACTAAGCGAAATCCAAGCCCAAGCGATTCTTGATATGAAATTAGCCCGCTTGACGAATCTCGAGCAGAAAAAGATAAATGAAGAATACCTGGAATTAATTAAAACCATTGCGCGACTCAAAAATCTCTTGGCATCCAAACGAGCAACGATGGCATTGATCAAAGAAGAATTACTAACTTTAAAAAAACAGTTTGGTGATAATCGCAAGACAGATATTAGTAAAGGCAAAGTCGAAGAATTAAATATTGAAGATTTGATTGCTGAAGAAGATGTTTGTGTCATTATCACGCATCGGGGATACATTAAACGAATGCCGATTTCTGCTTATCGCCGGCAAAATCGTGGTGGTGTTGGCCGAACTGGTGTAGAGGTTTCTGAGACCGATTTTGTTGAAGGACTAATTACAGCTAAAACCTTAGATTATATCCTTTTCTTTACCAATAAGGGAAAATGTTATTGGCTTAAAGTCTTTGAAATTCCTGAAGGGACATATCAAGCCAAAGGTCGTCCCATTGTTAATCTTTTAGAACTGGAAAAAGATGAACGGATAACTTCTTATGTTCCGGTGCGTGAATTTAATAAAAACCAGTATATCTTTATGGTAACCGAACAGGGAACTGTTAAAAAGACCTCTTTAGAGGAATTCTCTAATCCCAGAAAAAAAGGTATAATTGCGATTAATTTAGAAGCCGGCGACCAATTAATTGATACCTTTATAACTTCGGGCAAAGATGAAATTATGCTGGTGACGAAAAATGGCCAAGCCCTTAAATTCGCGGAAAAAGATGTTCGGCAAATGGGTAGAAATGCTGCTGGCGTCCGGGGCATAAAACTGAACAAAAAGGATGCGGTAATTAACGGTAGTACCGTAAAACAAGGTCAATCGCTTTTAATCGTCACAACCAAAGGTTATGGCAAACGGTGTGACTACAAAGCATTTCCAATTCGCCGACGTGGGGGCAAAGGTGTGATTGCTGGTAAGATTACCGAGAAATCCGGAGAACTGGTTTGTGCTAAAGCGGTATCGGAAAAAGATGAAGCAATAGTCATAACTAAAAACGGAACGGTTTTAAGATTAAAACTGGCTGATGTCCGCGAACAAGGAAGAGCAACCATTGGCGTTAAGTTGATTCAAATCAAAGAAGATGACTATGTGGTTGATGTTGCACCTATACCCAATGAATAATCTATCTTTTGATTATAAACATTCAAGGTGTAACTATTCCAACTAAATGAGCCGATAAAAATTAGATTCCGCTGAATACAATCATTTGATAATGCACAAATATTGTTTCCCTATTCAACTAAAATCATTATGTGGTTTATAATTGGTAAATCAATATCACACCAATTCCTTGCAGCTAATAACTTTTTGGAACGAGGAGATCCTGAGTTCAGGTGAAAAGTTCCATAAATTTTCTTGATATAATATGAAAAAAAGTAAACCTCCCAAGGCAGTTACTAAAGCAACAATCTCCAAAGAAAATATCAAACATTCTCGGATTTCTTGGGATGAATATTTTCTTAAAATTGCGGATACGGTTGCTGAGCGATCAACTTGTTTACGTCGTAAAGTTGGGACGGTATTAGTTTCGGATAAAAGGATTTTAGCCACGGGTTATAATGGTGCGCCGAGAAATTTAATTCACTGTTCAGAATTTGGCTGTTTACGCAAGCAGTTAAAAATTAAACCTGCAGAACGGATTGAAATTTGTCGTGGTATTCATGCCGAACAGAATGCATTGGTGCAAGCCGCTTATTTCGGCATACCAGTTGTCGGCGCAACGGTTTATTCGACCCATTTTCCTTGTATCACTTGCGCTAAAATGTTAATCAATGCTGGTGTCAAAAGAATTGTTGTAAGAAAATTATATCCCGATAAATTGGCACAAGAGATGTTAGCCGAGGCTAATGTTATTGTTGAGATTATTGAATAGAAAAAAATATTTATTAGCGTCTGGGAAAACTAACTTTTTTCCGTCAGAAAATAAATTTAGATTAACTGGTTTCCGTTTTCACACGTTCCAGATATTTTTCGGTTTCCGTATCAATTCGAATTATATCTCCAGATTTAATAAATTGCGGAACTAAAACTTCCATTCCATTTTCCAATTGCGCCGGTTTATACGCGGCATCAGTTTCACCTTTAACCCCTGAGCCAGTAGCAACTACCTTTATATCAACGGTATTAGGAATTACAACATGAACCGGCTGTTCTTCATAAAACTCCACTTTTAATTTTATGCCGGGAGTAAGAAACTTAATAAAATTACCGAGCATTGATTTATTAACTGGATATTGCTCATAACTTGTGGGATGCATAAAATAATAGTCGTCGCCATCTTGATAAATAAATTCCATCGGCACCGACTCTAATTCGACATCTTCAATTCGGTCTTCCGGATGAAATCGTCTTTCCGTAAATGAACCGGTTGCAATATTCTTAAGTTTCAGATGTACTAAACTTCCCATTTTGGCAGTTCCTGCCTTATACTCCGCGGTAACAACTTTATATAAGACTCCCTCTAATTTTATAGTCATACCATTACGAATATCTGATGCAATAATCATAATATTAAGATACTAATAAAACTGATAATGTCAAGAATTAATCACGAAAATTCAGCAATAGTTCCTTTGGGTTATCCTGAAATTGATTTCGGTTCTTGCGAGATTTGAAATCCTAAATTAGTTGCTTCATATTAACTTAAC
>CAYYPG010000017.1:0-27654 GCA_964473505.1 uncultured bacterium | reverse complement strand
GGGCAGCTGACCCTGCAGGCAAACTATATTTTCCTGTGGGCTATAATGGTACAACATATGTGACCGTTCACGAGATGTTAACTGACATTGTATATCCCAATGATGTCGGTATTATGGCAATCATAAGCCCAGGTAGTTTTCATCAACATAATACCCAAATGATTCCTCAAGGAAGAGTAAAAAATTTTGGGACTACGGTACAAAACAATTTTGCAGTCGTCTGCTCAATTGTTAATCAGACTGGCTCAACTCTTTACACTGATACCAAAATAATCTCTTTAGCACCGAATCAAGATACTGTGGTAAATTTCAATTCTTGGACGCCAATTGTGCTGGAACAATTAACCGTGATAATGCGGACTACCCTTGTCAACGACCAGAATCCGAATAATGACCGAAAAACTTCAACGTGTGTCATTGTTGAATATTTAGCCTACGTAATTATTGGGACCGATACAACAAGCTCTTATTTTGGACCGATGAACCGCTTTTATAATTATTCCGCACATGAAGTAATTTACCTGCAATCAGAAATTAATACATTAGGTCAAATTACTCATATTGCTTATTATAAAGCTCGCGGAACAGATCTCACCCCGATTGATTCAGTTAAAATTTATATGAAACATACTCCAGACCAAACTTTAGCAACTGGTGCTTGGACAACTACTGGTTATACCTTAGTTTACCAGGGACAATATCCAAACAACATCGAGTCCGGTTGGATAGAAGTTCAACTAAACCCACGATTCTCCTATAATAATACCGACAATTTGGGCATCTTAATTCTTAAAGGTTATCAACGATATATTTCAACAACAGTCTGTCCCTACTGGCGATATACAACAACTTCGCCGACTTACCGAACACGACAATGGCAAAGCGATGTCTCTATGCCTACTACATTGACTCAGACTTATAACCGACCTAATATCAGACTTACAATAATAAATTATGTGTCCATTGAAGAGAATACTCCGCAGAACAAAATTGTGACTCTGCTTAATGCGCCGAAACCTAATCCACTGATTAATGGCTCAGCCAAAATTTCTTTCTCGTTAGCGGAACCAAGCAATGTGAATCTCACAATTTATGACGCTTCAGGAAGATTGATCAAGACATTGGTCAATACTAACCTTGACAAAGGAATTCACTTTTATACTTGGAATGGTAAGGACGAATTTAATCGTACGGTTGCCCAAGGTATTTATTTCTACACCCTCAAGACCAATACCTATAGCGCA
Source organism: uncultured bacterium (assembly GCA_964473505.1). GTDB lineage: Bacteria > Hydrothermota > Tepidihabitantia > Tepidihabitantales > CAIPLT01 > JAOABV01. The sequence goes on along the minus strand of CAYYPG010000017.1, from coordinate 26,410 downwards.
ACTAAGAAGCTGATTCTTACGCATAAATAAAAACAAAAAAAGTAAAAATTAGTGCTGGGAAGATATCTTCCCAGCATTTAATTTTCTGTTAGCTTCAAAATCACAAATTATCAGTTTTTGCTCTTTGGTCTTTTCAGACTGATTAGATAGAATGTTTTTGGAGTTCTTACTAATGGGTGTTGACAAATCATTATTTTCTACTACAATGTCTTGACTTGGTTATAGTAAAGTAAGACATAAAAACTAAAATTATACAATCTTTTAGTATGATGCGTAAGCTATCAGTTAATATAGACCATATTGCGACTTTACGACAAGCTCGTAAAGAAACATTTCCTGATCCAGTCCAAGCCGCGGTTTTATGTGAGTTAGGCGGTGCAGATGGAATTACGGTTCATCTCAGACAAGACCGTCGTCATATTAATGACCGCGATTTAGAACTTTTGCGGAAAACAATCAAAACCGAATTGAACTTAGAAATGGCTCCAACTGATGAAATGTTGAATATTGCTTTGAAAATTCGTCCGGATATAGTAACGTTAGTACCGGAACGTCCTGAAGAAGTAACGACCGAAGGTGGCTTAAATGTTGTGCACCATCGAGATATAATAAAACCGATTGCGCACAAGATACGAAATGCTGGTATTACCCTAAGTTTTTTTGTTGAAAGCGAAATTGAACAGGTGAAAGCAGCTTTATCGTTAAAGGCGCAGCAAATTGAGATTAATACTAATCAGTATGCTAAAGATAAATCAAACCGACCGCAAATCTTAAAGCAAATTGAGTCGGTCGCTAAATTTTGTCGAACTCATAAGATAAATGTACATTGTGGACACAGTATTGATTATCAAAATATTTACCCATTGTTAAATGTTGAAGAAATTACCGGTTTCAGTATCGGCTATGCCATTATTGCTCGGGCAGTAATGGTTGGATTGAAAGAAGCCGTAGCCGAAATGAAATATATCATTTCTCGATTTTAAGATCTACAAGGAGCAAGAATGAAATATAGCAAAATAAAGTTTGCCGTAATTATCATCGCGGTTGCTCTGGGTATTTGGACACTCTACCCAACATTCGAACTTTATCAGAGTGTTCCCAAGCGACGAAAAGCACTTTTGTCGGAATTACAGAACGCAATGACATCAAATGATTCAGCGCGAGTCATTAATCAGCTACAAGAACTTGCGGAAAAAGAAGCCGGTTTGCATAAGAGGGCGTTGCATTTGGGGTTGGATCTAATTGGGGGTATGCATTTGGTTTTAGAAGTTGACAAAACCAAACTTACTAAAGAAGAGGCACAGGACGCTACGGACCGGGCTTTAGCGGTAATTCAAAATCGTATTGACCAACTTGGTGTGTATGAACCAGTTATTCAAAAAATCGGAGGTGACCGCATCTTAGTTCAATTACCTGGAGTTGACCGAGAACGCGCCAAATCTTTAATTGGTCAAATTGCGTTGTTGGAATTCCGTTTAGTTGCGGATGAACGGAAAACTGAAGATGTTTTGAGGACAATTGATAACTATTTTCGTCGGCTTAATCAGGAAGATACTTTAATTAGCGAACGGGGGAAGTTTTTGAGTTATGTGATAAATCTTGGTCAATCGGATTACAGTGTTGAGGAGACCGATTTTATTAATTTTACTACTATGGTTCAACAAGCAGAATCAATTATCCCGGCAGATTATCAGATTTTATTTGGTCCGCAAGAATCGTATCAGGGACGACGGATACGACGGCTATATTTAGTGAAAAGAGAAAGTGAAATGACTGGTTCTAGTATAAGTGATGCCCGCCCTAGTCCATATCAAGGTGGCGACGCAAATCTGGCTAATACTTGGATTGTCAGTTTGAAGTTATCGCGTAAAGATGCAGGAAAGTTTGCAAGTATTACGGGCCGCAATGTGGGAAAACGATTGGCAATTGTATTAGATAATATTGTACGTACTGCACCGGTAATTAAAGAACGAATTTCTGGCGGTGAAGCGATGATTACCACTGGTGATGTTAACCCGGATAAAGCCCGTGACATAGCCATTGTTTTACGAAGCGGTGCTCTGCCAGCTCCGGTTCGTATCGCTGAAGAACGTTCAGTTGGTCCGGCTTTAGGTCTAGATTCAATACGCAAAGGGGTCCGCGCCGGCTTGATTGGTGCTTTATTAGTGATTATCTTTATGATTGTATATTATAGCATGGCAGGCGTCATTGCCAATATCGTCCTAATGTTAAATATATTCTTTATTATTGTCTTGCTGGCAGGGTTGAGAGCAACTCTGTCTTTGCCCGGTATTGCAGGTATTGCCTTGACCATCGGAATGGCGGTTGATGCTAATATTCTCATATTCGAGCGCATTCGAGAAGAACTCCGAGCAGGTAAAACTGTCCGTGCGGCAATCGCAGCAGGTTATTCCCGAGCCGCGGTTACAATTTTTGATGCCAATATTACAACAATTATTACCACCATTGCCCTCTACTTCTTTGGCACTGGTCCGATACGAGGTTTTGCGGTTACTCTGATAATCGGTTTGGTGCTTAATATTATTACAGCAGTATATGTCAGCCGATTTATTATGGAGTGGGTTACAACCCAATTTGCGGTAGCAAGACTGAGAATATAATGTTTTTCGGCACGAAAAATTTTAGTCTCCACTCAGAACAAAATAAAGGTCGCGGCAAATTTTGTCGTCATCAAAGAGAAAACATTGGAGGATTATAATGTTACAGATATTTAAAAACACTGATTTCAAAATTGTACCTTGTCGGTATATTGCATTTGGTATTTCCATTTTATTGACAATTATAACAATCATTTCAATTATTGCTCATAAAGGATTAAGGTATGGAGTCGATTTCACCGGTGGTACACTTTTAGAAATTCGTTTTGCGAAGCCGCTTGAAACGCAAACATTAAGAAATGTTTTTGCAAAATTTGCTTTAGGTGATGTTACAATTCAAAACTTAGGGGAAGGTGCAGATTTCATTATCAGGTTTGGATCCCAGATTAAATCCGAATTTGCTGAAAGTACGGCTACGAATATTATCCAATTTCTCCAAACTGAAATTCCAGATAACCCCGCAGAATTGTTACGAATTGAAATGGTTGGACCGCGCATTGGTCGAGAGTTACAGCGAAATGCACTAATTGCGGTTTTAATCGGTATGATTAGCATATTGATTTACGTGAGCATTCGCTTCGATTTTCGATTTGGTACGGCTGCTGTGATTGCTTTATTTCATGATGTTTTTACTACTATTGGCTTTATTTCCCTTACTAATACTGAAATATCAATTCCGATTATTGCCGCATTACTAACTATTATTGGTTATTCGGTGAATAACTCTATTGTTATTTCGGATCGAGCTCGAGAAAATTTACGCCGAATGTTAAAGGCCGAATTTAGCACAATTATTAACACCAGCATTAATCAAACCTTAGGCCGAACGACCTTAACCGCTTTTACCACTTTTATGGTTGCCGTTGTCTTATGGTTATTTGGTGCCGCGGCGATTAAAGATTTTGCCAAAGTTATTAGCTTTGGTATTATTATCGGAACTTATTCCACAATATTTATCTGTGCACCATTAGTTGCGGAATGGGAAATTCGATTTCCTTCCCGTCGACGACGCTAATATTTATTGTTGATCCCTAATCATTACATCGACCATGCTGACGCCGTGACTAACGATTAGCAAATTCGTGTTAAACCACAGGCACATTAGATGTGGGTTATTTGTGATAGACGATTAATCACGATCTGGAAGTGGGTATGCATAATGATTGGAACAATTTTCTTTACCGGTTATTCGCCAATTGCACCGGCAACAATTTCGAGCCTTTTTTCCCTGATACCAGTAATTTTGTTATCAAACCGTGTTGGAGTTTATGTTTTGGTTTTGGTTAGCATCATTGTTTTAGGTTCATTTATTGCTAACACATTAGAGAAAATTTGGACAAAAGATGCTCGTCGGATTACAATTGACGAATGCGCAGGCATAATGATTACCTTTTTTTATTTACCGACAAGAATCGTTGAAACTAATCGAATTAATTGGTTATTATTGGTAATAGGATTTATTCTTTTTAGAATTATTGATGTTGCTAAGCCATTATACATTCGAACTTCAGAAAAAATTCCCGGCGGTATTGGAATAATGTTAGACGACATCATTGCTGGTATTTATAGCAACATTCTCTTAAGAATTTTATTGGTATTGTTTCCGACTCTAAAATAGAAAACTATGTTGAAGTCACAAAGTAGAAAACACTGAAAAATGCTCCAGAGACACGAGACCCATAAGAAAAAACAAATAATTATGTTTTTGCATTTCATGCCATTTAAAGCAATATTAACTTTGTTAGAGTTCTTAAAATTATTATTGACAATGAAATCTTACTGCGTCGAATAACTGATACCATTTTTTTGTTAAATGTTTGCCGATTTATATCTACCTGTAAAGTAAAAGATTATGTTAAAAGCACAAATTATTATCATTGGCAACGAAGTTCTGTCGGGTCGGACCTTAGATACTAATTCGCATTTCCTTGCTAAGCGTTTACAGACCCTGGGTATTGCTGTTGGACAAGTTACGATTATTGGTGACGAAAAATCGATTATTGAAAAAACAGTGATTAATAGCTTGACGGCCGCAGATATTGTGATAGTTTCTGGTGGATTAGGTCCAACTCCGGATGATCAGACGGTCGCTAGCGTTGCCAAGATTTTCAAGCGAAGATTAGTTTTAGATGAATCAATCTTAGCTCGAGTTGAAAAACATTTTCAAAGTCAAGGCATTGCGATGCCGGAATTAGCAACACGACAAGCATTAATACCCCAATCAGCAATCGTTTTAAATAATCCAGTAGGTACCGCACCAGGCATTGTCCTCAAATCAGGTAAACAATCAATAATTCTTCTTCCTGGAGTTCCAATTGAATTACAGAAAATATTTGAGACCGGCGTTGTTCCATATCTTACTGACGTTTACGCTTTGCAACCAATGATTGAATTGGTGGTTAGAACTACAAATATTCCAGAAACCGCAATTGTTGAAAAGATATCGGAAATTCTAAAAAATTATAAAGAGATTAATATTGCTTATCTGCCATCAATCACCGGAGTTGATATAAAAGTTACTAATTTGAAAGACAAAAAGCAATTATCCGATATAACTCGAGAACTTTCAACTCGACTTAAACCTTATGTTTATGGGTATGGTGAAGAGACGATGGAAGAAATCATTGGAAATCTTTTAAGAAAAAAACAACTCCTAATTAGTGTTGCTGAATCATGCACCGGCGGTTTGATTGCCGATCGGATTACTAATGTTCCCGGCAGTTCAGAATATTTTATTGGCGGTGCGGTTGTTTATAGCAATAAGTTGAAAAATCAAATATGTGGAGTTAGTAATGAAACTTTAAGAAAATACGGAGCGGTCAGCAAGGAAACAGTTTTAGAAATGGCAAAAGGTATAAAGGAAAAATTCGTTACTGACATCGGTATTAGTGTATCGGGCATTGCTGGTCCATCTGGCCAGACGGCTCAAAAACCGATAGGTCTGGTGTATATTGGCATTGCGACTAAAAAGGGTCAATCGTCTGAAGAACATCATTTTACTGGTAACCGACGGATGATTAAAGAAAAATCAGCAATGGCCGCATTAGATTTTTTACGCCGTACGGTTGAAAGTCTCTAAAATTGATAGGGAAAAATAGATAAGCAAAAAAGTTCGTATTTTAAATAGGTGTATTCTCATTCAATTTAAATCAGGAGGTAAGTTTATGGAAAAGATTCGTTCCTTTATCGCTATTGAGATTCCGGGAAATATCCGGCATGAAGTGATAAAATTCATTAATGAATTTCAGCAACAAGATTACGATGTTCGCTGGGTAAAATTTGAGAATTTACATCTTACGCTTTGTTTTTTAGGTAATGTTACAAAAGATTTTTTACAGAAAGTCGCGGAAAAATTATCTATTATCGTTCACACTCAAAAAGCTTTTCATTTATCCCTAAAAAACTTTGGAGCTTTTCCTAATCAACGGTCGCCTCGGGTGCTTTGGATTGGAGTAGAAAAAGGAGCAAATGATTTAATCGATTTACAAGCTAAGATTGAATCAACCTTGGCAGAAATTGGTTATAAACCCGAAGAACGACATTTTCATCCTCATCTGACAATTGGTCGGGTTAAAGAAAAAATTGACGCCGGTCAAATTTTTAATACTCAATATAAAAGTGAAACATTTTTGGTAAAGTCTGTGATATTATTTAAAAGCACTTTGACACCCGACGGAGCAATTTATGAAAAACTGAACGAGTTTTCTTTTAAAGCCTAAAAAAGACAGTTATTTGATAAACAAGATTATTTAATGTTCCGCAATATATATTATTCGTTGAGTTTGAGAATCAAGTAAAATTGGTCGATAAATATTAATTAGTAACATCCAATTGCTTTCGTTGTTATCAATATTATCAAGGAATTATTTACCGATTTCAGCAAAAGTTCTTTGGGTGGCTTTGAATTTGATACAGAGTCCCATACCCATTGTTTTTTACAAAAACACACGCAAAATGTTCAAAAGATACCAAGACCCAAAAGTAAAGCCAAGAAATTCGCTTGGACATATAGGCTTGTGGGGTAATACTGACTTTGCCAAAATTCGCCAATAGAAAATTCAAAAACCAGTTTAGCATTTAATGATAGATTTTACCGAACAGACTTAAGCACAAAAATAAAATAGACTTTCTATAAGGAGATATTTATCAGTGTTGCCGACACGAAGAAAATCAAGAATCGTTTTAAGCAAGAGATTTTTAGCAAGTTCGGCAAAAGTTTTCTTTTGTTATCTAAAGCTCGATACATTATCCCATATCATCTTTTATTAGTATTAGATGCTGAAATTGGATTAGCATAAAATTTTGTTTCATTATAAACTTTGGGGCAAACTTACTTTTAATCAGCACGGGTTTCTAATAGAACAATAAAATGTTAAGACCAACTTCTCTTAATTTCTATTCATAGACCAAATTCTTTTGGCAATAGATCAACAATTGTTCACTTAATCTTTTAACTACTTTCTGCCATTCCTTAAGTAAAAATAAACATAAAGAACATTAGTTATAACTAATGTTTTAGATAAGGCAATTTTTAGATAAATCATTGTTTTTCTGTAAGATACAGCATTTTGCCTTAAAAAGAGGGTACAGTTCCCTCCGCAGCCCTATAGGTTGCTTGAAAAATAGCCAAGAAAGTCGCTTTGGTAAGCAAAGTCCGAAGAAATTTGGGAATTGTTTTTAGAGTTAATTTTGATAGAAATATAATTCTTCGTTTGTAGGCAACTGACCGCATCAAAATGAGTGCCGTTGCCATAATCATTCAGAAAATGATGATTAGAGTTATGGTCTCAGTAATTTGGAAAATCATTTAAGTTTTCAAAGAAGAAATTTTGCAGTTGTTTTGAGAGACAGTTTTTACAGAGGGGTAAGCATCAATTTATGAGCAATTGACAAAGTCGATGTGAATGGCGTTATGAAAATCAATCAGGATATGATGGCTATAATTATTGGATTAGTAATTTGGGAAATCATTTAGTTTTTTCTGAGTAAAATTTTGCAATTGTTTTGATGGATGGTTTTGCCAGAATATAATTGTTAATTTATGGACAATTGGCAGAATAAATAATGAGTGGAGCTAGCAAAATCATTTATGGATTAATTGTCTATGCAGATGTCGCAACCTTTCTTCTTAATTATTATTGTACCAACTTGACTCTCGGGTTGTTCGGTTTTTACGGGTTAGATTGGGTATAGAAAAACTTAAAAAAGATAACAAAGGCAATCTTTGGCTTATTTTGTTTTTTCATTAGATTGGGTGTTGTGATAGAAAAGCTCAATGTTGATTATCCAATGATAAGGATGAAGATATATATAAAGAGATATAATGATAAAAATGATAAATAGGTAGTGTATTATATTTTGTGTAAATTCAGCATTGATATGTTAAAGAAAAAGATGTATCTGCCAACTTGTTTAACCATAATCAATATAACATATTTAGCAATGAAAGCATACCTATGGATGAAAAACAATTTACACAAGAATCTTGACGCTTACTGATAAATATAACCCCAATCATTCAAAATTGTATCCAACTTATTACAACAAAAGAATAATCGGGTTGATATCTTTCTATCTAATAATCTTTGTGTCTTTCTATCACTCCGTATCTCTATATCTATATATCGTTTTTATCAGTATTTCTAGCATCGTATTGTGCAATGAACTATAATTATTAATTATTATTCCGCGAGATATTTAATTTTGGATACCACATTTCATCATCAGGCAAATATATTGGATGGTAGGGTATAATATTTTGTGTGGATTCAGTATTGAGATGTTAGATAAAAAGATGCAACTTCGGTCTTGTGTAATGTTTAAAAGGTTAACACACCCATAATAGATGAAAAACCAATTTGTATAAAAATCTTGACGCTGCCTATTGCAAAAGATTCTTGACTAGATACAATTTTTTAGATAATATTATAGAAAAATTTTATTGTATAAATTAAATTTATACTGAGAAAATTTGCCGACATAGCTCAGTTGGTAGAGCAGTGGTTTTGTAAACCTCAGGTCGGGGGTTCGAATCCCTCTGTCGGCTTAAGCCAGGAATTGAAAATTGTTGGTGATGAATTTCGTGATTCAAAAAGACACAGCTTTCTTGTGGCGGTTAGTTGTGTATTGTAGCAAAAATGAATTTTGTTGTTTTCTTTGATTTTGATATTTGACTGTTGGGCAGGTACCCAAGTGGACAACGGGGGCAGACTGTAAATCTGCTGGCGATTGCCTTCGGAGGTTCGAATCCTTCCCTGCCCATTAAATAACTTTTAGTAAGATTACTATAGAATCTGCGGAGATAGCTCAATGGTAGAGCTTCTGCCTTCCAAGCAGAAGGTTGCGGGTTCGAGTCCCGTTCTCCGCTCTTAAAAATTTTCTTGTTGCATTTTAACAAAATTTAAGTATGATATTTAATCAATCATAAAGTTATTTAAAAATATTTTTGTCGAAGTTGATTGGACAATGTATTTAATGAAAAAGATATATAAAAATTTTTCTCCTTGTATTATTGAAAAATTTATATATATAATTTAGTTTCATAATAAGACATTAATAAAATACTAACTAACTGCAGACAATAACTATACAAAATAAAAATATAGGGTTTAGTTGATTAAGTAGATCTTGTAATAAAAAGAAAACTCTGAAAAAAATGTTCAAGCGACGCTGAGACTAATAAAAAATATTCGCTTGGGCATTTTCAGTAAGTATTGGCTTTGTCAGAGTTGTCTAAAAATAAATATTGACATTTTGGGATAAAAATATTATAATTAAAAATTATCCTTTTGCCCATGTAGCTCAGTCGGTAGAGCACATCCTTGGTAAGGATGTGGCCGCCGGTTCGATTCCGGCCGTGGGCTGATTAAAACTTGCTTGAAACAAAACGAATTATAAAAAAAAGATGAAAATAAAAAATTATATTTTCGGTTGTTTTCGACGGAAATTGAGTCGGAAAACCCGATCAGGAGGAACTAATGGCAAAAGCAAAGTTTGAAAGGAAAAAACCTCATGTTAATGTTGGCACGATTGGACATGTAGACCACGGCAAGACGGTCTTAACGTCAGCGATTACTCACGTGCTTTCTCAAAAGGGCCTGGCTGAGTATAAGAGTTATGATGAAGTGGCAAAAGCCAGTATTGCACAAGGCCGAAGGGATGAAACCAAGATTTTAACGATTGCCGTGTCGCATGTTGAGTATGAAAGTGAAAAGCGACATTACGCCCATATCGATTGTCCGGGGCACGCTGATTATATTAAAAATATGATTACAGGTGCGGCGCAAATGGACGGCGCAATTCTGGTTGTCTCGGCCGCAGACGGTCCAATGCCTCAGACTAAAGAACATGTCTTATTAGCCCGACAGGTTAATGTGCCAGCGATTGTGGTCTATATCAATAAGATGGATCTGGTGTCCGACCTAGAATTGATTGACCTCGTTGAATTGGAAATCCGCGATATTCTAAATAAATATGAATTTCCTGGAGATAAAACCCCGATTATTCGCGGTAGCGCACTCAAAGCCCTTAAATGCGCATGCGGGACTTGTCCGGATTGCAATTCGATCCTGCAGTTAATTAATGCCCTTGACGATTTTATTCCCGAACCAGTTCGAGAAGTTGATAAACCCTTCTTAATGCCAATCGAAGATATCTTTTCCATCACAGGACGAGGAACTGTGGTTACAGGTAAAGTTGAACGCGGTCGAATTAAACCCGGTACCGAGGTGGAAATTATCGGTTTTGATAAATATCATAAGACGGTGGCAACTTCAGTGGAAATGTTCCGTAAGATTTTAGATGAAGGTATTGCCGGTGATAATATCGGTATCCTTTTGCGCGGTATTGAAAAAGATGAAGTTATGCGAGGCATGGTGGTAGCGGCACCAGGTTCAATCAAACCGCATAAAAAGTTTACCGGACAAGTCTATGTGCTGACTAAAGATGAAGGTGGAAGACACTCGCCGTTCTTTGCGGGCTATCGGCCACAATTTTATATTCGAACTACAGATGTTACTGGTTCGGTTAAATTACCTGAAGGGATTGAAATGGTGATGCCCGGTGATAATGTAAATTTAGAAGTCGAACTGATTACCAGTATTGCTTTAGAAGCAGGTTCTCGGTTTGCAATTCGAGAAGGTGGCCGAACGGTTGGTGCTGGTGTTGTTACCAAAGTGATTGAATAAGTCTTCGTAAAAATCTTTCGTAAATTCAGGTAAAGTAAAATTTAATTGGGGCATCATGGACTGAAGACAGAAAGGATATAAACCGTGCGTATTCTGATTACACTTTCTTGTAAAGAATGCAAAAATCGAAATTATACGACAACTAAAAATAAGAAAAGCCAAGAACGACTGGAACTTAATAAATACTGCCCGTATTGCCGTAAACATACCGTGCACCGCGAAATCAAATAGCCGAATAGATTGACACCTTAAATAGTTTAAAATAGTTAAAATATGTTAAAAGAAATATATATAAGCAATTATCTTTAGTTTGGGAACGCGGAAATTAACAACTGATTTGCTTAGAAAATGCAATTGGATATTTTACAAGACCAATTAAATAGGCCTGTAGCTCCAACGGCTAGAGCACCTGACTCCAAATCAGGGGGGTGGGGGTTCAAATCCCTCCAGGCCTGTAAATTTGAAAACAATATTGGATAAAGAATGACGCTATTTAGAAAGATCAAAGAATATTTACTCAATGTGGTGAGTGAATTGAAAAAGGTTTCTTGGGCGAAACCACGCGATTTGTTTGCGACCACCGTGGTTGTTATTGTGCTTTCTTTAATTATGGCTTTGTTTGTGATGCTCTTTGACTTATTGTTCTCAAGATTGTTACATCTTATTCTAAGATAAAAAAATGTATCGGCTTTACAAAATAACGAGATTTTATATAAAAAGAAACTTACAATTAAAACTAATCGATACAGTTTGGTGTTTAAACCAAACGAAATTTTCATTCGAAACCGGAATTTAAAAAGATGATGAGATTTTTTGTGGTCCACACTAATACGGGTCAAGAAAAAAAAATTAAGACGATGTTAGAAAAAGCAATAGAAACCCAGAACCTTAAAGAACGATTTGGGAAAATTATTGTACCGGTCGAGCATATTACCCGATTCAAAAAAGGTAAATCAATGCCGGAAGAAGGAGAACGAAAATTGTATCCTGGTTATATTATTGTTGAAATGGAACCGACCGAAGAAACTTTTAAATTAGTAAATTCTATTCCGGGCGTTACGCATCTTTTAGGGACCAAAACTAAACCGACGCCATTAGATGAGAAAGAAGTTGAGGAAATTCTTCAACAACTTGAAAGTGGTGTTAAGAAGTTGCGACAAGAAATACCCTTTAGTAAAGGTGAAATGGTTAAAGTTATCAATGGTCCTTTTACTGGCTTTTCGGGAAGTGTGGAAGAGATTTTTCCTGACCGGCGCCGAATTAAAGTTGTTGTTACTATATTTGGACGACCAACCCCTATCGATTTAGATTTTTTTGAAGTACAGGCAATATGATGATGATTGAAAATTATAGGAAAGAACAATTGGGGCTGGGAAATCGTTTTGGGGATTTTGTTTTAATTGTGCGGGAACTGAAATATTGGTCTCGAAGCCAAAATAAGATTTTAATGGTATAGGAGCATAATATGGCGAAGAAAGTTGTAGCGGTAGTTAGACTTCAAGTGCCGGCAGGACAAGCAACTCCGGCACCGCCGGTAGGTCCGGCTTTAGGACAACATGGCGTTAATATTATGGAATTTTGTAAAGCCTTTAATGCGGCAACTAAAAATCAACCGCCGGGTATTATTACGCCGGTGTTAATAACGGTTTATTCAGACCGAAGTTTTACCTTTGTGATCAAAACTCCACCCGCCGCGGTCTTGTTAAAACAGGCCGCGGGTCTAGCCAAAGGGTCAGGAGAACCTAATCGAACCAAAGTTGGTACTGTAACCCGTAGTGCGATACGAGAAATTGCCCTAAAAAAAATGCCGGATTTGAATGCGAATGATATTGAATCCGCAATTAAAATAATTGAAGGTACGGCAAGACAAATGGGGTTAACCGTGGAGGATAAATGAAACGACGCAGTAAACGATATCAGAATCTTCTTAATAAAGTCGAAAAGAAACCAATCTATTCTTTGTCCGAAGCAATTCAAAAGGTTAAGGAATCGGCTAATGTCAAATTTGACGAGACCGTTGATTTAGCCATTAATCTCGGTATTGATCCCAAACGTCAGGATCAGATGGTGCGCAGTAATGTGGTTTTACCTTATGGCACCGGCAAGAGTGTTAAAGTATTAGTGTTAACGCGGGGTGAAAAAGAGAAAGAAGCTCAAGATGCTAATGCGGATTATGTTGGTTTGGAAGAATATATCAATAAAATTAAGGATGGCTGGCTTGATTTTGATGTTGTCGTAGCAACACCGGATGTAATGTCAGAAGTCGGTAAATTAGGTAAGATTTTAGGCACAAAAGGACTAATGCCATCACCGAAAACGGGTACGGTAACATTTGATGTTGCAAGTGCGGTAAAAAGTCTAAAAGCCGGACGCATTCAAATCAAAGCAGATAAAACTGGCAATGTCCATACGATTGTGGGTAAAGTATCTTTTGAGCCGGAAAAATTAGAGAAAAATGTTTTGGCTGTTATTGCCGAATTGCAGAAAGTTAAACCGGCCTCGGCTAAAGGACAATACTTTCGTTCGATAACTCTTTCCTCAACCATGGGACCGGCTTTTAAGATTGATACTAAAGAAATTGTTGAATTGGCCCGAAAGGAAGTTTAATTATGCCCACGAAGGAAAAAATCTTAAAAGTAGAAAATCTTAAAAAGTTAGTCTATGAAGCGAAAGGAATATATTTTGCCGATTGTAGTAGATTAAAGGCAACGGATATTACGCAACTTCGCAAGAAACTAAATTCGATGCAAATGAATCTTAAAGTCGTGAAAAATCAATTGGCACTCCGTGCGCTTAACGAATTAGGTATCGACGGGATTGACGAGTTTTTCGTTGGTCCGACCGCATTAATCTTTTCTTGTCAAGATGCATTAATACCAGCAAAAGTATTAAAGGACTTCATTAAGAAAAATAGTGATTTAAAAGTAAAAGGTGCTTATGTTGAAAATGCCATCTATCCGAGGGAGAAATTTGATTTTCTGGCAACCCTACCGACAAAATCCGAACTGCAGGCACAAGTCATTTTAATTCTAACACAACCTGTACAGGAATTGGTATTGGTTCTCGAAAGTTTATTAAGACAATTAATCGGTAGTTTAGAAGCGTTATCACAGATACGGGCAACGGATAGTTCGTCAATTAAGTCATCAACCGATACAGCATCGATGAATCCTCAACCGACCGCTACTGACCAATAGAGTTTAATAAATAATGATAAGTTTGATGCTAAAAAAATTTTTTATAGTAAATATGGAAAAATTTAGTTTTAGGTTATCCCTGGTTATGAATAAATTAGTCTATTGCTTAAGACGAATAATTTTGCCTCAAGCAATTTATGCGCTATATAACCAGGAGATAGCTTCTAACCGAAAATGAATTATAGTAGAACGGAGGAAAATATGTCAACGGAAAAAAAAGCGACAGAAAAGAAATCAGTAGATACAATCATTGAAACAATCGAATCCCTGACCGTTACTGAATTGGCTAATTTAGTTTCGGCCCTTAAGGAAAAATTTGGAATCACAAATATTGCTTATGCGCCGAGTGCACCACAAGCAACTGCGCCCACAGCCACCACTGAAACACAAGCCGAAGAAGCCAAAACCGATTTTACCGTAACCTTAGTTTCAGTAGGGGATAAGAAAATTCAAGTATTAAAAGAACTTCGAGCGCTTACGAATTTAGGATTGAAGGAAGCCAAAGATGTGATTGACAATGCTCCATCGGTCATAAAAGAAGGTGTCACCAAAGAAGAAGCCGAGAAAATAAAATCGAAATTGGAAACTGTTGGAGCAAAAGTTGAGATAAAGTAAAAGTTGCTTGTCGCTATTTACTTAAGATGTGTTTGCGGCTCAAGCAGAGAAAGACATAAAATTTTGGGCAACTTTTGCTTTTCGGAAACTTTGGGATTCTAGATAATTATTTTTAGATATTAATGATTAAAAATATGATATGATTAAAAATTTTTCTAAAAGACCAACTTTTCTGGAAATACCAAATCTATTAGCGATTCAACGAGAATCGTTTCGTTCGTTTTTACAAATTGATACTCTTTGGAACGAAAGAAAGAATGAAGGATTAGAAGCGCTATTTCGAGAAACGTTGAACATTGTTGAACCGCGTAAGAATTTTCAATTGGAATATGTCGGATATATTTTAGATAAACCTAAATATACACCCGAAGAAGCCGTAGAAAAGAAAGTTTCTTACACAACCCCTTTAAAAGTAATTTTCCGTTTAATAAAGAAAGAAGGTGATTCGGGCCGCGTTAAGGATGTTGTCGAAGAAGAAGTGTTTTTATGCGAGCTGCCCAATATGACCGACAACGGTACTTTTATTATCAACGGTATCGAACGTGTGGTTGTTAGTCAGCTTCATCGGTCGCCGGGTTTGTATTTTTCGCGTCAAGAAGATAAGCATTCAGCTTTGCTAATTCCTTTGCGCGGAGTCTGGGTAGAATTTATTATCGATAAAAATGACACAATGGCAATTTTGTTAGACCGAAGGCGCCGAATTGGTTTAGGAACATTTCTACAAGCCATCGGATATTCTTATGAAGAAGCATTAGCAAAATTATTTCCTGTTGAGAAAAAAACTTTAAAGGTCGGACAAGTAATTGCTAAGTCCATTTATGGTGAGGCCGAAACGACCCCGAATGAAGAGGCTAATACAAATAAGAAGCCACTTTATGCTCAAATTGGCGAGACGGTAACCGAACAATTAATTGAATTTTTAAACGCTAAAGGTATTAACGACGCCTATGTTGTTGAAGTTTCGGAAAACGATAATCAAAAAATTAAAGAGAAATTAGCAATTTTGATAAATACTTTTGAGTACGATAAGACAATGACTTCAGATGATGCGGTAAAGAGAATATATACCCGACTCCGGGGGATTGTGCCCCATTCACTTGAAGTTGCGCGAACGACAATTTTGGGTATGCTTTTTGACCAAAAGCGATTTGATTTAGGTAAAGTTGGCAGATATAAACTTAATGAACGGTCAGAATCTTATACCGATATGACAAATAATAACGAGGCCTTTACCCCCGAAGATGTTTTTTCCGTCATAAATGGTTTACTCGACTTTAAGGTTATGCGGAAATTGTCGGATGACATTGACCATTTAGCAAATCGTCGAGTCCGAAGAGTTGGAGAACTTTTAGAAAACCAATTTCGAAATGCTCTTTTACAATTAGTACAAAATATTAAAGAACGTAGTTCATATTTAGATTCAAGAAAAATTACGCCCAATGAATTGATTAATAGTAAAGTTGTGGCTAACGCCGTAAATAAATTTTTCTCTCAAAATCCGCTGTCGCAATTTATGGAACAAACCAATCCTTTAGCCGAACTAACCCATAAGCGAAGAATTTCCGCATTAGGCCCAGGCGGTTTAACTAAAGAGACTGCGGGCTTTGAAGTCCGAGATGTCCATTACTCACATTATGGTAGAATCTGCCCGATTGAGACGCCTGAAGGGCCCAATATCGGTTTAATTACCACCATTGCGACTTACGCTCAAATTGACGAGTACGGATTTTTAACGACTCCGTATTGGAAGGTAAAAGATGGCGTGGTCACAAAACAGGTGGTGTATCTTAATCCCCAAGAAGAAGAATCGGTAATTATTGCGCAAGCCAATACACCGCTTGATGGCGAACGAAAAATTATTGGTCGAGAAGTGATTTGTCGTTATCGAGGGGATATTATTACAACCAATCCAGAAAGCGTTCATTATATAGATATCTCACCGAAACAACTTTTTGCACCATCGACGGTCTTAATCCCGTTCCTTGAACATGACGACGCTGATCGGGCATTGATGGGCGCTAATATGCAGCGTCAGTCAGTGCCATTGTTAGTGCCGGAAAAACCAATTGTGGCAACAGGGGTCGAATCAAAATTTGCCGTAGAATCCGGGGCGGTGGTCTGTGCGCAAGAAGACGGAATAGTAATGAAGATAGATGCCGCAAGTATTGTAATGAGAACTGAAAGCGGGCTTAAAGAATATCGGTTAAAGAAATTTATGAAGACTAATCAATATACTTGTTTTAATCAAAGACCAGTAGTAAAATTAGGCCAAAAGGTAAAAAAAGGCGATTTATTAGCGGATGGACCATCAACTGATGATGGTCAATTGGCATTAGGTCGAAATGTCTTAGTTGCATATATTCCTTGGCGCGGCTATAATTATGAGGATGCAATTATTATTTCCGAAGATATGTTAAAAGAGGATAAATTCACTTCAATCCAAATTTTAGAATTTGAAATTCAAGCGCGGGAGACAAAATTAGGACCAGAAGAAATCACGCGCGATATTCCGGGAATTACCGAAAAAGAACTTCAGAACCTTGATGAATTTGGAATTATTCGAATCGGTGCGGAGGTAACTCCAGGTGATATTCTGGTTGGTCGCATCACGCCTCGAGGTGAGACGGAATTTACCCCCGAAGAAAAGTTGTTGCGCGCAATTTTTGGCGAGAAAGCAGCTAATGTTCGAGACACTTCCTTACGGGTTGAACCTGGGGTCTCCGGCGTAGTAATTGATAGAAAGATTTTGTCTCGTCATGATAACGACCCATTAACTCGACGTCTCGAGGCAGAAAGAATTGCGGAGATTCAACGTAAATACGATATGCGAAAGACATTTTTAACCGAACAATTTGACGAAAAAATACGCAAAATTTTAATTGATGAAAAAACTGAGACCAATGTTCGGGATACGAAAGACAATATCATTCTAAAAAGTGGAGAGAAGTTTACCGAGGAATTTCTTAGGCAACATCGTCCTTCTAAAATTAAAAATCTCCACAAAGTAATAACCGATGAAAAGAAACGGGCGGAAATTGATCAAATTATGTCCGAGTATAATAAAACTAAAAGCATACTTGATAAGAAAGAGAAGGAAGAGATTGAACGGGTCTCTCATGGCGATGAATTACCACGTGGCGTACTAAAATCCGTAACGATATTTATTGCCCAAAAACGAAAACTGTCTGTTGGCGATAAAATGGCTGGCCGACACGGAAACAAGGGTGTGGTAAGTAAGATTTTACCGCGAGAGGATATGCCATATTTGGAAGATGGAACTCCGGTAGAAATTGTGCTTAATCCTTTAGGCGTTCCTTCTCGAATGAATATCGGTCAAATCTTGGAATGTCACCTCGGCTGGGCGGCAAAAGTACTCGGATATCAAGCTGTCTGTCCGGTTTTTGAAGGGCCTTCAATTGAAGATATTAAAAACGAACTGAAGCTCGCTGGTTTACCTGAAGAGGGGAAAATTACTTTGTATGATGGCCGGACTGGTTTGCCATTTGATAAAAAAGTTGTCGTAGGCTATATCTATATGATGAAATTAGTGCATATGGTCGATGATAAAATTCATGCCCGCTCAACTGGTAATTATTCATTAATAACTCAACAGCCTTTAGGTGGCAAAGCTCAATTTGGAGGCCAACGGTTTGGTGAAATGGAGGTGTGGGCGTTGGAAGCATATGGTGCCGCCCATGCTTTGCAAGAGATGTTAACAATAAAATCTGATGATGTTGAAGGACGTAGTGCTTTGTACAATGCTTTAATTCGAGGTGAAAATCCACCTTCGTCCAAAATACCTGCTTCCTTTTCAGTTTTGGTTAAAGAATTGGCAGGATTAGGATTGGAATTAATTCCTGAAAAAGAAAAAGAAGAGGCCACTAAAGTTACTGAAGGCAGAAAAAAGAAATAATTTATGAAAATAAATTTTATGGTAAATAACAAAATTTGGATGCAAAGACGACGATGACGGATAAAGATTTTTTGGATTTTGATGCTTTAAGATTAAGGATCGCTTCACCCGAAACAATTCGCAGTTGGTCGTATGGTGAAGTGACGAAAGCCGAGACGATTAATTACCGCACGCAAAAACCTGAACGCGATGGCCTTTTCTGCGAACGGATTTTTGGTCCGGTAAACGATTATGAATGTAATTGTGGTAAATATAAGAAAATTCGCTATAAAGGTATTGTCTGCGACCGATGCGGTGTTGAAGTTACAACTTCTTCAGTGCGGCGCGAACGGATGGGACATATTGAATTGGTTGTACCTGTTGCGCATCCTTTGTTTTACCAGGTTCCGCCTTCGAAAATCGCTTTGATATTAGATTTGACTACAAATGAGGTAGAAAGTATTTTAAATTATGAAGTTTATGTTGTTTTAGAACCAGGGAATGCCAATTTTAGAAAAGTTGAACCAGGTAAAAAAGCCCCGGATTTGATTTCCGATGAAGATTATTTGAAATTTAAAAATGAATACGAAGGCTTTGTTGCCGCGACTGGTGCCGAAAGTTTGGAATATCTTTTAAGTCGGATTGATTTAGATGATTTGTCAGCAGAATTACGTACCCAAATTAAACATGAAACTTCCCGGCGTTTTGCCCTTTTGAGAAGATTAAAAGTTGTTGAATCGTTCCGTAATTCCGGGGCAAAACCAGAATGGATGATTTTAAGGGTGTTACCAGTAATTCCCCCAGATTTAAGACCTTTAGTGCCTTTGGAAGGCGGCCGATACGCAACTTCAGATTTAAACGATTTGTATAAACGCGTGATTGTGCGTAACAATCGGCTCAAACATTTATTGGCAATTAAAACTCCTGAGATCATATTAAAAAATGAAAAACGAATGCTTCAAGATGCAGTTGATGCTCTGTTTAATAATGAACGCAGACCCAAACCAATTCGAGGCAAAGGTAATCGTCCCCTGAAATCTTTATGTGAAGTTTTACGTGGTAAACAAGGTCGATTCCGACATAATCTCTTGGGTAAACGCGTCGATTATTCAGGAAGGTCAGTAATTGTAGTTGATCCTAATTTGAGATTAATGCATTGTAGTCTTCCAAAAGAAATGGCATTAGAATTGTTTAAGCCGATTATTCTGCGAAAGTTAGCGGAAAAGAACATCGCCCAGGGTGAAAAGACCGCAAAGCTATTATATAAACGAGAAGCACCAGAAGTTTGGGAAGTCTTAGAAGAAGTGACTAAAGAACATCCGGTTCTGTTAAACCGGGCACCAACATTACATCGTATTTCACTTCAAGCATTTTTCCCGATACTTTCAGAATATCGGGCAATCGGTATTCACCCTTTAGTTTGTCCACCATTTAATGCAGATTTTGATGGCGATACGATGTCCGTTCATATTCCCCTTACTCCAGAAGCAATCTTAGAATCAGCAATCTTAATGTTATCAATGAATAATATCTTGTCTCCAGCACATGGTTTGCCCTTGATGGCACCATCTCAAGATATTGTTGCTGGCATCTATTATCTCACGAAAACTTATCCCAATTTTGAGGAATTGGTCCCCCAAAATGTACTTAAAGTTTATGATGATTTTAAGGAAGTTCACACTGCCTGGCGACTGGGAGAAATAGATCTGCATACGCCAATCCAATTTCGTTATCGAAAAGAAAAAATCTATACCACGGTTGGTCGAGTAATTTTTAATGAAGCCTTGCCCGAAGATTTGCGATTCGTTAATGAGGTCTATAATAAAGAAAAATTGATTCGGTTAATTGACCGTTGCTATCGAAAATATGGTACTTTAACAACCACTGAGCTATTAGATACAATTAAAAATCTTGGCTTTGAGATTGCAACTATATCCGGACTTTCCATTGGCATAGGTGATATTGTTACTCCCGAAGCAAAAAGTCAAATTCTAAAAAAGAGTGAAGAGGAATTACGTAAAGTATACAATAATTACAAACGCGGTTATATCACTGAGAGTGAAAAGTATAATTTAGTAGTTAATATCTGGACTTTGGCTACGGCTGAAGTTGAAGACGCATTAATGAAAAAGTTATCCTTAGACCAAAATGGATTTAATCCGATTTATATGCTCATTGACTCCGGTGCGCGAGGTTCCCGAACTCAGGCATCTCAAATAGGAGGTATGCGCGGGCTTATGGCAAAACCGCAAAAAGGTGGTTTGGGCGAAGAAGTGATTGAAACCCCAATCAAAAGTTCTTTCCGCGACGGTCTTTCGGTTTGGGAATACTTTATTTCTACTCACGGCGCAAGAAAAGGTCTTACGGATACCGCACTTAAAACTGCTGAAGCCGGTTATTTGACCCGAAGATTAGTTGATGTCGCTCATAGTGTTATCATTACAATGCAAGATTGCGGCACAATTTTAGGTCAAGAAGTGTCAGCCTTACGGGAAGGTGGCGAAATTATTGAATCGTTAGCTGAACGAATTCAGGGTCGAATCGCATTGAATGATATTATAAATCCTTTAACTAATGAAATCATTGTTCGGTCTGGAGAAGAGATTACGGATGAATTAGCCGAAGAAATTGAGAATGTAGGTATTGAATCGGTATGGGTGCGGTCGGTCTTAACTTGTGAGGCACCGGATGGTCTGTGTGTTAAATGCTATGGTCGAAATTTGGCCACAGGTAGATTAGTAGAAATTGGCGAAGCGGTTGGGGTTATTGCAGCGCAATCAATTGGTGAACCCGGTACTCAATTAACGCTTAAAACCTTCCATATTGGTGGAATTGCGACGCGAATTGGCGAACAAACCAAAGCCATGGCTAAGTTTAATGGTAAAATAAAACTTGAAAATTTAAAATTAACCAAACGTAGCGACGGCGAAACCGTCACCTTAAATTCGGGCAAATTGATTCTTCAAGGAGATGGTCGGGTAATATCGTTTGATGTACCAAAAGATGCAGTGCTCAGAGTAAATAATAACGATTCAGTTGTTGCTGGCGATACGCTTTTTGAATGGGAACCGCATTCGATTATCATCTCAGCTACTAAAAAAGGTAGAGTCAAATATGTAGATATTAAACCGGGAATAACTTTAAGCGAGGATATTGATGAGCGTTCAGAACGCCGCGAACGAAAAATTATTGAAGATAGCGAACGAAAATTGCATCCGAAGTTGTTGATTGTTGATGAAAAGGGCCATAAATTAGAAGAACATGAATTACCCAAAGATGCTTATCTCATTGTTAATGATAACGACAATGTTCTCCCTGGAGATCAATTAGCAAAATTATTAAGGGAAATTGCCAAAACTAAGGATATTACTGGTGGTCTACCAAAAGTTGCCGATTTATTTGAAGCCAAGCGAATTAAAGATGCCGCGGTTATTTCAGATATTGATGGCGGAGTTGAAATTAGTCCGCCGGAAAAAGGAATAAGGAAAGTCAAAGTCATTTCTGAGGGCGGTTCAATAAAAGAATACGATATCCCATATGGTAAATATTTATTAGTGCAAACGGGGGACTATGTGAGAGCTGGAGACAAATTGTGTGAAGGCGAAATTGACCCACATGATATTTTGCGAGTCAAAGGTTGGTTAGCAGCACAGGAATTCTTGACCAACCAGATTCAAGCAGTGTATCGATTGCAAAAAGTTAAGATAAATGATAAACACATCTCAGTAATTGTTCGACAAATGCTACGCAAAGTTAAAATTGAAGACCCAGGAGATTCTGACTTCATTGAAGGTGAAATTGTAGAGCGACAACTGGTTTACGAAGTAAATAAACGACTGTCAGAAGAAAATTTAAGACCGGCAAATTATCATCCAATTCTTTTGGGCATAACCCGAGCGGCATTGCTTACCGAAAGTTTCTTATCGGCCGCTTCATTCCAAGAAACCACTCGAATTCTGGCTGAAGCATCAATACAAGGACGTAAAGACCGTTTAGTCGGTTTAAAAGAAAATGTTATTGTCGGGCGATTAATTCCAGCAGGAACCGGTTTTAGAGAATTTGTTCGTTCTGTGCTCAAGATCGAAGACAAAGAACAGAAACAAGAAGTGGTGTAATGAATAAAATGTGGTGAATGGTCATTAATGTGGTATTGGATGAAAATAAAATTAGATTTATAACATTGCGCAATAATAAAACATTCTTTATGAAGTTAGAAATGGTGACTAAATTTATGAGCAGAAATCAGATATATTGTTTAATTGATTATATGGGAATATAAACATTCTTATGAGACAACAATAATCAGATGAGATTACCGCAGGATTATGCAAAATTATACAATTGTTTGAAAAAGCAAACATAAATGTTTTTATGAAGTCAACCATATTGATAGTTTACGGGTAGAGTTCAGCCATATTGTTAATGTGATTATAAGGAAAAAAATAAATGTTTTACGAATACATAAAAAATATAATTTTATAGGGAGGAAGTAAAGTAAATGCCAACTATAAATCAATTAATTCGCAAAAAGCGAAAACCTGTAAAAAAGATCTCGAAATCGCCAGCCCTAGAAGGTAATCCTCAAAAACGGGGTGTTTGTACTCGTGTCTATACGACGACTCCGAAAAAACCGAATTCGGCTTTAAGAAAAGTTTGCAAAGTCCGTTTGACTAATGGACATGAAATTACAGTTTATATTCCTGGTGAGGGTCATAACCTTCAGGAACATTCGATAGTTTTAGTTCGTGGCGGACGAGTGAAAGACTTGCCAGGTGTTCGATATCATGTTGTTCGCGGCGTTCTTGATACTGCTGGTGTGGAAAATAGAAGACAGGGGCGTTCATTATATGGCGCCAAAAGACCCAAAGCTTCGGGACAGACAGGAGTATAATTATGGGACGCAAGAAAAAAGCGATAACCAGACCATTAAGACCCGACGCCAAATACAACTCAGTTTTAGTTACCAGATTTGTCAATAATTTATTCTGGGATGGAAAAAAGACGGTCGGCTATGAAATTTTCTACGAAGCAATGAAAATAATTGAGCAGAAAACCAAAGAAGATGGTTTTGCACTATTTCAAAAAGCCTTGAATAATGTGAAACCGGTGTTAGAAGTTAGGCCAAGACGAGTTGGTGGTGCGACCTATCAAATTCCGATGGAGGTTCCGGCTCAACGACAAGAAACCTTAGCCATTAAATGGATTATTCGTGCGGCTCGGGAGCGATCAGAATATCGTATGGCTGAACGATTAGCCAATGAACTTATCGATGCTTCAAAACATCAAGGTGCGGCAATTAAAAAGAAAGAAGATACCCACAAAATGGCGGAGGCTAATCGCGCCTTTGCGCACTACCGATGGTAACTCTTTAGACGGTCGAATCTAATATCATTTCAAGCGAGTAAGTTAACATTTTACCATTTCCCTTTCTTTAAATCTGAGGGGATATAGCTATATGTTTGATTTCTCAAAGGTCAAATTGTTAGTGAACTATTATTGGGGTTAATCAAGATGTTATATCACGGGTTGGAATATATTTCCCAATTAGTTTTTGGGCATCAATTAGGTTCAATTACGGGGTTAGAAAACATTCCATCACCACCTTGTATAATTGCGGCAAATCATGTTAGTCCTTATGACCCAATATTAATGGTTCTTCAACTTTACCCTTGGTTAAAAAAATACCGACAAAAGCCGATGTTTCTCACAAATCGAAAAGTTATTGTTTTATTTTCGGCATTCACCAAATTATTAGGAATGTTTCCCGGAACCAGACAGGGTCTTAAGCAGGCACAATTTTTTTTAACTCAAGGAAATCCGGTCGGAATCTTTCCTAATCGTGACCGTCTGCCCAATCGGTTAAAAAGATTCCATTTAGGTCCGGCATTTTTGAGTTTGAAAACTAAAGTCCCGATTGTTCCGATCGGCATTAGAACCCAAGAAGAAGTGTTTCCCTCGTGGAATTTATGGAAAATAATTAAGAGTTTTTTCCAAAAGAAACATTTTATAGTAGGCAAACCAATTTATCCGCAAGAAAATAGTTCGCTAACCGAACTTACAAATGAATTGACCCGTGCCGTGGCAAAATTAATAGATAAAGAGATAGTATAATAAGGGGGAAATATTGCATTGGGGATTTATTTTTTATTGAGAGATACTACAGAAGAACATTTAGTCGAAGTACATCTGAACTCTACAATACTTCTGCAATAGGAGAAATGCACTTAGAAATTTTAAATAATCTTCGAAATTTACGTTCGAAAATTGAAGAAGTATGTGCTCAAAATAAGCGGACAGTAGACGAGATTACCATAGTTGCAGTAACCAAAAATGTTTCGGTGGAAAGAATTGACGCCTGCCTCAAGATAAGTAAAACCGATGCTCATTCAATCCCGATAAATATTATCGGTGAAAATCGAGTCCAGGAAGCATTAGAAAAATTTCCGAAAATCTCCATGCCGGTTGAATGGCATTTAATTGGGCATCTCCAGACTAACAAAGTAAAAAAAACCCTCGAGATATTTTCGATGATTCAAAGTGTGGATTCACTCCACTTAGCGAGCGAAATCGAAAAGCGGGCGACAAGTATTTCGAAAAAAATTCCTGTTCTAATTGAAGTAAATACTTCTCAAGAAGAAACTAAATTTGGTGTTAAACCTGAAAATTTACTTAAATTTATGAATGAAATTTTGTCTTTTAATCATTTGAATGTAATGGGGTTAATGACATTAGGACCAGGTTTGGCGATTGAAGATAAAGAACAATCCCGCCCCTGTTTTCGATTACTTTATGAACTTAAACAAAAAGTGGAACAAGAATTTAAGATTAGGCTACCGTATCTCTCAATGGGTATGAGTTCGGATTTTGAGGTTGCAATCGAAGAAGGTTCCAATATGCTAAGAATTGGTACCGCAATTTTTGGTCCCAGAATTAGTAGATAAATTTTATAGATTTCGTAATTCCCGAACTGCAAAACACTTAGTACTTGAGATTTCCTAGTCACCGCATACGTTCGCGTTGCGTAGACATATTGCGGACAAAATGGTAATCCTTTTTATCACCGTGAACAAAATAAAGAGCGTCATATCGAACAAAACAAGACATTTCAACTGCGCGATTGGGATAAAAAATCCTAAGCACTGTTAAACTACAAAGATTTTTTAGCGAACATAATCCTTCAATCGCATTGTTTTTTGTGATATGCGACCGATATTATTCAGTTCCATTTGGTTTCTGTCCACATGGCAGACGATTCAATTATCATCCAGAATCAGAACAAACCAGAGGATAAGAATCTTAATACCAATAAAAAATCTGCGGTTAAATTTTATATAAGAGCAAAAGATAAATAGCGATTTTGATGTATTCTTGAAAAATTTCAATAAAGACAAATGTCTCTTATTCTTGAGTGAAAAGTAAGCAAAGTAAATCAGTCTTTAATGAGATATTGTCAATATTTGTGAAAATTTATTATAGGAGATATTGTCAATGTTTGTGGAAATTTATTATAGTTAGGCATATTTTTTGTCTTTGTGTAAGATTCAATCAAGCGTTTTTATTTAAATTCCCGAGTGATAAGATTAATTCCCGATAAACTCAACCGCATCCCCATCCATTCGCTAGTCTCAACATTAATCTTACTTAATATCTTATTTTGAAAATAGGTCCCAATATATCCACTCCAAAATTTTTCTTCTCTGTTTGATGCTAAAACACAATAAAAACTCTACTTATAAGTAGAGTAAATTATAAGCCCAATAATTGAGGGGTAATTTAGTTAATTGTTTGTTTGCCAATTGGTTATATAATTCAATCGGTTGTAAAAAACGGAGGTAGGGGAGGTATTTCCTGGGTAGTCCTGGAGGGTAATTTGGGAATAGTTAATTTGATTACTTAAAAAGC
>CAYYPG010000016.1:0-29037 GCA_964473505.1 uncultured bacterium | reverse complement strand
TTAAAGGCTTTTAAGACAAGAAAAGAGTGTTTTAATTTAATTTATGCACATCCACCAGTTCCCTCCCCAGCTCTCTGGGTTGCTTGAAATATAGTCAAGAAAGTCGTTTTGGAAACTAATGTCAGAGAAAATTTTAAAGTTGGTTTTGGGGGTGTTTTGGCAGAAATATAATTGTCAATTTATGAGCAATTGGCAGAATTGATATGAGCGTAGTTGAGAAAATCGTTCAGCAAATTATAACCAAAGTTATAGTATCAGTAATCTTGGGAATCACTCACTTTTATTTTATTAATACAATATACAAATGCTTTTCGAAAAGCAATTAGAAAACAAGGGTCAGAATTATCGGGTTCGTAATTCAGAAATTATTTACTTTTGTTTAAAGACAATATTTAGTACTTTTTGAAAGGCAATTAGAAAATAGTAGTCAGGATCATTGGTTCAGCAATCAGGAAATCATTTACTTTTAGACAATATTTAGAGTTCTTTGAGATAGAATGAGGCAGGGGAAAGATTATTTTAACATTAGAATTTTATTACATTGGGTATCTTTTTCTGTCTTTATAAGGTAAAAATAAATTCCGGGGCCGACCTTTTGGTTTTGTTCGTTTGTACCATTCCAATCAAATTGATATCTGCCAGGAAGTTGTTTTTCCTTTACTATAGTTTTAATCAATTGACCCGTAGCATCGTAAATTTTTAATGAAACATTTTCTCTTTGAGATAAATTGTAAATGATTGTGGTGCGATTTCTAAAGGGATTCGGATAAGCATTAAAGTTATTATCTTGATAATCAATAAAGGTATTAGTCTGTTCTATACCTGAAGATTGAGTATATTTGATTGTAAAGTAATCATAAGATGTTCTAAAACCATAACTTTCTCCGGTGACATAGACATTATTCATATCGTCAATTGCCAGCGCAACAGGTTTATCTTCAAAATTTCCTGAACCATTAAAACGATGTAACCATAGCTGACTACCGTCAGAAGAATATTTTATGGTCACATAGTCAAGATTGGTATTTGTGCCATAGCTTGTGCCCGTAACATACACATTGCCTGCTTGGTCAACTTTGATATCATAGGCTTCATCATCATTACCTGAACCATCATATCTTTGTATCCACTGTTGAATTCCTTCCGCATTATATTTGATTGTTACATAATCTTTTTTGCTGCTGGTATTATAACTATAGCCAGTGATATACACATTTCCTTGTGCGTCGATGGCTAATGCGTATGCTCCATCTTCACCATTAGTTGGTCCATTATAGCGTTGAACCCATTCTTGAATACCATCCCGATTATATTTAATGGTCGCAATATCGCGATTCGTACCTGAACCAAAACTCCGGCCAGTAATATAGACATTACCTTGAGCATCGACGACGATGGCAAATGCACCATCAGAATAATTTCCTGGTCCATTATATCTTCTAATCCAGAGCGTTTCACCTTGTCCGTTATATTTAATCGTGGCATAATCATAAAAAGTTCCTGAACCAAAACTTGCTCCAGTAACATAGACATTACCTTCATTATCAACGGCAATTGCATTGGCATAATCGATAATATTTGAAGGACCATTATAGGTTTTAATCCATTGGAGATCACCATGGGTACTATATTTAATGGTAAGATAGTCAAAATCGGTTGTTAAATTTTCGCAGGTGCCGGCAACATAGACATTGCCCATCGTATCAACCCAAATACTTGAACCCGCGTCATATCGATTAGCACTGCCATTATATCTTTGAACCCATTGTTGGGTGCCATTGGCATTATATTTAACAGTAGTAAAATCATAATTCGTACCAGAGCCGAAACTTTCACCCGTGACATAGACATTACCGAAAACATCTACTGCTAATGAATACGCATAGTCTCGGCCGTTGCCCGGTCCATTATATCTTGCAACCCAGACTCTTTCTCCATTTGAATTATACTTAATGGTCGCATAATCAAAATAGGTGCCAGAGCCTTCGCTGGCACCGGTAATATAGAGGTTGTTGGCATTATCCAGGCAGAGGTGTGTGGCTTCATCATAACTATGAGTTTGACCACTAAATCGACTTATCCATTGTTGTACAGCATTGGCATTATATTTAATGGCAACAAAGTCTTCATAAGTACCGGCGCCAAAACTTGTGCCGGCGATAAAAACACTTCCTGTATTATCAACAACTATTGCTTGGGCATCATCACTGGCATTGCCGGTGCCATTATATCTTTGGACCCATTGCTGAACACCCGAGGCATTGTATTTAATTGTAGCGTAGTCATAAGAAGTGCCTGCGCTCCAACTCATACCAGTAATGTAAATATTATTAGCCATATCAACAAAAATTGCATTGGGAAAATCGATTCCATTTCCAGTTCCATTATATCTTTGTAACCAGAGTTGAGTTCCAGTCGAATTATATTTAATCGTGACAAAATCATAATTTGTGCCATAACTGAAACTTTCACCCGTGACATAGAGATTTCCATAATTATCAATTGCTAAAGCGTTTGCACAGTCATCATCGTTATCAAATCCGTCATATCTTTGCACCCATTGTTGGACGCCATTTACATTATACTTAATCGTTACGAAATCAAAATAAGTTCCCAAACCAAAACTTTCTCCGGTCACATAAACATTACCACCGCCGTCGATCTTGATTGCATATGCTCGGTCATCACCTTCAGCGACACCATCATATCTTTGCAGCCATTGCTGAATCCCGACCACATTATATTTAATAGTCACGAAATCAAGATCACCTTCAATGCCTTGACTTTCACCGGTAACATAGACATTGCCTTGAGCATCAACGCAGATAGCATTTGCACAATCAGTTTCGTTATTTGGGCCGTTATATCTTTGTACCCATTGTTCAACGCCGTAAGCATTATATTTGATGACCACATAGTCATAAAAACTATTTCCGCCATCGCTTTCGCCGGCAATATAGACATTGTTCAGATGGTCTATCGCTATTGCATAAGCAAAGTCTCCACTGCTTATTGTGCCATCATAGCGAGCGACCCATTCTTCAAAACCAGCAGAGTTGTATTTTATGGTAACACAATCGAAGTCGGTATCCGCACCATAACTTTCACCGGTGACATAGACATTACCTTGAGCATCAACAGCAATCGCATAAGGAAAATCCCGTCCATTACCCGTGCCATTGTATCTTCGGGTCCAAAGCGTTTCTCCTAAGGGATTAATTTTAACTGTTAGATAATCCGTAAGATCACCACTACCTGTCCAACCAGTGACATAAACATTACCCCAACTATCAATACCGATTGCAGTTGCACCATCTTTGCTGTTAATTAACTCATCATATCTTTGAGTCCAAACAGTATCTAATTGAGCCGAAAGTGAAGTGACTAAAAGTATCGCAATAAAGAAAAGCCAAAATGTTTTCTGATATGATTTCATATGTGAGATAATATTATAAAGCGATATTATCAAAGTCAACTGTTGTAAAAAAGAAGTGTCAGATATTCAGTCAGTTAAGAGAACTCTGACAAAGTTAATATTTATTCAAGAGATACAGAAGATACAAGCAGGTTTGTTAATTTTTTTTCTGGGGTCGACATTTTGGGAGAAATTTTTAAAGGTTTCTAATAAAATCAATGGTTGTGAGACCATAAATCAAATTAAGGGTAGCAAAATGGACTTTCGCAGAACTTTCAGTAATAAGTTAATAAATATGTATATCATTGGTTGCGAAATTTAAACTTACAAAATGGCAGCCGATAAACTTAAAGCCATCACCAGTTAATAAATATATATTTCATTGATGGCTAAGTTTAAACTTACAAAATGGTAATCAACAAACTTGACTCCACTACCCGTTAATAAATAAATATGTATTTCATTGTTTGCTAAATTAAAACTCTCAACCGAAATCGTTTAATTACAGAAAAAGTGGCCTGGAAATAATCTTTTTCGGGTGGCGTCAAGATTTTTGTGAAAAATTAGGTTTTCTTTTAGAGATGCGTTCTCCTTGGTTAATAAAAAGTATGTTAAGGCTAAAAGATGATACACTACTTTCTTTAACATCTCTCAATACTGAGTCTACACAAATATTATACCCTACCAGTAGTTTCCTCGTTTGCTTAAGTATTGACAAATTGTATTTATTGTTTTATAATCTTTATAATGAATAAAACATAATTGGATATTAAGGATTTTGATAAATAGTGATAAAAGAAAGAGCAAATAAAAACTCCCTTGACGAAAATGAAAAATTAGGTTATGATTTTTTAGTTAGCCGCAAAATAATTTAGAAGTGATTATCTCGTGCAATAGAGCGATATGAGAAAATCAAGTAGAGACAAAAAGAATAGTTCAATAAGAATCATAAGACGATGATAAATAAAACAGAAAAAACATAGCCCTACCCTCATTGTATACTCCTCATATATCCTCTGCATAGGGTGGATGTGGGGCTCCACCCTATGTTTTTTTCAAGGAATTTTAGCAGAATCAATTTTATTGGGAATCAGAATATTCATTAAGGCAACTTTGGTTTGAGAAAACTCATAAAATGTTTAAGTAGCGCCGAGACTTACAAGAAAAACCAATAATTTCGTTTGTAGATTTTGTGCCTTTTGAGATAATATTGACTTTATCAAAGCTCTCCTTGCAATATATCTAACACATACTATCCAGTTTATGAAATTAATTATATATAATGGTTATGGGAAATAGGTTTTTCAATGAGCAAAGTTTAATTTTAAGAATATAACGCATTATGTAAGATATCTGTCTTAATAATCAGAGCTAAAAAGCCTGTTCTAAATTATTATAACAATCCACGCGCACATTCCCAAAATGACCACGAGACACTATTTAAGTATCTTAAAAAGCAGATGCCAGAGATTAATGATAAAATTTGATATGTTATTCTGATAATGTAATGATAAATAAAGGAGTTCGTAGAATTATGTCCTGGGAAAAGACACAAGATCTTGGCATTGTACCTGAACAAAAGCGGGTAGGGTATAATATTTGTGTGAATTCAGTGTTGAGATGTTAAAGACAATGTGAGTTCTCCACCACTTTTAAACAACATATAATAACAAGAAGGAAGAAGAATGCGCCTGTGGAAGAAAAAAAACAATTTACACAAAATTTTGTCGCTCTCCTTTTGCAATTGGTGCTTGACAACAATTAGAGATTGTAGTAAACTATATGTGATGATGACAATGGTTTTCATAATCAAATTAAATATTTCACTGCTTGGAGGTATTTAATGAACCTTAAAGTGTTTAGTACACTCGGTTTAGCCTTTTCCATTCTTTTCAGTCTCGGATTGGTAAATTTAGCTGATGCCCGGAGAGTCGTAGTCTGCGAAGAAGCCTATTCCGAAGGCTGAGCTTCTTGCGTTCCTGCCAGTGGGACACTGGCACAAATCGCTTATAATTATCCCCACCAAGTTGCCGCAATTGAAATGCATGTCAGTCCCACTTATGCCGGTTATGGAATGTATAGTGCGGAAGCGCGTGCTCGTTTCTTCTATTTGCCAATGCCGGGGACAACTTATTATACTCCATGGTTATGGATTGATGGCGATTACAGTGGAGGTAGTTCATATGGTAACTGGGAAAATCTAATTTTACAGCGGATGGCAGTTCCTTCTCGAATCACTGCCCGCATATGGGGAAATTATAATCCATCCACTCGAACCGGAACCATATATGCTCGATTTATCAGTGATACTAATGCGACGCTTTATCATAATGTACTTTTCGTGATAACCGAGGATAGTATTTATCGGGCAACGCCGAATGGTGATTTGTGGCATAATCATGTGGCGCGTGATTATATTCCTGACCATATTGGCACTCAGGTTACCTTAGCTTATCAAGACTCAGTTACTGTCAGTTATCCGTTCACCATTGCTTCTAATTGGGTTGCGGAACGATGTGAAATCGTGGCCATGATTCAAGACCCGACGGTAGTTAATATTACAAAACGGATTCATCAAGGTGCGAAGATAAAACTTACTGAACTCAGTTATGTTGGCATAGATGAAACGCATAATTTTTCGCCAATGTATTATGACCCCGAAGTCAAGGTCTTTCCGAATCCTTGTATTAATCGGACATCTTTTTCGTTTGCGTTACCAATAGGCACAGAATATAAACTTTCAATCTTTGATGCTCAAGGAAGAAAAATTAAAGCGTTTAACAGAACTGCATCCGGTAAATCAGAACAAGTTGTTTGGGAATTTAATAATACCCTAAACGCGGGTGTTTATTTCTATTGCTTACAAAGTTCGAGCGGTAATAGTAGAGGTAAATTTGTTGTGAAAAAATAAGGAGGTAATATGAGAAAATATCTACTTGTGTTGTTAATGTTCATTGCGGTCAGTAATGCGGGTCGTTTGCTCACAAACGGAAATTTTGAACAGCCATTAACTACCGGATGGTATAGCGCCTTTGGCCTTCCCAACGTCTATGATACTATTGACCGTCAAACTTATTTTCATCCGGACCCAGATTACGAAGTCCGGGTAAAAAAGTATGATGCGGATTATGCCAAATTATACCAAACAGTAAATATTCCGACCACTGATTTACAGTTTAGTGTCTCGGCGAAATTATATGCTTATGAGTATAATCCTTCAGCTTCCTATTGGGCAGCGGCCGCAGTTTGTCTAAGATATTTAGATGCTAATGGCAATCAATTGGGCGAAACTCGGATCGCCCATATGTCGCCACACTGTCCGTGGACCAATACGAGTACGGTTCGAATTATCCCAGTAACTGACCCCGATAACTGGTATAATTATCAGTTTAATGTGAATAACGAATTAGCCAATTTACCTGGAGTTAATCCCCTTCAAATTCGAAAGATTCAAGTCGCTTTACTTGATACTACTAATGGATGTTGAGTGGGTCATTGTCTGGCGAGGGTCCTCGCTGACGATGTCCAATTAAATTATACCGGCACCAACCCCTATCTTGAATTATTTCGAGTCAATGTCTATGACCCGATGGGTAACAATAATAACCGTTTAGATCCGGGAGAGACCGCAAATATTACTGCAATCTTAAAAAATATTGGCGGTGCTAATTTTACTAACCTGAACACGATTCTCCAGACTACAAGTCCATACATTACAATTATTGATAATTCGGGATTTTTTGGTACGCTATTAATTGACAGCACCAAGGAGAATCTTAATGACCCGTATGTGGTGAATGTTGCTTCTGGTTGTCCGCAGGGCCATAATGCAGGCTTTAGAATTATTGCCAGTGCGGGAAGTTTTGTTGATACTTTCGAGTTCAATTTAGTTGTTGGTCGTTATCATTATCTGGTCTGGAATCCAGACCCGACACCAAGTTCAGGACAAACTATTCGTAATACACTTAACGCATTAGGATATTTAGGCACAATTACAACTAATTTGCTGGCAGAACCGGATCTTAGTATTTACCGTTCAATATTTATCTGTTGTGGTGTTTTTCCAAATAATTATCGAATAGTTGCCAATAGTAATGAAGCCCTGGCAATCACAAACTATCTTAATCAAGGCGGTAGAGTTTATTTAGAAGGTGGTGAGGTTTGGTATTATGACCCATTAGTCGGTGGACACAATTTCGGACCGCTTTTTGGCATTCAAGGTGTTTCTGATGGCAGTGCGAATATGGGACCGGTTGTTGGGGTTAATAATACTTTTACTCGGGGAATGTACTTTAATTACGCCGGTGAAAACAATTATATGGATCAAATCAATGCAACAACGGGTTTTGTGATTTTTGTTGATGGCAATGATAATTATAATTGTGGGGTCGCATATAATGCAGGTATCTATCGCACGGTCGGCACATCGTTTGAATTAGGTGGTTTAGTTGATGGGGCTGCGCCTTCAACTAAGGCAATCCTTTTAGACTCAATTATGCGGTTCTTTAGCGTGGGATTGACGGTTACCGAAGAAAATTGGCCTAATAATACAATCAAATGGGAATTAAAGACCTATCCTAATATAATTAGACATGGAGAATTAATAAATATTCAATACTCGCCAGTTATTAGTAGCCAAGCGAAGTTAAAGGTCTATAATGCTGTAGGCCGATGTGTGCAGACAATATCTATCTCACCAAATACAGATAACATTTTGTGGAACGGCACAGATGATGACAATCGCTATCTTCCGTCAGGTGTCTACTTTATCCAATTAGACCTGGAAGAAAAAACTTTAGTTAATCGGATAATTATTATTAACTAAATAACTCAAAAACCGAACCACGGAAGGTCTTAAGTTAAATTGTGCCATATTTCCGTGGTTCTTCTTTTGAATAATTTTTCTCTGCGTCAGTGAATGTCTATTTCGGTTAGGTATTACAGCTAATGAACCTAAATAATATTGAGTTTTTATCTGCCAATGACGTTTTGAGTAAAAAATAAGAATTTGGTTGAAATTCAACTTGTTATATTCTTACCTGGTTAAGATGGGTATTAATTTTTTATTCGTTTGAGATTTTTCTGTACATCCATCGCTATCTTTTCAGGAACAATGCAATTAAGCCAATATGCCGCTAAAAAACTATGATGCAAATACCAAGATAATCGTGGGTAGTGTATAATCTTGTGTAAATTTAGTATTGATTTAAAGAAATGTATCCTTTACCATGTTTTTAAATTATTTAGAAAGAAGAACACTCCTAAGGCGAAAATCCGATTTCCACAAAGATATTCACGATTCCAACTTAATGTAGTGTATAATATTTGGGTAAATTCAGTATTGATATATTAAAGAAAAAGATGTAGCCTCGGTTCTGTTTAATATTTAAAAAGGAAAGCACACTTATGGAAGAAAAACCAATTTACACGAAATCTTAACGCTTCCACTTAATTTCCATTCTTATACCAAATTCTTTTTGTAATAGAGCGTACTCGCTCTTTATCATTCCAATACTACTTCTATAATTTTTCGAGTAAAGACAAACATAAAAATTACTAGTTATAATTAGAGTTTTAAACAAGGCGGATTTTTAGATAATTTGTTGTTTTTCTTAAAGATACCGCATTTTGCCTTTAAAATAGGGTATAGTTGCCTCTTTAGTCCTCTGGGGTATTTGGAAAATAGGAAAGAAAGTAGTTTTGGAAAGTAAGTTCAAGAGAAATTTGGGAGTTGTTTTGAGAGGTAATTTTGATAGAAATATAATTGTCAATCTGTGGATAAGTGACAGAATTAGTAGGAGAGAAGGTGAGAAAATCAATCAGGAAATGATGGCTAAAGTTAAGGCATCTATAATTCAGGAACAGAATTACTTTTCTCAAAAGACAATATACAAGCACTTTTTGAGAACAATTTAAAAATAATGGTCAGGGTTATTAAGTCCGTAGTTAAGGGAATTATTTACTTTTATAAAAGATAATGTTTAGTACCTTTGGGAAAGGAATTAAAAATTATGGTCAGAATTATGGTGTCAGTAATTTAGAAGATCATTCAGTTTTATTTAGAAGTTTTTGAAAAGCAATTAGAAAATACGGGCGAGATTTATGGGACTCCTAATTTGGAAAATCACTTACTCAAAGCATAACACAGTATTCCTAAAAAGAGGCAAGTAGAGTTAAATGTTCAAAACCCGGAAGACCTTATTATCCAAAGTTCATTTGTTCAATGTCAAACGAGACACGGATCCGTAATGTTGTGTACGAGTATAACTTTCTTTGTTAACCAATAGCTAAACGGTTATTTCCTAAGCCCAGAAAAGGTGCTAAGAAGACCCTAATCTTGACTTTATAAGAGTTTATCAGTATTTTTTTGTATGAATTCTGTAGTTATAGTTTCATTTGGTTTAATAATCATCGTATTTGCTATTGCTGTTTCAAAGCCCACAATTACTCGGCTAAAGTTTTAGGAAGTAGCCATGAAGGAAATTATTGAATCTATGGTAAAAATGAATACGGCGATCATAGATTTATCCACGCTTTTAATTAGTTTAATAATCATTTTGTTTGCTTTTGCTGCTTCAGAAATTATAATTACGCGTACAAAGTTTTAGGAGGTGATTATGTTTGAATCTATGGTAAATATGAATACGGTTATCATGGTTTTATTAACTCTTTTAATTGGTTTAATAATCATTTATATACTATTACGGCGTCAAAGGCAACAATTACCTGACCAAAGTTTAACGATGCTACAAAATCAGATGGAGAGTTTGCGTAATCAAACCAGTGAGGTCTTAATGAAACAACAACAATTAATCAATCAGCAGTTGGCTCAAATTACTTCTCAGATTAATCAACAACTACAAACCGTAATTCAGCAACTTTCTACCACTACCGGGCATATTGGTGAGCGGTTGGATAAAGCGGCAACAGTTATTTCGGATGTAAAAAAAGAGATCGGAAGTCTATCCCAGGCATCTAAACAGATATTTGATGTGGGGAAAGATATTGCTAAATTGTCGGAAATTCTAAAAGCACCTAAAACCCGCGGTCTTTTAGGTGAGTTCTTTTTAGGTGATTTACTGCAGCAGATTTTACCCCAAGAGTATTATGAATTGCAATATGCTTTTAAGGCAGGTCAGGTAGATGCAGTTGTAAAACTCGGTTCCAAATTAGTGCCGATCGATGCCAAATTTCCTTTAGAAAATTTCTCCCGATTAGTAGAAAGTTCAACCGAAGAAGATCGCACACGGTTTCGTAAAGAATTCTTAAAAGATGTTAGAAAACATATTGACGATATTGCGAGTAAATACATTTTACCGGAGGAAGGAACTTATGATTTTGCGATGATGTATATTCCTGCAGAAAATGTCTATTATGAAGTGATTATTAAAGAAAATCCTGATGAGAAAAACGTTGCCAAGTATGCATTAGAACGAAAAGTGATTCCGGTTTCACCTAATAGTCTTTATGCCTATCTTCAAGCAATCGTGCTTGGTTTGCGGGGATTAAAAATCGAACAAAGCGCAGAACAAATCTTATCGGCATTACAAAAATTAACCAATGATTTTGAGAGTTTTCGGGAAGATTTTGAAACTGTCGGAACTCATTTGAGAAACGCTCAAAGCAGATACGAAGCCGCGGAAAAGAAACTTATAAAATTAGACGATAAACTATCTAGTCTGGAAACAATTAATCCCGAGGAGAACATTAAGAAATTGACCTAACACTTTTACACGATGGTGTATAATATTGGGTGTAAATACAATATTGATCGGTTAAAGAAAAGGGGTATTTTCCATCTTATTTAACCATATTTTAATATAATATATTATGAAAAGAGGATACACCGATAGAAGAAAAACCAATTTACATAAAAATCTTGATGTGCTCCTTTTACAAAAGTTAATTCTCTACCTTAAACTTACTGTCCAATAGGTTCTATACATTGACTAAAATCTCAGTTAGAAAAAAGGTAGCGGTTTATTTATTATTTTCTGGATCTTATGAGGTTCGGTACTTTGAGTGTGAGATCTTTAGGTTATTGTTAGGATATTTTGTGGGAGTTAGGCTTAAGGTGAGATAAGAAAAAAATTCAATGTTGACAGGTAGGGAATTTTTTATTATTATATTCAATATTTAACGACGAGGTGCAAAGTGGTAAAAATAAGACTGAAACGAATCGGACAGCGTAATCGTCCGTTTTATCGGATAGTAGTAGCAGATTCACGACGCTCGAGGGACGGCAAATATATTGAGGCCGTAGGATACTATAATCCGAAAACTAAACAGCTAACTATAAATAAACAACGAGTCGAATACTGGTTGTCCAAAGGCGCACAACCTACAGACACTGCCAAACGACTCTATACGCGATACATAAAGCAAACGCAACCGCTCGATGCGGGCGGAAACACATCCGAATCGGATTCTAACCGCATTCGGTCATAGGAGGTAACTATGAAAGAATTGATTGAATATATGGCAAAAGCCCTTGTCGATCATCCAGAAAAGGTTTCCATAAAAGAAATTGCCGGGGAAAAAACCCTTATTTATGAATTAAGGGTTGGCGAAGGCGACCTCGGCAAAATTATCGGTAAAGAAGGGCGCACGGCAAAGGCAATGCGAGCGATTATTACTGCCGCCGCAATGAAACAAGGAAAACGCGCTCAACTCGAAATCTTAGAATAAAAAGTATCCTCTAACTCGATATATTTGCCGGGCCCCTCGCGGCATCTGTTTACTATACCAAGATTCAAGTCGATAAAATTATGGAAGTTTTTGACCTACCAAGCTAAAAACTTATTGAATGCTTATCCATATCATTACCATCTTTCCCGATTTTTTCACAAATCCAATTAATTATGGTGTGTTCCGCATTGCCCAAGAAAAATCCATTGCCCAAATCCAGCTTATTAATCTGCGAGATTTTGCGACCGATAATTATCGCACCGTTGATGATTATCCTTTTGGCGGTGGACCAGGAATGATTCTTAAACCAGAACCAATCTTTAAAGCCGTAGAAAGTGTAAGAAAAGATAACTCTTATGTAATTCTGCTCTCTCCCCAGGGACGGCAATTTAAACAAAAGATTGCTCAAGAGTTATCTCGCAAAGAACATTTAATTTTAATCTGCGGACGCTATAAAGGTGTTGACCATCGGGTTAGTGAATATTTGGTTGACGATGAAATTTCCATTGGCGATTATGTCTTATCTGGTGGAGAAGCGGCCGCATTGGTTATCTTAGAAGCAATAATTAGACTACTGCCAGGTGTAGTTGGCGACCGAGATTCTGTAGAGACGGATTCTTTTACTTCCGGCTTATTAGATGCACCTTATTATACAAGGCCTCAAGATTTCCGCGGATATAAGGTGCCCGAAGTTTTAGTATCGGGCGACCACAAAAAAATTAGAGCATGGCGATTAGAACAAGCCTTAAAATTAACTCAAGAAAAAAGACCCGATTTGTTAAATAGAGAATATTCGCCGAACGATACGAAAGCGGAC
Organism: uncultured bacterium; assembly: GCA_964473505.1. Classification (GTDB taxonomy): domain Bacteria; phylum Hydrothermota; class Tepidihabitantia; order Tepidihabitantales; family CAIPLT01; genus JAOABV01. The sequence continues at coordinate 16,117 of CAYYPG010000016.1, read as the reverse complement.
TGTGGTTGGGACTCACCAAAAATCACAGATTTAATGAACCACAATCAATAGAGATGTGAACTAATATGGATAATTAGCAAAGGAGATAATAATGGCAAAAGAAAAAAAGGTTAAAGAAAAAAAAGTAAAAGAGACCCAAGAAAGATATATTGCACCTGACATTAGGCCGGGTTCAATTGTAAAAGTTTTCCATAAAATCTATGAGGGTGACAAAGAACGACTTACCACTTTTCAGGGCACGGTGATTAAAATGCGTGGTGTTGGTGAAGGCAAAACGATTACGGTTCGGAAGATTAGCCGGGGAATCGGTGTCGAACGTATTTTTCCCTTGAATTCACCCATCATTACTAAAATTGAAGTAATGAAACAGACCAAAGTTAGAAGAGCCAAACTATATTATTTTAGAGAGAAAAAAGGACAAGAAGCTAAATTAAAAGAAGCATAAAAAGACAAATTTTGTTAGATGTTTTTTAGAACGATATTGTTGTTAATAATTAAAAGAATTCAGCTAAGCCTTAAAAAATATATCATGCTGATGAATTTTGATGTGGGATAGAAAAAATTAAATTAAAATTAAATAGGTAGGATTTAATATTTTGTGTATATTCAGCATTGATATGATAGAGAAAAGAGGATACTTCGGCCTGGTTTAATATTTTTGAAAAGAACGCTTTTATAAAAGAAAAGCCAATTTACACAAAAATCTTGACGCTACCAATTAATAAAGAGAACTCGGACAAAGTTAATATTTATTCAAGAGATACAGAAGACACAAACGGATTTCTTGATGTTTTTCTCTGGGGTTGACATTTTGGAAACATTTTCAAAGGTTTCTAATAAAATCAATGATTGTGAGACCAAAAATCAAGTTCATGGTAGCAAAAGTGGACTTTCGCAGAACTTTCAATAAAAGAACTCTGATAAAGTCAATATTAGTTTAAAAGACATGAAATGCAGAAGCATAATTGTTGGTTTTTTCTTATGGGGTGCAGTGTCTCTTGAGTATTTTTCAGGGTTTTCAATAACATTAGTATGCAGCCTGGACGCGGACATTGCTTCCCATTTGACCAAACATGCTTTTTTTCGGTTAGTACGACACAAAATGTAGGTGGTGTACTGATTTTGACCTGGTTTTAGAAGAGTTATCATTATTGGTTTTCAGCGAATGACTAAATGCCAATGAGTTGAGATTATAAAAATAAACTCGGCTTGACTAAAGATGATTTTTTATAGTTCTTTAAGTTATTAGCATTGCTTATATAAATTATAATTAAGGAGAACAATAATTGAGTTTGCGAGAAACACCGGATTGGAAACTCTGGAAGCATGGGATTGTTTTTTGTGGTGTGGATGAAGTTGGTCGGGGTGCTTTGGCCGGACCAGTTTTTGCCGCAGCGGTAATTTTACCTCCTTTTTGGGAGATTCCGACAATTAAAGACTCAAAGCAATTAACACCTCTGGCTCGAGAGAAATTTTATGCAATGATAATTAAGAAAGCATTAGCCTATGGAATTGGTAAGGCCAGCGTTAAAGAGATTGATGAACTCAATATTCGCAATGCCGCATTTTTGGCAATGCGTCGAGCAATAAGCAAATTAAAATGCCAATTCGATTTAGCCCTCGTTGACGGTTTTGCCATTCCCGATTGTGATGTTTCTAATCAAGGGATTATCAATGGCGACAAAAAAAGTCTTTCGATTGCGTGCGCCTCAATTATTGCGAAAGTCAACCGTGACCGACTGATGATGAAACTTCACCAAAAATATCCAGCATACAATTTTATGAAAAATAAAGGTTATCCCACAGATTTCCACCGAAGAGTGCTTGAACAAATTGGACCGTCCGAGGTTCATCGTAAGACTTTTGTGCCTGTGCGTTTAGCATTAGAAAAATTTCAGCCTTAAGGTCGAATGCATAAAAAACACCTGACTTACACTTGCTGCGAAAACAAACGATATTTTATGGCTTTTAATCAAAAAAAGTTTTGTTGGAATCAATGTGCAGATGCTTAAACTGGGAAAGCAAGGCGAACTATTTGCCGAAAAGTATTTAAGAAAAAACCGATTTAAGATATTAGATAAAAATTATCGGTGTTCTTTGGGTGAAATTGATGTTGTTGCTCGGGAAAAAGATACCATTGTGTTTATTGAAGTAAAAACCCGGAGTTCGGATTTTATTGCTGAGCCATTTGAAAGTGTTGGTAAGAAAAAACAAGAAAAATTGCGAAATTTAGCCGAATATTATTTGGCACAAAAAGGTTATGAAAACTATGAAATAAGATTTGATGTTTTGAGCATTGTTTACGAGGACAAAGAATTTAGGATTGAGCATATTCGCAATGCATTTTAATAAAGCCAAAGGAAATGCAAAAATAAGGTTAGATCTTTTAAGTCTTATTTGTGAAGGTAAAGAACTTATAATTAACGATATTAAAAATGTTTTTCAATAAAACAATTGAAGGCTGGAAGATAAGACTTTAATGTTTTAAATATCATTTATTGATGCATAGAATTTTGGGTCGAGTATAGTCGCAATGATTTTAATAAAAGCCAAGATAGACGGTGAACATATTAAAAAGAAGGTAAAGAGTATATAATTAAATGTGGTTGCCCATATATTTTAATAAAACGACCGGAGAGCGTAAAATGAGATTTGATGTTGTAAGTGTGTTTTATGCAAAGAAAAAAGGGTTAGATATATTCTTAACACATTTTAATGAGAACTCTGACAAAGTCAATAGTATCTCAAATGACACAATGTGCGCATATGAGAATTTTTGGTTTTTCTTTCGTGTTTTTGGTATAATCTGGGCATTTTGCCGAGTTTTCTTGGTCCTTTATAATTGATTAAGGGCTATATTTTGCATATGGTTTTAAATCAACCGGAATTACGAAATAAGAATTGGTATATCGTGAGATGTTCGTAAAAATCAAAGAAATAAAAATCCACCATATTTTCTCTGCATTTTTTAGTAAAACAATTCTTTTATTACTACTATTAGGTGGTATCTTCGAACCTCTACTTGCCAAAACTCTCACCAAAAAATTACCGCTCTTTCAAGATAGTCTTAATCTGTTATATGGTATTGCCGGCAAGCAAGGAAAAATCTTAAACAAGAAATATTTTGTCATCAACTATAACAATCAATGGAAAATTCCATATTGGGTTGCATATAAACTTGATACGCTTGATTTAAAAGGAAAGATTATTCGGCAAGGTCGATTCCAACCCGATTCAGAATTGCCGGTTGGTTTTCGTGCTGAACCGATTGATTATGAGCACAGTGGTTATGACCGAGGACACATGGCGCCAGCCGGAGATTTTAAACGCTCTCCTGAGGCTATGAAGACAACTTTCCTCTTGTCGAATATTGCACCCCAGACACCAGCATTAAATAGAAAAATCTGGAAGAGATTAGAAGAAGAAGTTCGAAAACGAGTATTAATTGATGGAAAATTATGGATAATTACCGGTAATCTGTTTATTGACTCAGATAGTAATTCCGTAACTCCTTATCAACATATCGGTCCTAATAAAGTTGCAGTTCCAACGCATTGTTTCAAAGTAATTCTTTGTTGTGGTAAAAACCAGAACCGGGCAATGTATGGGTTTATGCTGCCCAATCAGCAAGCGTTTATTGGGGGAACTCCTAAAGATTATATTTTGTCCATTGACCGTTTAGAACAAATTACTGGTTATGATTTCTTTCCATTATTAGACGATTCTTTAGAAAACCGGCTGGAAAGCGTAAAACCGAAGTCTTGGCAAAATTAAGGTTGACAGATACATTTTTTCATTTATATTCTATTGTTTAAATATAGTTTATGCTTGCCAAGGTATACTCCGCCAGCACTTATGGCATAGATGCCTATCTTGTTGATGTTGAAGTTGATATGGGGTATGGCTTGCATTCGTTTGTGATTGTTGGGCTTCCGGACAATGCAGTTAAAGAATCACAACACCGTGTGACCGCGGCAATCAAGAATTCAGGATTTAAACTTCCCGTGCGTCGAATCACGGTCAACTTAGCGCCGGCGGATATTAAAAAAGAGGGAGCAATATTCGATTTGCCAATTGCTATTGGAATGTTATGGGCACTCGGCACATTTCGTTCTGATCTGCTGTCGAGATTTTTAATTTTAGGCGAACTTTCTTTAGATGGAACATTGCGTCCGATTAAAGGTGCAATTTCTATGGCGATGGCCGCAAGAGATATGAATTTTTCCGGCATCATTCTACCCAAAGAGAATAGTGCGGAAGCGGCTTTAGTTAAAGGAGCTAATGTCTATCCGATGGAAAATTTAGTAGAAGTTGTCCAGTTCTTATCCGGGGTCAAGGCAATTGAGCCGGTTAAATCCGATTTGGAAAATGTTTTTCTTTCCGCATCTGATTATAATGTCGATTTTGCGGAGGTAAAAGGTCAAGAACATGCCAAACGAGCATTAGAAGTTGCTGCGGCTGGTGGCCATAATATTTTAATGTTAGGTCCACCAGGAACCGGAAAAACAATGTTGGCCCGAAGATTGCCAACAATTTTACCGAAAATGGAATTAGAAGAGTCGTTAGAATCCACTAAGATTCACAGTGTTGCCGGAACTTTAATGCCTAATCAACCGATAGTCGCAACTCGACCATTTCGTTCACCGCACCATTCAATTTCTGAGGCGGGTTTGATTGGTGGAGGTGGATATCCCAAGCCGGGCGAGGTTTCTTTAGCACATAATGGTGTCTTATTTTTAGATGAATTGCCAGAGTTCCATCGCGATGTGTTAGAATGTTTGCGTCAACCCTTAGAAGATGGTTTTGTGACCATTGGCCGAGCAAAATCGACAATTACTTATCCGGCTCGGTTTATGCTGGCGGCTTCAATGAACCCGTGTCCGTGTGGATATTTTTCAGACCCGCATAAAGAATGTTCTTGTACAATTCATATGATTAAAAAATATCGCGCAAAAATTTCCGGACCTCTTTTAGATAGAATTGATGTTCATATTGAAGTACCTTCAATTAAATATGAGGCGTTAGCCCAAAAAGAACCAGGAGAACCTTCAGAAAAAATTCGCGCCCGAGTTAATAAAGCCCGGGAAATCCAATTGGAACGATTCAAAGAATTAAAGAAGAAAAAACCGATCTATTGCAATAGTCAAATGGAATCCAAAGAAATCCGCAAGTTTTGTGAAATTGATTCTATTAGTGAAGGGCTATTAAAAAATGCCATTGAACGATTAGGGCTTTCAGCCCGTGCCTATGATAGAATCTTAAAAGTAGCAAGGACAATTGCAGACTTGGATGGAAGTTTTAATATCAAACCCAACCATATCTCCGAAGCCATCCAATATCGGAATTTTGATAGAAATTTAGTTTAATTTCAATAAGTTAGATTTTAACCTAAACCTAAAAAGTAAACCCCAGTAATTTTTCCTTTGATTTTTCTGTTTTCTACTTTTGATTGATAGCATCACATAGTCAGGTATATAATCAGAGAGAGAAAGGCCACGCACATTTTAACTATCTCCTCTGTATAACTCAATTACATATTTTTGTATGCCATTATCATCTCATTTATCTTAACACATTACAGAAGTATTCTTGTACTCGTTTTGTTATTTTTTCTTAATCAAAGGTTTGTAATCATTTTGATTAATTGCTTTTATCTTGCATAATTGGGGCATTTTTAGTATGACGGCTATTATCATACCAATCTTTTTATACATAAACTGCATCATGTTTTATGTTAGTTTCATTTTGTTTCTTTGAATTTAACCTGACACCCTTTCTCTTGTGAGATTTATTTTCAATCAGCCTTGAGTCATTTATAATAATTATCGAAAAGTATGAAGTGTTTAGTAACTCAATTTAGTATTTTAGGTACTTTTAAAAGTTCTATAATCAAATGTTTAAGAACATTTAAGGCATGTCGTTTGGTGAATAAACTAAAAAATAATTAATCCGCATCTCAAGCCTATACTCACCCATTTACTTGGCGTCCTGCTTTGTTCATCAGTCAGCCTACAAAACTGCACTATCTGTTTTCCTCTTGATAATCCGTTGATTAAATTGATGAACTAAATAGGGAATGGTCTAAGATGTTTTAGGTTAGGTACTCGGGGAGGTAGTCTGGTGGGTAGCCCCCAGGTATACCTAGGGGTATACCCAGGAGATTGCCCATTGTATAAGGGAGCCCGCCGGGCTTGATCTAAAAGAAAACTTATAAGAGTTTACAGTTGGTTTGTTTTTGCTGGCGGTTTAAGTCAGTTCTTGACTTAATTTGATTTTTGACATAATTTTTCATGTTATATTTTATATTATCCTTTCTGCCAACACCTTAACATTTTAACTGGTGTCGGCGTTTTTATTTTATTCATAAAACTGCATGTTTTCAATTTTCTCAAACATTTTATCATATCACCTGTTGGGATTGATATAAAAGAAAATTTATAATTATGGAGGATATCTTTAATTTAATAAAATTTCAAAAAAGTGTGGGAAAGACTGCTTTTGTTACTCTAAACTTCACTCAGAATCTCTTAATCTTTGATTTTATTAGAAAACTTGGAAGAATGCTTTGGAGACACGGCGATTAAATATAAAATCCAATAAATTCGCTTGTGCCGCTTGCAGTAATATTGTCTTTAGCAGGAATCTCCATTAGATGCTAAAACCAGTTAACTTCACTTCATCTTACTTCGTATTAACGTAACATTTTGGTTAATTAGAGACTTTTGCTGAGTTCTTTCAATTTCAGTCGAGAATAGTTTTAAAGTCTGCACACCGACTAAGTAGAGAACTTTTTAAGAGTTAATTTTTAACTTTGGAAAGTGACATTAAAAGTCAGTGCCGATACTAAAATAGAATTTCCAATTTTGATTTGGAGTTTTGGAAAGGGGTTTGGCAAAATCAAATTTTAATATAAAATAAGAGATTTGGATTCTTAACCCGGCGCCGACGCCTAATTTGAGGTCCTCAAAACCACTACCTGAACGATAAATTATCAGAGGTTGCTTAAAGGCAAGTCCGGCATCAAAGAATGTTACTCCCCGAATATTTCTAATATTAATCGGTATTGGATAGGCAATTTTTATTTGGTCGATTAATGGATGTCTTAATTCTAAAATAGCAAAGGCGACTTTATTACTGGGCTGATAGTAAAATTCGCCAATTTCGTAGCCCCGAATAATTTCACCACCTAAATAAAATAATTCCGGATTAGCACCAAAACTACCAATGCCGTATAACCAGGTGGCTAAAATATATCTTGGAGACAATCCAAAGTAGTTTCGAAAATCTATATAGGTTGTATAAAATTTATAACTGGATATGGGCAAAGTCTGATAGGTTTCCATCCGGGTCCGATTTCCTTTAACCGGACCTAAATTAGTCCATATCGTATTATCAAATACAAATGCTGCGGACATTAGAAATATCTTATCATTAGTGAGTGTATAGCGGTCAGTTGAAAGGTTAACTAAATAATTGTCACTAAAATATCCGAGCAATGCTAGTTCAAAGCGAGTAAATTTATCAACTGGATAAGACCCAAACAACTCTGCTCCGCGATTGCGAATAATGTGTACTGAATCTGGATATCGGCCGAAATAATTAAAATATTGGATTAAACCTAACCCCCAATCAGTCCGTTTAGTTAAGTTCCAATAGTAAAAGAAGATATTGGAATTGGAAATGTCTTTATAGAGTTCAGTTTGGAAGTAAAATCGGTGATTTCCTAAAACATCACTTAAGACCAAGTTTACGGTTCCAGAAAAACCTCCTTGCGATGAATATCCGGGAGAGCCAATTCCATAATCCGGGGTTAAAATAAACTGATAAGGCGTGACTTTATTATAATCAATACCGGTTGCTTGGTAACCTTCTGCTGGTTTTGCCATCGCCACGAGATCAATCGCTTTGGATATGGGTTTTACCTTAGGAATTCGGATGAACGGTTCTCGAATTACTGCGATATCCCAACCTTGATTAGCGTAATAACTGAAGGCCAATATACTATCATTTTGAGATATTGATGGGTAATGGACACTGCTGACAAAATCGGTCTTATGAGTCAAGGTCTGGTCAGTTAAAGAATAAATATATAAGGAGATATTATCCGCGCCGGATTTTTCATTGGCCGACTGTAAGTCTGCCGCGGTGTAAATTAAATGTTTGCCATCAGAAGAAAAAGTCGGATTTGCCAGATAGGAAGACCGGGCAACGCCAACAATTCGGTTGATGTTTGATACCCGTTCGGCATTATGTGTTATGACGGCAGTTTTAAATATTCCATAATTACCTGGTATCCAATCACTGGCATCGGGTCGGTCAGAGACAAAAACAATCTCTTTGCCATCCGGAGAAAAACTCGGGTCACGGTCTTCGTAATAGTCATAAGTTATCCGGATAAGATTACCGGTTGATAAATCTGTGATATAAATATCTGCATAACCATTTTTTAAGCCGACAAAAACAACTTGTCGGTTATCCGGAGAAAAACGGGGCGAGTAGACAGCATCAAGATTAAACGATAATCTTTTTTTAACCTTACCAGAAGGATAGTCAACAATTACCAGATTGTCACGACCATAACTACGGGCAACCAAGACAATTTTATGTTCATCGTTTGACCAAGATAAACCGCCCCGTAAAATGGACACGGTTTCAAAACCGCCACTGCGTTCACCTTTAACCAGATGTTTGAGAATTTTACCATCAATTGCCGAAATTACATAAATATCCGTATAGCCATTGCGGTCCGAAATAAATGCAATTTTAGTGCCGGAAGGAGAAATTGCTGGAGCGGTATTATAAATTGCTCCTTCGTTTATATGATTAGTTAAAACTGTCACAATGGCAGAAAAGTTATCTTTTTTTACAACTAAAGGCCAGTATCTAACCTTTAAATAGTCTTCCAATTTTTGACTCAACTTGGATACGCTTGTGCCAAATGCTTCCTTAAACGCAGATTCTAAGTTGCGTTTTGCTTTTAGCAGATGGATAAATTCAAAAACTTTTTGTCGACCATACACTTCATTAACATAACGGAAAAAGGCTTCGCCGATTCGATAGTTGATATATCCCATTTCGTCTTTTAATTTATCCAGACCCACAAATTGGTTATTAAGCATAAGGTCGCGCAGATATACTTCGCTGAAAACCCCGGCTTTTTCTTCAGCCGAAAGAAATTCTGAGAGTCCTTCGGCAACCCAAAGCGGAATTTGAAATTCACTCACTAAAGTTAAAATTGAAGCCCACCGCGGTTTGTAAAATAGTTCAAATTCAAAAATATGAGTAACTTCATGTTCCAAGACAGTTCGAAATTCTTTGTAAGAACCATTAAAGGGAACGACTATCCGGTTCTTAAACAGTTCGGAGAAACCGCCAACAGATTCTTCAATTATATCTAAGATGATATTGGTCTGTTCGAATTCATTAGGTGAATTGTAGATAATAAGGGGAATTTTACTCTTAATTTCAACTTTCAGACCCGAAGAAATTTTTTGATAAAATTGCTCAGCATATTTTGCGGCGAATTCAGCCAATCCTTCGCCACCTTCATAAAAATAGATATTAAAATGGGAAGTTGATAATATCTTAAAATTAAAATCTTGATACTGGACTTTATTTTTACCAAAATAGTATTGTCCGAATGCAAAATTAAAGCATAAAAAAGAACTGAAGACTGCTCCAAAGATTAACTGGCTTACAAGTACTTTAGATACTGGCCTGGAACTTTTGAGCATTACGAATTTACTTAATAAGCGGGTTGGGACAAAATAGAATTTTGTTTCAAATACACATCATTCATTATTTTTAACCAATTTACACAATATAGCGATTGGGACATTTATTTCCAGCAATAAGTATTCGGTTTAGTAAAAGCAACAGAGCATTTTGAGAAAAACCTCACAGACACTTCGGATATCTTCACGGTCTTGGTATTTTAGGAAACTCCGAGAAACGCCTAAAATGCATCGCGGCTCAGAAGAAAACTTCGGACATTCGATTAAGCACTCTGTGTCTTTTGAAAAAAGCTTGACTTTGTCCAAGTTCTCTTTTTTCATCGTTATTTAATAATTGTGCCTGGTAGCCGATAAACACCACGCCAATATAAAATCGTATCTTCTGATTTATAATCTTTTGCAATTTTACCATTGACAATTTCACCAATAAACCAGGTTCGGTCACCACATTCAATTTCTTGTATTATTTTACATTCAATATTTACCGGACATTCTTTAATACTAACTGTCTTTACTGATAAAGATGGCTCTCTAGTCAAACCAGTCGCTTTAAATTTGTCTACATCCCGGCCGGATTTTGCACCACAAAATATGGTTGCGGATAATTGATTCTTTGTCGGAATATTGACGACAAATTCTTTACTATGTTTTATTAGATGATACGAATATCTCTCCGGTTTAATGCCAATGCCAATTAGTGGTGGCGAAAAGGAAAAAATATGGATTAAGGTTACCGTAATAATGTTTTCTTCACAGGTAATTAGAACTGTAGGAAAAGCGGCAAAAGTTGAAAACAACTTAAAAAAGTCATTCGTCGACAATTTTTCCATAATTGATTTTATCTTAAGATAAGATAAATGTCAACTTTAATAGAAAGATATGATATTAAAAACGAGGGAATAATAAACAGCTGTATAAAGGTTTTCTAAAATTTTTTAATTGTCACACACGGTTTGTTGAAAAAAGTTTAATTATTTGACATGTTGAATTGGACAAAACATCTATTTTTAGAGTATAATACTGTCAATACTTATCAGGAGTTAAAATTCTTCATCGTTTCGCCTTCGGTGCTGCAAAACAGAACTTTTCACAGAATTACACGACTTTCTATTATCAGGCAGTAAGAAAATGCATTAGCCTTCAGACATCCTTTTATTTTTAATTGCTGCGTAACTAATGCTGAGAATTTTATTATAATAGTAGTAGTCGAGATTTTAAAAAGATAGTTTGTGATGAACTCGATGAAAACCAAAAATAAACGGATGGCTTTTTAAGTTTAGTAGACACTCTGTGATCAGAAAATTGTTTAACTCTTTAGTTGGTTTTATTAAATCTAAATAATGGTAATGGTGGTCTCTTCGTTTTGTTTATATACTGAATTTAATTGTACGATTGATGTGTCTGACGGATGGTTAGAGTTGCGCTTGTCTTTTTAGTAAGTTTCAGTAAATCTGGTTTATAATGGTAAGGGTTCTTTCTTCGTTTCTGTTTATGCGCCGAATTTGGTGGTTAAGATATTTTTATCTGATGTGTATCTAGTGGTTTACTTGGTTCTTGTAATTTTGAAACTTGTCAAACTGCAGGTGCCAAGAGGGTTGCCTTGTCTTGCGCGTCTTTTATATCTTTAGCAAATTTTAATAAGTTTGGGAGATAATTTTGTGGCTTTGGTACTTGTCTAATTAGGTTTGTTAAGATGGTTGTTTGATTTGATGCATAGCCAGCGTTTCATTTATTTCTTTTGCAATTTTCAGTAAATCTGACGGATAACCTCTTATCGTTAGCGTAACCTTTGTGTCTTTATCAACACGCCGGATTACTTCGCCGGTTTCATAGATTTTACTTATTAGATCACCATATTTTAGCGGTAGCGTCAGTTTTTTGGTAATAAGTTTTGATTTCACAAAATCTAAGATTGCGGCTCTTAGTTTTTCAAAGCCCTGGCCAGTTAATGCGGAAACAAAAACACTTTTGGGATAATTGCGTTTTAGTCGCCGAACAATTTCTGGTTCAAAGATGCGGTCAATTTTATTAAAGACCATCAAAACCGAATTGTTTTGACATCCAATCTCTTTAAGAGTATTTTCCACAACCTGAATTTTTTCTTCGATATTTTCTTCGCTGGCATCAACAACATGTAAAATCAAGTCGGCTTCTCTGGTTTCGGAAAGCGTGGCTCGAAAACTGGCAATCAATTCATGGGGTAAATTTCTAATAAATCCAACAGTGTCTGTGACAAATACTTTTATCCGTTTGGTTAAATTGAATGCTTTAGTATTTGGGTCAAGGGTTGCAAATAGATAGGCCGCAACTTTAACTTGGGCACCAGTCAGCCGGTTCATAATACTTGATTTTCCAGCATTAGTGTAACCAACCAAAGAAATTTTAAAGAAAGATTGGCGTTTTTTTCTTTGCACCGCTCGTTCTTTGTCAATGCGTAATAACTGACGATTTAAGGTATCGATCCGTTCTTTAATTCGGCGCCGGTCGATTTCTAATTTCTTCTCGCCAGGACCGCGAGTGCCAATACCGCCACCCAAACGAGAAAGTTCGGTGCCAAGGCCAATAAGATTTGTCCGACGATATTCCAGTTGGGCTAATTCCACTTGAGCCTTGGCTTCAGCGGTTTTCGCATGCTGGGCAAAAATATCCAGAATCAGCATTGTGCGGTCAATCACCCGTACTTTCGTGGCTTCAGAAATATTTCGCATCTGCGAAGGTGTTAGTGGATCATCAAAGATTAATAAATCAATCTGATGTTGATGACATAATTGCCTTAACTCTTCAATTTTACCTTTTCCCAGAAGTGTTGCCGGATTCAGGTCTTGTTTTACTTGGAGAATCTTTTCTACTACAATACCACCGGCAGTTTGGGTTAAAGAAGCTAACTCTTCTAAAGAATCAATTTTCTTCCAGCGTTCCACCGATGATCGGGCAACGCCGATGAGTAAAACACGTTCCATAGTTGTTCTTCAAAACTGATGGTATTTAATCAAAATTAATTTCATCTAACCGGGGGTGAATCTAATTTAAATGTGGTTTCAACCTGATTCCCGAAACTATTTAGGATATTCAACATGACAAGTTTTAATTTATACCGACAAGTTAATTATTTACCTATATTTACCTAAGACATAGAAAATTCGCTGAAAGATTGTAAAGATATTACCCAAAAGAATAATGCCCAGTGCAATGACAAAGTATTTTGGTCCTAGGCAAAAAATACCAACAATTAAAATTAAAAATCTGATTGGTCGTTCAAATAACCCGATTTTACATTCTTTACCAATACCTTCAGCGCGTGCCCGAATATAACTTACCAACAATGAAGAAAAACCGGTTAAAAATATGATCGCTGCCATAATCGCACGCGCCTGAGACTTAGACCAAATGGTACTAATTGCAACGGGTGTTCTTTGATAATAGAGAAAAAAACTGAAGAAGATTAGCATTTCCGTTATGCGGTCTATTACCGAATCTAAAAAAGCGCCGTTGATATTGACATGTTGGGATTTTCGAGCAACCTCACCGTCAATGGTATCGAGCAAGGCGACTAACACTAAAATTATGCCAGCGATATACCAAAGTCCTTGAACGAAAAAGAAACCAGCAAGCAAACTAAAAGGAATTGACATTACGGTTATCATGTTTGGTGAAATCTTTGCGCGGACCATCAAATTAGTTAACGGCTGTAAAAATTTCCGGCCAATATTCTTATGACTTTCTTTCATAAAGATATCTAAAAAACAAATTAATGTGGTTATTATCCGTACGAAGAATTGGTCTTTTCTTTGCCCGCAACGACTAAAACGATTTCGCCTTTTATCTTTTTATTGGCCAACTGTGCAATTATTTCGCTAATATTTCCCCGCAATACGGTCTCAAATTTCTTGGTCAATTCTTTTGCCAAAACTGCTTTACGGTCACCAAAAATTTCTTGAATCGTGGCTAAAGATTTTATTATCCGATGGGGTGAATCATAAAAGATCATAGTTCTGGAGTCATCTTTCAATTCCATAAGTTTTTTTCGTTTGCGGCCTTCGCGTTTGGGTAAAAAACCTTCAAAGACAAATCGATCACTGGGTAACCCGGATATAACGATTGCGGTCAAAAGCGCGGATGGACCGGGGATTGCGGAGACTAAAATGTTTTCTGCAATCGCCGCACGAATTAGATAAAAGCCCGGATCAGAGATTCCTGGTGTTCCCGCATCAGACACCAAACCGACTCTGGCACCATGTTTTATCATATTGATGAGTTCAGGAGTGCGTGTCTTTTTATTGTACTCATAAAAACTAATAAGTCTATTTTTAATATTATAATGTTTAAGTAAAAGTCCAGTGTGTCGAGTATCTTCACAGGCAATAATATCAACTTTTCTTAACACATCCAAAGCCCTGAGAGTTATATCTTGGAGATTGCCAATCGGCGTGCTGATTATGTATAGTCCAGGCATTAATTGCTCTTCACTCAAAAACTTTTCCTCATTCATCAAGATTTAGGATCTGTGTAAGTAATATATATAAAATTAGCAAATTGGGTTCTTTTCTCATCGCAATAAGTACAAATCAAGATTTACCATGTATTAGAGATTACAACTTTTTTATTTTTTACAAAAGAATTCAAAAGGTTGCATGCAAAATTGTTATTAAAGGCATAGTTTTCATGTTGATTTTAATATTACTTCACAAACCGAACAAAGCTCATTAATATCTTAACTAATTTTAATTAATTCTCGATAAAAGTCAACTGAGCAAGAAGACTAATCCATGGTTTTATAAGGATGGATGATTTAAGAATTACTTTAATTTGAGAAAGACAGACTTATGTCTTTTTTAAAAGTTACTATAAAGGTTGAGATCAAGAAAGTATCTCAAACTCAAAAGTCCTAAAAACCGAAGCGGTATTAAGTGTTCACTAGGGATATGAAACAAAAAGATTTTCATCGTCGGAGTCTTAAGGTAGCGTCAAGATTTGTGTGTAAATTGGCTTTTTCTTCTATAGGAGTGTTCTCCTTTTTAAATATTAAACAAGGCCGAAGAATCATCTTTTTCCCTAACATATCAATACTGAATTTACACAAAATATTATACGCTACCAGTCTTAATTAAGGACTCTGACAAAGTCAACATTGATTCAAAAGGCGTGAAATGCGGAAGAATAATTGTTGATTTTTTCTTATAGAGTGCGGTATCTCTTGAGCATTTTTCAGATTTCTTTAATTAAGACCTCTGACAAAATCAATATCGGTTCAAAAAACATGAAATGCAGAAGTATAATTATTGTTTTTTTCTTGTGGGGCTCGGTGTCTCATGAGCATTTTTCAGAGATTTCCTATTTATATTCTTGACAGATTAATAAAAATTTTGTATGATATTTGTGATATTATAAAAGATATTTGGATGTAATAAAACCAAACATTACGGATACGCGATGAACTTCGGGGGCGGCGACGGACTGTGCATGTTAATAAAAATATATTTTCGGCTGAGCTCAGTAATAGCTGAGTCCGCAACAATGGATAAAGTGGTAATTAAATATAATAATCTAATAAATAGCTGCCGTAGTCGGCAGGAGGAGGTAAATACAAAACAAAAACAAACTTGTAAACATCTAATACTAAATTAACAGGAGGATGCAATGATTAAAAAAGTATTAATGCCAATAATGGTATTAGGGCTAATATTATCGGTTAATGCTTTAGCTCCAATATCCAAAGTCGCGGCTTTGGAAACAGATGCAAAAACAAAAGAAATTATCATTCGAGAACCGATAATATTCCCTAATCTGAATAATGTTAAAGCGACGATATTTACCGAAAGCTTTACTGGCACGACATTTCCGCCAACAGGCTGGACAAGGATTCAAAACAATACAGGTACCCAAGGTGGTTATCCCTGTTATTGGTCAAGTTTCACCACTTCACCATATTTTCGGACCCCACCTGCCAGCGCCGGTCTTTGGTGGTCTTACTATTATCAGGATGAATGGTTGATAACGCCACCAATTACGCTTACCGGTTCTCCGGGTGGAGTTTATAATTTAACCTGGTGGACTTATGGCTATGCTGGTTCGACTTATGGTGACAATTATTATACGAAAGTTATTGTGGGAAATGATACCACAGTAGTTTATAATCTGTCAACACAAACCGGTGGTTGGAATTATTACAATACCCCAATTACCGTGAGTTTAAATGCGTATGCAGGTCAAACAATAAAAATCGCATTTCATGCTGATGACCCACTTCCGCCAACAGGTCCTGGTCTTTATTATGCATGGATGATTGATGATATCGAAGTCTGGTATCCGGCGGCCAATGATGTTGGGATTGACCAAATTGTGAGTCCTGGTGCCTTGCATCAACCTAATACGCCGATGACGCC